>DATLNO010000232.1:0-23920 GCA_035536715.1 Solirubrobacteraceae bacterium
AGTCGCACGAGTGGGTACGAAGTGGGTCTACGACTTCGCCGAGGGCTCGAAGGAGATGCGCAACCTCCTCGGTGGAAAGGGCGCGAACGTCGCCGAAATGACGCGCATCCTGGGCGCGGATCGCGTCCCAGCGGGGTTCACGATCACGACCGAGGCGTGCGTCTCCTACATGGAGAACGACAACACGGCGCCCGACGGGATGGCGGGGGAGGTCGACGAGGCGCTTGTGCGCCTGGAGTCCGCCTGCGCAAAAACGCTCGGCGACCCCGACGATCCCCTGCTCGTGTCCGTGCGATCCGGCGCGCGCGAGTCGATGCCCGGCATGCTCGACACGGTCCTCAACCTCGGTCTGAACGACCGGTCCGTGCAGGGCCTGGCCGACAGGACGGGCAACGAGCGCTTCGCGTGGGACTCCTACCGACGTTTCGTGCAGATGTTCGGAAATGTGGTGCGCGACATCCCCGGCGAGCGCTTCGAGCACGCGATCGCCGACGCCAAGAAGCAGCACGGCGTCAAGCTCGATACCGAGCTCGACGTCGCGGCCCTGCGCGACCTCACGGCGACCTTCCGCGAGATCTTCAAGGAGGTGACCGGCGAGGAGTTCCCGCAGGAGCCGAGAGACCAGCTCGAGCAGGCGATCCGCGCGGTCTTCGACTCGTGGGGCGGCGACCGCGCGATCAGCTACCGGCGCATCAACCGCATCCCCGACGACTGGGGCACCGCGGTCAACGTCCAGCAGATGGTCTTCGGCAACAAGGGCGACACGTCGGGCTCCGGCGTGGCGTTCAGCCGCGACGAGGTCGACGGCGCACCCGAGCCCTCGGGCGACTTCCTCGTCAACGCGCAGGGCGAGGACGTCGTCTCCGGCGTGCGCAACACCCAGGACATCGCCGACCTGCGCGACGTGATGCCCGAGGCGCACGCGACGCTCATGGAGATCCTCCGCACGCTCGAGTCGCACTACAAGGACATGCAGGACACCGAGTTCACGATCGAGGATGGCCGTTTGTACATGCTGCAGACGCGCAGCGCCAAGCGGCCCGCGCAGGCCATGGTGCGCTTCGCGTGCGACGTCGTCGACGAGGGCCTGTTGACGAAGGCCGAGGCGATCTCGACGATCGACTGCGAGAAGCTCGACGCTCTGCTGCATCCGACCTTCGACCCGAACGTCGACTACGCCGTGCTCGCCAAGGGCGTCGCCGCGTCGCCGGGCGCTGCGAAGGGCGAGATCGTCTTCAGCGCGCAGGACGCCGTCGACGCCGAGGCAGCGGGCCGCGACGTCATCCTCGTGCGCCCGTTCACCGAGGCCGAGGACGTCGCGGGCTTCCACGCCGCGCGCGGGATCCTCACCGCGGAGGGCGGCAAGGCCAGCCACGCGGCGCTCGTCGCCCGCGGCATGGGACGGCCTGCGGTCACAGGAGCGAGCGCGCTCGAGATCGACCTCGCCGCGAAGGAGCTGCGAGTCGGCGAGACCCTCCTGTGCGAAGGAGACATCATTTCGATCGACGGGACGGTCGGGCAGATCACGGTCGATGACGTCCCCCTCGTCGAGCCGGAGATGACCGAGTACTTCCAGCGCGTCCTGGGGTGGTCTGACGAGGTTCGCCGGCTCGGCATCCGCGCCAACGCCGACACGCCCGAGGACGCGACCAAGGCGCGGGCGTTCGGTGCCGAGGGCATCGGGCTGTGCCGAACCGAGCACATGTTCATGGCCGCCGACCGGCAGCCGAAGATGCGCGAGATGATCCTGTCGGACACGATCGAGGAGCGGCGCGCTGCGCTCGACGCGCTGCTGCCGCTGCAGCAGCAGGACTTCGAGGAGATCCTCGAGGCGATGGACGGGCTGCCGGTCACGATCCGGTTGCTCGATCCGCCGCTGCACGAGTTCCTGCCCGACGCTGTGAAGACAGAACTCGACGTAGAGCGCGCCCGGGCGGAGGGCTCCGACGATCTCGAGGAGCTCGAGCACACGCTCAAGCAGGTCCAGGCGCTGCGCGAGGTCAACCCGATGCTCGGCACGCGCGGCTGCCGGCTGGCGATCCTGCACCCCGAGATCTACGAGATGCAGGTGCGGGCGATCATGCGCGCGCAATGCGCCGTGACCAAGCGCCTCGGCCATCCGCCGCGGCTGGAGGTCATGGTCCCGCTGATCGACTACGAGCGCGAGCTCGAGATCATCGAGGAGCTGATCTTCCGCGTCGCCGCGGAGGAGGGCGTCGCGCGTGAGGACTATTTGTGCGGGACGATGATCGAGCTGCCGCGCGCGTGCTTCCTGGCCGACACGATCGCGACGCACGCCGACTTCTTCTCCTTCGGGACGAACGACCTGACGCAGACCGCGCTCGGCTTCAGTCGCGACGACATCGAGGGCAAGATCCTCGCGCCGTACATCGAGAGCAAGGTCTTCGACCGCTCGCCGTTCGAGACGCTCGACACGCCGGGCGTCGGGCAACTCGTGCGGATGGGGGCGTGGCTCGGGCGCAAGACGAAGCTCGAGCTGAAGCTCGGCGTCTGCGGCGAGCACGGCGGCGACCCGGACTCGATCGACTTCTTCCACAACTCGGGGCTGAACTACGTCTCGTGCTCGCCGTTTCGGGTGCCGGTGGCGCGCGTCGCCGCCGCCCAGGCGGCGATTCGCCGCGGCGACGACGGGGGTTGGTAGAGAGACAACGTGCCTCGCACGCGTCGCTGAACGTCACGTAGTTCGTCTCGCCCATGACGCGCGCCAGGCGCTGCGGGTGGGCAGCAACCTTGAGCTCCGCGATCCTAGATCGCGGCGGCGCGGCGGCGGGGAAACGTGAGCGCGTCCCTACGGCGCGGACTGACCCTGCTGCAGCGCCTCCAGGTCCTGTGCGATCTGGTCGATCCGCTTGGACAGCTGGTCGATCGCCTGCTGCGGGTCGGTCGAGGGACGCTCGGCGAGCGTCTCGACCGTCTTCTCGATCGCCGCGACGCGAGCCTCGACCGCATCGCTGCTGCTGCCCGCGCCGGAGCGCAGCCCCTGGATCTGGCGGCTGATGCGGTCGATGCGGTCGTCGAGCTGCGAGACGCGCACATCGCTGGCGAGGCCGCTGCGCGACTCGCCCGAAGACGCATCGTCGGCCTTCATCAGCGCGTAGACCGCGACGCCAAGCGCCGCGACGGCGATCACGCCGACGACCATGAGGCCGGTGCGCAGCGAGCCGATCGCGCCCTCGAGTCGAAGCAGGATTGCGTTGGGGTCCACGGCGGGCGTGACGACGCGCTCTTCGTAGACCGGCGGCGGCGTCGGCGCCAGCCGTTCGGTGGGACGGTCGGGTGGGGGAGTGGTGGACATGTGGCCCGAGTCTTCCCGGCCGCCGCCGTCGCCAACCCGTAGGCGTCAGTCGATGTGCAGCACGGCCTTGCCGGCGACGCGACGCTCGAGCAGCGCTGCGATCGCCGGCCCCGGATCGCGCCACGACGCCTCGAGGTCGATCTGTGTGTCGAGATCGCCGGACGCGACGAGCGCAGCCAACCGAGCGAGGTCGCGGCCGCCGGTGCCGGTGCGCTCGATCTCTTCGAACACGAACAGCCCGTGCAGGCGGGCTCCCGGCGCCCGGCCGAACAGCGTGCGCGCCGGGAAACTCACCGGATCGTGATCGGTGGAAGCAAACGAGACGACGATGCCGCGGCCCTCCACCCGCTGCAGCGCGGCACCGAGGCTCGCGCCGCCGACACCCTCGATCACGGCCTCGTAGGTCGCCTCGCCGTCGAGGTCGTGCACGATCTCCGCGGCGCCGAGCTCGCGCAGCCCGCGCGCACGCTCCTGGTTGCGTGCGACGGCTGTGACATGAGCGCCCGCGCGGGCGGCGAGCTGCACCGCGAAGCGACCGACGCCTCCGCTTGCGCCGGTCACGAGGACGCGCTTGCCGAGCACGAAGCCGCAGATCTCCAGGGCGCGGAGCGCCGTGATCCCGGCGACCGGCAGCGTCGCGGCCTGCGCGAAGCTCACCGCCTCGGGCAGTTCGGCGAGGTTCCGTGTCGCGACGCAGACCTGCTGGGCCCAGGCGCCGGTGCGCACGATCCCGACAACGCGCGCGCCCTCGGGCGGGCCGCTGCCGTCGACGGCGGCGCGCGCGACGAGGCCGGCCACGTCCCAGCCGGGCACCTGGCCGCGCGGGCGGTCGGGCAGCTGGCGCGACTCGCCGCGGTTCAGCGAGAAGGCCTTCCCCGCCACGAGGGCCTCAGACGGCAGCGGCTCGGGGTCGGCAACCTCGCCGAGGGCAACGTGCGGCGGTTCGCCGGTGACAACGAGGGCTAGCACGGCACGGTCGCAGCGTACGCCACCGCGGGTGAGACAATCGGGGGCATGGACGCAGCCACCGCACCGGGCGCCGTCGCGCAGCACTACGCCGCGCGGCGCGCGGCATGGGAAGACGACCAGCTCTCGCCCCTCGCGGCGCGCTCCTATCCCGCCGACCGTGCGGTCGACGAGGTCGACTGCGCGCTGCGCACACCGCTGCAGCGCGACCGCGACCGGATCGTCCACTGCAAGGCCTTCCGGCGCCTGAAGCACAAGACCCAGGTCTTCGTAGCCCCCGAGGGCGACCACTTCCGCACGCGACTGACGCACACGCTCGAGGTGACGCAGATCGCCCGCACGGTGGCGCGCGCCCTGGCGCTCAACGAGGACCTCACGGAGGCGATCGGTCTCGGCCACGACCTCGGTCATCCGCCGTTCGGGCACATCGGCGAAGCCGTCCTGGACTCCTGCCTCGCCGAGCGCTTCGGCGGCGGCTTTCGCCACTACGAGCACTCCCTGCGCGTCGTCGAGGTGCTGGAGCGCGAGGGCGCCGGGCTGAACCTCTGCGCCGACGTCCGCGACGGGATCCTGTGTCACTCCGGACGCGCGCCGGCGCCGCGCACACTCGAGGGCCGAATCGTGCGGATCGTCGACCGGATCGCCTACATCAACCACGACATCGACGACGCTCTCCGCGCGGGCATCCTCGACGACGCATCGCTGCCCGCCGACGCGATCGCCGTCCTCGGCGACAGCGGTTCGGCGCGGATCGACGCTCTCGTCCACGACCTGGTCGAGCACTCCGAGCAGGCCGGCGACATCGTCCAGGGTGACGGGGCGGGGGCGGCGATGAGCGCGCTGCGGGCGTTCATGTTCGAGCGCGTCTACCTCGGTGCCGCGGCGCGCCAGGAGCATTCGCGGATCGAGCGCGTCCTGCGGACGCTGTTGGAGCACTACGCGTCGGACCCGTCGCTGCTGCCCGACGGCGGCGGCGCGCCGGGTGCGGACCACGCCCAGCGCGTCACCGACTACCTCGCCGGAATGACCGACCGCTACGCCGTGCGGTCGTTCACCGCGCTCGCGGTGCCCGCGTCGTTCACCATGTAACCAGCGCCTGTGGCTGCCCTCTACACCAACGACTCCAAGGAGCGCGTCCGCGAGGCAGTCGACATGGTCGACCTCGTCTCCTCGCGCACCGAGCTGCGCAAGGCGGGCGCCAACCGCTTCACCGGCCTGTGCCCGTTTCACGACGAGCGCTCGCCTTCGTTCGGCATCAACCCGGCCGAGAAGGTCTACTACTGCTTCGGCTGCCAGGCTTCAGGCGACGCCTTCACGTTCGTCATGGAGACCGAGGGCGTGGACTTCAAGGGCGCGATCGAGCTGCTCGCCGACCGCTACAAGGTCGCGCTCGAGCTCGAGGACGAGGATCCGCGCGCGGCCGAGCAGCGCGTCCGTCGTGAGCGCCTGCTCGAGCTGCTCGAGCGCACGGCGAGGTACTACGCGCGCCAGCTGTGGGAGTCGCGCGAAGCCGAGCGCGCGCGGACGTACCTGGCGCAGCGCGGACTCGAGGAGGTGACGCTGCGCGAGTTTCGCGTCGGCTACGCGCCGAGCGCGTGGGACACCGTGCTCAACGCGTCACGCCGCTCGGGCTTCGGCAACCGCGAGCTCTACGACGCCGGCCTGGCGATGAAGTCCGAGAAGAGCGGGCGCATCTATGACCGTTTTCGCTCGCAGATCATATTTCCGCTGGCGGACTCGCGCGGCCGGGTGCGCGGCTTCGCGGGGCGCAGCCTCGTCCCGGACGACGAACGGCGCGGGCCGAAATATGTCAACAGCCCGGAGTCTCCCGCGGGGGTCGACCTGTTTCACAAGCGCAGCCAGCTCTTCGCGGCCGACCTCGCACGCGCCCCCGCTGCCAAGGCGGGCAGCATCGTCGTCGCCGAGGGCTACACCGACGTCCTCGCGATGCATCAGGTCGGCGTCAGGAACAGCGTCTGCATCATGGGCACCTCGCTGACCGAGGAGCAGGTCGGTGAGCTTGCGCGCCTGGCGCCCGTCGTGCAGCTGGCGCTGGACTCCGACAGCGCCGGCCAGGAGGCAATGCTGCGCGCCGCCAAGGTCGCCGCCGGGCGCAAGCTCGAGCTGCGCGTCGTGCCGCTGCCCAAGGGTGAGGACCCGGCCGAGCTCGTGCAGCGCGAGGGCGGCGAGGCGATGCAGGAGCGCATCTCGCGGTCGGTCCCGTTCGTGCGCTTCCGCGTGCTGCGCGCGCTCGAGTCCGGTGACCTGTCCGACGCGGAGGGCAAGGACCGCGTGCTGGCACAGCTGGGCCCGATCCTCTCGACGCTCGGGCCGAGCGTCATGCGCGAGGAACTGCTGCGGATCGTCGCCGATCGGATGAACCTCTCGACGGACCTGCTCAACTCGCTGCTTGCCCGGCGCGCTACTCCCGCCGAGGAGCGCGAGCAGCAGCCGCAGGCGACCGACCAGCGCGCGCCTGCGGCGCCGCTCGGGCGCCGCGAGAAGCAGGAGCGCACGTTTCTCCAGCTGTGCATCGCGCTGCCCGAACTCGGCGGCCAGGCGCTCGCCGAGCTCGACCTGCAGGCCGACCTCGCCACGCCCGCGCTGCGCCGGGCGGCAGTGCACCTGCGCGAGCACCTCGCCGCTCCGACCGAGGAGCTCGACGGCGACGAGGAGCTGACCGCGCTCGTGCGCGCGCTTGCCGTTCGAGCGGCCGGCATGGAGCGCGCGTCGCCGGCGCAGTTTCGTGTCGAGCGCCTGCAGCTCGAGCTGCATCGGGTCGAGCGTGAGATGCAGGCGGCCCGTTCGCGCGGGGAGCCGGTCGGCGACCTCGCCAAGCAGCGGGGCGAGACGCAGGCCAAGCTCGACGATGCCCAGGAGACGGCGATGCAGGAGGGCGCTCCGCGTCGCTGAGCCCTCATTGGCACGCTACCCTTGGCGCCCGCATTCGGGGGTAGCTCAATCGGCAGAGCATTCGGCTGTTAACCGAAGGGTTGTGGGTTCGAGTCCCACCCCCCGAGTTGTAAGAGGAGAACCGCCACACGCATAGCGGGCCGGGCACACACATGCCCGACCCGCCGACCACTCGTGCGGTTCATCGACACTCGCCGGGGCACGTGCCCGCTAGCCTCGCTGCCATGCCCTCAACCGTGACGCTGCAGAATGGCGAGAAGATCGAGACGGACGAAGACCCGCAGGTGCTTGTCGTTCGCTTCAACGCGTCGCGGCGCGACGGCACGTTGATCAAGATCGAGGCTCGTGCCGGGTCGATGTGGATCAACCCGCACGTGCTCGCGACGATCTCTCCCGGCGAGCTCGCGAGCGACGGATCGCCAGTCGTCTGACGGCACGGTTGCGGAGCCGCCACCCCCGTGCACGGTCAGAACGCCGCCGCTACGACACCCGTCCACGCCGGGCATGCCGGCACAGAGCGCAAGGAACAACCGCGAGACACGACTGCAACCCTGGAGGAGGCATTGTCTCATGGTGACCCCGGTGGTCTTCGAACTCAGAACTTCGCGCGGCCGAGCGCAGCGGCAGAAGCCGAAGAGCGCGAACGCCGCGCGCTCGGCCGAATACGTGCCCTACCGTCGACGGAGTGCGACCGGAGCGGTTCGCGTCGCGACCGGATTGGTAGGCCGGGACGTCCTTGACACGCCCGGCGGCAGGAGTGACGGTTGTGTCACGCCGCCACGAGTCGGGTAGCTTGACGCCATGAGCATCGGCGCAATCATCTATTTCGTCATCGGCGTCATCGTCGCGGCATCGCAGAACTACTTCGATCATCTGTCGACCGTGGGCAAGGTGGTGTCTGCGCTCGTCGCCGTCCTCGTCTGGCCGCTGCTTCTGTTCGGGATCGACATCCGCATCGGCTGAGCGCGCCTCGGGGAGCGCTTGCTCGCCGGTGCTCACCGGAGTAGCTTGCGGTTCATGGGCGGCCAGGGAGGGCGTCGGGGGACGTATCGCGTGCTGCGCGCGCTGCTGCTTGGCGTGCTGGTGCTCGCCGCAGCCCCCGCTGCGTCACAGGCGCAGATCGTCGTGCAGGACGCGCGGGCGACCGAGAGCGCGGGATCGCTCACCTTCACGATCACGCGGCAGGCCGGGCTCGCTGCTCCCGCCGTGACGATCGCCTTCTCGGCACAGGACGCTTCCGCGGTGGCCCCCGCGGACTTCCTCGCCGTCAGCGGCACCAGGACCTTTCCGTTTTCGCTGCTTGGCGGGTCTCAGCACGTGA
Organism: Solirubrobacteraceae bacterium; assembly: GCA_035536715.1. Classification (GTDB taxonomy): domain Bacteria; phylum Actinomycetota; class Thermoleophilia; order Solirubrobacterales; family Solirubrobacteraceae; genus CADCVQ01. The sequence goes on from DATLNO010000232.1 coordinate 8,517, forward strand.
CGGTGACGGTGCCTGTCACCAGGGATGCGCTCGACGAGGACGACGAGACCCTCCGGCTCGTCATCAGCGGCTCCGGAGTCTCGGATGGTGAGGGCATCGGCACGATCGAGGATGATGACGCCGCGCCGGCGCTGAGCGTCGGCGATGCCACCCCGGCCGCGGAGGGCGCCAGCGCCGCGTTCACGATCGCCCTCAGCAAGGCGAGCGGCCGAGCGGTCTCCGTCACATACGCGACGGTCGACGGGAGCGCCACCGCCGCGCAGGACTACGACGCGCGCAGCGCCCGAGTCACGATCCCGGCGGGGTCGACGACGGCTGCGGTTGCCGTGCCGCTGACCGACGACACCGTCGATGAGCCCAACGAGACCTTCGGGCTGCGCCTCGGTGCGCCGACGGCCGCCACGCTCGGGAGCGCGGCCGCCACGGCGACGATCGTCGACAACGACGAGCCGGCGCCTCCACCCACGCCGCCGGTTTCGACGCCAGGCAGCGGGCAGCCACCGCCCGCCACCGGCTCGGTTGATCCCGGTGCGCTGCCGATGCTGGGCGTTTCGAGCCCGCGCCTGCGCCAGCCCGCAACGGTCGTCGTGACGATCGCCTGCCCGCGCCAGGCCGGGCGGTGCAGCGGTCGGCTGACGATCTTCAGCCGCCCGCACCGGCGTTCGAGGCTCAAGGATCTGCGGATCGAGCGGCGCCTCGGGCGGCGCAACTTCAACCTCCCGGGCGGCGGCGCGGGGACGCTGCTGGTCGCACTGTCGCGGCGCGACCGCGTGTTGCTGCGCCGCGCCGGGCGCATCGACGTGCGGGCGTACATCGTGACGACCGACAGCTCAGGGCGGACCGGCGTGCGGCGCGTCAACGGCACGCTCGTCGCGCGGACGAGTCACTCCGGCTGACCCCCGCTGCGCGCGCCGGCGGCGAAGCTCTCGACGAGACCGGCCGCGCGCAACGCCCCGTCGTGGCGTGCGGACCAGGCCTGTAGCCCGCGTGCCCCGGCGCGAAGCTGCGGTCGCGCCAGCGCCCGGCCGACCGCCAGCGCCAGCCCGCGTGCCCCGACAAGCCGTCGTGGCAGCCGCACGCCGACGCCCGCCCACTCCACCCGCGCCGCGTTCTCGTTCATGTCGCCGGCGGCCGGGACGATCACGACGGCGCAGCCGCTCGCCAGCGCACGCGCGACCGTGCCGTGCCCGCCGTGGCACACGACGATGTCGCAGGCGGGCATCGCCCGCGCGTAGGACACCCAGTCGACGAGCCGGGCGTTGGCCGGCACTGCGACCGCAGGCATCTGGCGGTTGGTCGATCCGAGCACGCGAACGGGAAGGCGGGCGAGCCCCTCCAGCGCGGCGCGCAGCAGCGTCTGGCCCGGGTCCTGCGACGTCGACGGCGCGATCAGGACGAGCGGCTCGTCGCCCGGTGGCAGCTCGACGTTCGCGGCGGGCGGTTCCCACATGAGCGGCCCGACGACGTGCGTGCCGGCAGGCCAGACGCGCGGATACTCGAGCTGGGGGAACGTCGCGACGAGCGCAAGCTCTGCGCTGATCCCTCCATGGACGCGTTCGAGCGCCGGCAGGCCCAGCCGGCGGCGGGTCTCGTTGAGCTGGCTGCGGCCGAGTTCCAGGCCATGGCGCAGCAGCGGGTCGGCGCCGCGCCACAGCGCACGGCCGGCACGGGTGCGCGGCAACCGCGCGCCGCAGGAGTAGGGCGCGCCGCCCGGCGGCATGCGCGGATCGAGGTGCGGGATGACCGTGCCGACCGGCACACCCTCCAGTTCACCCGCCAGCGCCGGCGCGAGCGTGAGGACGTCTGCGACGATCGCATCTGGCGCGACGTCGCGCACGAGCTGCACTGTCTCGCGCGTCGCGCGCTCGACGGCCTGATACGGCGTCAGCGGGCGCTCGCGGGTGGGGAACACGTGGTACTCCGGCGCGGCGGCGAAGCGCATCCCCTCACGCTCGACGTCCCGCTCCCAGCGCCGCCAGGTTTGCAGCGTCACGTCGTGACCGCGCCGGGCGAGTTCGCGCCCGAGCGCGATGACCGGAAACGCGTGTCCAGGGTCGCCGAACGCGCCGAGCAGGAGCCGGCTCGGGCTCAGGAAGCCAGCTCCGCGATCAGCCGCAGCTGCTCGAGCCGGTCGCCCTTCGTAAAGGCCAGCGGGCTGACACCGAGCGTCCCGACGCCGGCGTCGCGGTAGACCGTCAGGCGCTCGCGGATGTGCTCGGGCGGACCGACGAGCGAGACGGCGTCGATCAGCTCCTCCGAAAGCGCGGCCATCGCCTCCGTGCGCTTGCCTTCGAGGTAGAGGTCCTGCACCACGCGGGCCTCGTCCTCGAAGCCGTAGCGCTGCACGAGCGCGTTGTAGAAGTTCTTCTCGCGCGAGCCCATGCCACCCACGTACAGCGCAAGGAACGGGCGCATCGCGTCGCGTCCCGCGGCGAGGTCGTCGGTCACGAAGACGTTGACCTGCGGCGCGATGTCGAAGCGCTCCAACGAGCGCCCGCTGCGGGCGGCGCCCTCCTCGAGCAGCGGGCGGAACTCCGCCACGTGCTCGGGGGAGAAGAGCGTCGGGATCCAGCCGTCGGCGATCTCGCCGGCCAGGCGCGTGTTGTTGGGCCCGATCGCCGCAAGGTAGATCGGGATCTCGTCCTGGACCGGCGCGATCGTCAGCTTCAGCGCCTTGCCCGGCCCGTCGGGAAGCGGCAGCGTCAGCGTCTCGCCGTCGAAGACGAGCCGCTCGCGGGCGAGCGCCTTGCGCACGACCGTCACGTATTCGCGCGTGCGCTGGATCTGGCGCCCGAAACGCTGGCCGTGCCAGCCCTCCGCGACCTGCGGCCCGGACGACCCGATGCCGAGCAGCATGCGGCCGCCGGAGAGCTGGTCGATGGTCGCCGCGGTCATCGCGGTCATCGCGGCGCTGCGTGCGGGCATCTGGAAGATCGCGGAGCCGAGCCTGATCGTCGACGTCAGGCCGGCAAGCCAGCCGAGGATCGTCGCGGCGTCGGAACCGTAGGCCTCGGCCGCCCAGATGGAGTCGTATCCAAGCCGCTCGGCCTCCTGCACGATCTCGCGCTGATCGTCGCAAGAACGTCCCAGGGGAGGCGGGGACCAGTAGCCGATGTGGACGCCGAGCTTCACGTGTGCAAGATCCCTTTCACGGAAGGACTTCGGTGGACGGAGGCGACGGGCTGCCATACGGTGGCCGAGCCCTACGACTGGAGAGAGAAACCCTATGACAATGCCTCGCGAACAAGCGGTCGCAGAACTTCGACGGTCCATCGACGTCCTGCCTGAACGCACTCGCAAGGCAATGCTCATCGGCCTCGGCAACAACAAGGTCATCACCGGTGCCTTCAGCGCGAGCGACGGCGCCTGCCCGATGCTCGCCGCCCATCGTGCGGGCGGACGCACGAGCGCCTGCTCGTTTCCCGAGGCCTGGGACACCTTCTGCGGCGTCGCCGGACGCCAGATCATCCGGCCCGCGACCGAGTACGAAGTCGTGATCCTGCGCCGTGAGATCGAGGCCAGCCTCCAGCCTGCCGGACCGAGCATGTTCGCCGAGGCGATCGCCGAGCACCGGGCGGCCGTCGAGGCACGCGCTCGCGAAGAGCTGCTCGCACAGGAGGAGACGCCGGCCGAGACGGAGACCCGGCGTCGTCGCCTGCGCATCACCGGCGGAGAGCGCCTCGACCTCAGCGAGGCCATCGCCGAGCACAAGGAGACGGCGCGCGAGCGGCGCACCCGCGAGGCCGAGTCCACCGGCCTGGATTGGCTGTTCGAGGAGACCCTCGTGCTGCCGGAAGACTTCGGTCGCGAGACGGAGGCGGACGAGGAGTTCGACTTCGACGCCGCCGAGAGCGACCTGCTCAAGCGTTAGAGCAGCGTCGTTCCTGTCGGCGACTGGAACACGATCTCCGGGACGACGCAGCCCGGGCTCAACGACAGCAGCATCCGCACCGAGGCGACGATGTCCGCCGTCTGGATCATCGCCTCGGGCGGCACCTGCTCCTTGATGAAGTCCGTCATCGCGGTGTCGACCCATCCGGGGCACAGCGCCGTCGACTTGATGCCCAGGCTGCCGAGTTCGGCGTTCATGGCCTGGGTGAAGCCGACGACGCCGAACTTCGTCGCCGAGTAGACGCTCAGCCAGCGCTGGCCCTGCTTGCCCGCGATCGACGCGGTGTTGACGACGAGCGCGTTTCCGTGCTCGGCGCCGGCCGCAGTCAGCATTTCCACGCACTCGCGATAGAAGAGCGCGATCGAGCGCAGGTTCGTGTCGAGCTGGAGGTCCATCCGCTTGGTGCTCAGCTCGCCGATCGGCGCGCCGATCCCAACGCCCGCGTTGTTCAGGAGCACGTCGAGGCGCCCGTACGCGTCACGGTGAGCGGCGACGGCGCGGATCACGTCGTCCTCGTTGCCGACGTCGGCCGCGACGCGCTGCACCTCCAGACCTTCGGCGCGCAGGGACTCGCAGGCAGCGTCGAGCTTCTCGGGCCGGCGGGCGACGAGCGTCACCGCGTGGCCCCCTTCGCAGAGCATGCGGGCGACCGCGAGACCGATCCCGCTCGAGGCTCCGGTGACGATCGCTGCGCGCTCGGCCATCGGCGCTATCCAATCATGAGAGCGCCAGTGGTCGCCCCCGCAGGTTCGCACCGCGCCACGCGGCCGCTGATCACCGCCTGGCGGCGTCCTCGGACCTCGATGTGCCAGGGGCACACCTTCGATCCTGCGTCCTTGCCAGACGGCGCCAGCAACCGCCTGGACACGGCGCGAACCCACGGGGACGACCACTAGAGTCTGCTCACATGGCCCGCCTGCTCCTGTCGTTGCTGGCGGCGGCCGTGGCGCTTTCCGCATGCGGTGGTTCGGACGAGGGCGGCACGGCACCCGCTCCGCCGCAGCCGTCCGCCGCCACCACGGCGCACTTCCCGTACGCCAAGGGCAAGACGCTCGAGCAGCTCATCGCCGGCCTGCCGATGGGCGCGATCCTCAACGTCTCGAGCTCCAGCGGCCAGCGTGTCGGTCGCAACCGGCTCGCGTTCGTGATCGTCGACCGCGCCAACAAGCAGATCGACGTCTCCCAGGTGGCCGTCTACACCGCGCGCCCTGACGGCACCGGGCTGCGCGGGCCGTTCACGGCGCGCAAGGAGTCGCTCGATGTCGACACGCGCTACCGCAGCCGGCAGACCGACGCCGATCTCGCCAGCGGCGACACGTTCTACGTCGCCGACGCGGTCTACGACTCGGACGGTCCGCACGTCGCGATCGGCCTCGTGCGACTCGACGGCAGGCTTGTCGTGGCAGACCCGCTCTCGCCGCTCCCGATCGGCAAGAAAGGCGGCCCGCCGGCTGTGGGAGAACGCGCGATCAAGGTCCACACGCAGACGGCCGCCGATGTGGGTGGCGCCCTGACGAAGCTGTCGACGCGGGTGCCGCCGCCGCGCGAGATGCTCGCAAGCGACTTCGCCGACGTCCTCGGCAAGAAGCCTGTCGTATTGCTGTTCGCCACGCCCTCGCTGTGCAAGTCGCGCACCTGCGGCCCGGTCGTCGACATCGCCGAGCAGGTGCGGGGTCAGAGCGGCAGGGGCGTGGCGTTCATCCAGCAGGAGATCTACCAGGACAACGACCCGGGCAAGCCCTACCGCTCGCAGGTGCGCGCCTGGGGCCTGGAGACCGAGCCGTGGGCGTTCGTCATCGACCGGCGCGGCAAGGTGGCGGCTCGGTTCGAGGGCGTGTTCTCGGTCGGCGAGCTGGCGCGGGCCGTCGAGCGCGTGAAGTAGGTCGGCGCGCGGCTCGTTGTGTTTCGCCCGGCTGATATGCTGCGCAACTACTTTTGGTCTATCCGCCTATAACGTGACCGCACACGACGCCCTCACCACCGATCTCTACTGCCTCACGATGGCAGCGGACTACGTCCATGAGGGGACGGCAGACGACCTCGTCACCTTCGAGCTGGCCGCCCGCGGCATCGGCGCGATGACCGTTGCCGGAGTCCATGAGGCGCTCGCCTTCCTCGCGGGGATGCGCTTCGGTGAGGCCGACCTGCGCTGGCTCGCCGACCAGGATCCGGTCACGTTCGACAAGCCCGTGCTCGAGCGCCTGCGCGACCTGCGCTTCGCGGGCACCGTCTGGGCGCCGCGCGAGGGCACGATCGTCCCCGTCGGCACCCCGCTGCTGCGGATCACCGCGAGTCGGCTGGAGGCGACGCTCGTCGAGACGCCGATGCTCGCGGCGATGAACTACTCGCTGCGCATCGCCACGAACGCGACGCTGATCGTGCGGGCCGCGCGCGACCGCCCCGTCTGGGACTTCTCGATGCGGCGCCTCGACGGCCTCGGCGCGGGCCACGCCGCTGCCCGCGCCGCATACCTCGCGGGCTTCGCAGGGACCGCGACGGCGGCTGCCGCCCGCGACCTGGCGATCCCCGCGACCGGCACGATGGCGCACGCGAAGGTCATGTCGCGCGGGAGCGCCGGCGAGCTCGGCGTCTTCTGCGACCAGCTGCGCGCGCGCCACGGCGGTGCGACGCTGCTCGTCGACACCTACGACCCGATCGAGGGCGTACGCCGCGCGATCGACGCGCAACGACTGACGGGCGCTGCGCTGAAGGCGATCCGGATCGACTCCGGCGATCACGACGCGCTCGCGATTGCGGCGCGCCGCATGCTCGACGACGCCGGCCTGCACGACAGCGCGATCATCCTCACCGGCGACCTCGACGCCACCCGGATCGGGGCGCTCGTCGACGGTGGCACGCCCGTCGACGCCTTCGGCGTCGGCACGCGCCTGCGCGCCGGCGAGGCGATCGGCGCCGTCTACAAGCTCGTCGAACAGCACGGCGAGGAGGACCCCGCGCTGCGGTATGCGATGAAGCTCTCGCCGGGCAAGGAGACCGAGCCCGGCACCCACCAGGTGACGCGCCGTGCCGACGGCTCCCACGTCCTGCACCTGGCCGGCGAACCGGTCGCGGGAACCGCCCTGCTGGCCGAGGTCATGCGCGACGGCGCGTGCACGTCGCATGCGCCCGCGCTCGAGGACGATCGCCATCACGCCGCCGCCGAGCGCGTGCGCACGACAGCGCCCTTCGATCACGACGAGCTCGTCCGGTCGCCGCGCCTGACCGCGCTGCGGGCCCGGCTGCGCGCCAGAGCCGAGCAAGGAGATCCGCCTATGCCACTGACCGCTCTCATCACCGTCGACGTCCAGCACGACTTCCTGCCTGGCGGTGCGCTGGGCGTTCCCGGCGGCGACGCCGTCGTGGAACCGCTCGTGCGCGCGGCGGGCGCCGCCGACCTCATCGTCAAGACGCGTGACGCGCATACCGCCGACCACTGCTCCTTCACCGAGCAGGGCGGGATCTGGCCCGTGCACTGCGTTGCAGGCACGCACGGCGCCGAGCTGCACCCTCAGATCGCCGCGCTCGCCGGGCCGCTCGTCGAGAAGGCGACGACGCAGGACGCCGACGCCTACTCGGGCTTCGACGGCACCGAGCTGACCGAGCTGCTGCGCGACGCCGGGGTCACGCACGTCCTCATCGGCGGGCTGGCAACGGACTACTGCGTCAAGGCGACGGTGCTCGATTCCCTCGCCGCCGGATTCGACACCACCGTGCTCGCGGACGCGGTCGCCGCGGTCGACATGGAGGCCGGCGATGGGCGCCGTGCGCTCGACGAGATGGTCGCCGCGGGGGCCCATGTCGCGACCGGATGGGGCAGGGAGGACTCGAACCTCCGTCTAACCGATTATGAGTCGGCTGCTCTGACCAACTGAGCTACTGCCCCGCGGGTATGACCGTATTCGCGCGTCAGGCGCCATAATGCCCGCCCGAGCATCCAAGTCGAGCGACTTCGGGGGATCAGATGGGCTTCTTTCTGCGCAGGATGGTTGGAGACAAGGCTGATTCACTGACGCACGATCAGCTGATCGAGGTGGCCGAGGGAGCGCTGGCGATGCAGGAGCAGCTGGCTCGCGACGTCCTGTCTCTTGTCGAGATGACGAGCATGCCTGAGTCGCATGCCGAGAAGGATCAGCGCGTGGTGCGGGCGCGCGAGACCGTGAAGCGCCTGGGGATCTGATCGTCCGCAGGCGTCTGCGGTCGCCCTCGGCGTTGGCCATCGCGGGCATCGCGCTTCTCGCAGGCTGCGCCGGCGACGAGCAGGCGCCGTCCCCGCCGCGGTCGGCCACGGTGACCCAGACCACGGCGTCGGCCGTGGTCAGGCCGGCGCTCTGCGAGGGCGCGCTGCGTGTCCGGGTCACGGGCCGCGTCTCCTCGCGCACGGCGAGCGAGCTGTCGGGCCTCGTGCTGTCGCGCTCACGGCCCGGCGTGCTGTGGGCGCACAACGACTCGGGTGACAGCCCGCGCCTGCTCGCGGTCGGGACGTCAGGCGCACCGGTCGCCGAGGTCGCCCTGAGCGGCGCCGTGAACGTCGACTGGGAGGACATCGCGGCCGGACCGGACGGCACGCTGCTCGTGGGAGACATCGGCGACAACCTCGGCCGTCGGCCGTCGGTCGTGGTCTACCGCGTGCCCGAGCCGCGGGCGTCCGGGACGGTGGCGGTAGGCGCGCGCCACGAGCTGCGCTACCCCGACGGGGCACGCGATGCAGAGGCATTGCTGTTCGATCGCTCGAACGGCGCGATCGTCATCGTCACGAAGAGCTTCGGCGGCGAGGCGCGCGTGTACGCCGCGCGCCGGCCTTCCTCGCGGCAGGTCACGATGCTGCGCCGCTCAGGGACGATCCAGCTCGGTCTGGCGGAGCCCGTCACCGCCGGCGACGTGTCGGCTGACGGGCGCACGATCGCGCTGCGCACGTACGACAGCGCGTTCGTCTGGCGCCGGCGCGCGGGGGAGACGATCACCGCCGCGCTGCGCCGCCGGCCCTGTCGCGCCGATGCCGATCTCGCAGGGGAGGGGCAGGGCGAAGCGCTCGCGCTCAACCGCAACGGGCTCGCGTTCTTCACCGTGCCCGAGGGACCCCGCCCGCCCCTGCGCCGCTACGAAACGAGCGGTGCGGTGTCTTGATGTCGTGAATGACGTTTGGAGCGCGCGCCCTCGGGAAGTACCGGACCAGAACCCACCGAGAGACGGTACGGCCCATATCCCCCGCCGCCCTCCACTCTCGGTTTCGCGCGCCCGGTGTGACCCCGCCGGGCGCGCTCGGTTCTTAGGTTGCCGATCACGGCCTTCGCGACGCACAGAAGGGAACCGGACGCCCGCCGTCGAAACAGGCCATCGTCCATGAAGCGATCCGCGACTCCAGCGGCGACCCCCGAGTCGCTCTCCACATACATCCAAGCCCGCTTCGACGACTTCTCTCGTTCGCAGAAGGACGTCGCGCAGTACATCGTCGACCACCTCGACGAGGTCGCCTTCCAGACCGCCGAGGAGCTCGCGCGCCGCGCGAACACCTCCTCGAGCACGGTCGTGCGCTTCTCGCAGGCGCTCGGTTTCGAGGGGTATCCCGAGCTTCAGCAGTCCGCGCGGGAGGAGTATCGCCGGCGCCACGCGACCTCTCCGGTCATGAGCGGACCCGGCCCCGTCGCGCCGCTGTTCTCGCTCGACCAGAACGAGTTCGAGACGATGCTCGCAGCCGACCACGTCAACGTCGAGGACACCGCTCGCAAGGTATCCCGTTCTGACATCGAGGCTGCCGTCGAGGCGATCGCCACCACACCGCGCCTGCTCGTCGCCGGCACTGACCAGATGGCGTTCTTCGCGTCATACCTGCGCCACCTGCTGATGCTGCTCGACCTGCGCGCGGAGATCGTGGCGAGCCCGTCGCAGGAGGCACTCGGGCGCCTCAGCCGGATCGACGACGAGACGCTCGTCATCGGCCTCTCCGCCGGGCGGCCGCACCCGCTGGTCGTGCGGGCGATGAAGCTCGCACGCCATCGCAAGGCACGGACGATCGCGATCACCGACGCGACGCTGTCCGAGGTCGCCAAGCTCGCGCAGATTCGCCTGTACTACTCGTCCAACAGCCCCGCCTACGTGCGCTCGCACACGGCGCTGCTCAGCATGGTCCAGGCGCTCGCCTACGGCGTTTACGCCCGCGACGCGGACGGCTACGCGGACCGCATCAAGGCGTTCAAGCTGAAATAGGTCGTTGCGGTTTCGCGACCCCTTCAGGCGCTGAGCCCGCGCCCCGGCAGCCGGAGCGCCGCGGCGGGGCGGCGGGTGGGCACCGATACAATCGCATTCGTGCGAGACGAAGCCACATTCCGCGTCAAGGCCGGCCTTGCAGAGATGCTCAAGGGCGGGGTCATCATGGACGTCGTCGACGCCGAGCAGGCGCGCATCGCGGAGGCCGCGGGCGCGGTCGCGGTGATGGCGCTCGAGCGCGTGCCGTCCGACATCCGCCGCGACGGCGGGGTCGCCCGCATGTCCGATCCGGCGATGATCAAGGGCATCCAGAACGCGGTGACGATCCCCGTCATGGCGAAGGCGCGCATCGGCCACATCGCCGAGGCGCAGGTGCTCGAGGCACTCGAGGTCGACTACATCGACGAGTCCGAGGTCCTGACGCCGGCCGACGAGCACAACCACATCGACAAGTGGGACTTCTCGATCCCGTTCGTGTGCGGTGCGACGGACCTCGGCGAGGCGCTGCGGCGCATCGGCGAGGGCGCCGCGATGATCCGCTCCAAGGGTGAGGCGGGCACCGGCGACATCGTCGAGGCAGTGCGCCACATGCGCGCGATCCGCTCGGAGATCCGCCGCCTAGGCACGCTCGACGACACCGAGCTGCCGACAGCCGCAAAGGAGCTCGGGGCACCGCTTGACCTCGTCCGCGCCGTCGCTCACGAAGGCGGCCTGCCGGTCGTGCTGTTCTGCGCCGGCGGCATCGCGACGCCCGCCGACGCGTCGCTGATGATGCAGCTTGGCGCCGAGGGCCTGTTCGTCGGATCGGGGATCTTCAAGTCCTCCGACCCCGAACGCCGCGCCCGCGCGATCGTCGAGGCGTGCACCCACTTCGCCGATCCGATCCGTGTCGCGCAGGCCTCCGAGGGCCTCGGCTCGGCGATGGACTCGCTCGAGACGCGCGCGCTCGGCGACGATCAGCTGCTCGCCCAGCGCGGCTGGTAGCGCGGCGTGCTCATAGGGGTGCTCGCACTTCAGGGCGGTTTCGCCGCACATGGGCGGATGTTGCGCGCGCTCGGCGCCGACGTTCGCGAGGTGCGTGTCCCCGCCGACCTCGACGGGCTCGACGGCCTCGTGATGCCCGGCGGCGAGTCGACGACGATGACGCTCGGCATCGAACGCGAGGGGCTCGCCGAACCGCTGCGGTCGTTCGGCAAGCCGATCTTCGGGACGTGCGCGGGATTGATCATGGTCGACCGCGAGCACCTGGGGCTGATGGACATCCAGGTGCGCCGCAACGCCTTCGGACGCCAGGTGCGCTCCTTCGAGGCGGACCTGCAGATCGAGGGCCTCGACGGGCCGGCGCTGCGGGCAGTGTTCATCCGCGCGCCGTGGATCGCCGAGCACGGCGGCGACGTGCAGATCGTCGCCGAGGTCGACGGTCACGCTGTCGCCGCCCAGCAGGGCAATGTCCTCGCGGTCGCGTTTCATCCCGAGCTCGGCAGCGACATGCGCCTGCACGCGAGCTTTCTCGCCTCGTGCAACGGCCGCGGCTAGATTTGCGCCGTCGTGGCGACGTGGGGTGAGATCGAGGCGCAGGCTCCCGTGCTGGCCGGCTCTGCGCGCGCGTTTCTCGACGCGTTCGTGCACAAGACGCTCGCGACCCTGCGCAAGGACGGCTCGCCGCGGATCAGCGGCAGCGAGGTGATCTTCGCCGAGGGCGAGCTGTGGCTGGGCAGCATGTGGCAGTCGCTGAAGGCGCGCGATCTGCAGCGCGACCCGCGCTTTGCGCTGCACAGCGGCTCGCCCGATCCGGACGCCGGGTGGCGCGGCGACGCAAAGGTCTCGGGCCGCGTCGAGGAGAGCCGCGACGAGGAACTGCGCACGCGAGTCTTCGGCGGCAAGGGCGGGCCGGGACCCGCGCACCTGTTTCGCTGCGACATCGCCGAGCTTGTCGTCATCTCGCTGCCCGATCCGCCCGAGTTCCTCGTGATCGAGAGCTGGCACGAAGGGCGCGGCGTGACCCGCGTCGAGCGCCGCTGACGGGGCGCTTGCTCAGCTGCCGGTGGTGGCGAGCCGGCGGTCGATCTCTGCGAGGACGGTCCTGCGGTTGCGGTGCGACGTCTCGTACAGGCGCACGACCGCAAGCGTCGCGGGATCTGCGGTGGCCAGGTGGTCGGTGACGTCCTTCGCCTTCAGCTGGCTGTAGCCGTCCCAGGGCTCGTCGACGCGAATCTCCGCACCGGGGCCGTCCTCGGCGCCGGCGTCGGCGAACTGCGCCACCACGACGGCATCGCGGTCGACGTGCTCGGGTTCCGGTACGGGCACCGGGCGCGGACGAGCCGCTGTGCGCGGCGGCCGCGCCGGCGCTGCGGCGGGTGTCGTCCCCGGCGATCGCCGCGGCGTGCTCGGCGGTGCAGGCGGTTCAGCGACGGGACGTGAGGAGGGCGGCTCCCAGTTTCGGGCCGAGCCGCTGGAATCGCCCGGCTTGCGCCCGAGGATCGGCTCGGCGAGCAATCGGGCGACCGAGATGGCAAGCGACCCGGCCTGGCGGGCGGCCTCCAGGGACAGCTCGGCGATGCGGGGAAGGGCGTCGAGTGCGCGCATGCGTGTTGAGCTACCCGGCGCGGCATGGCAGGAAGCACCAGGAATGGTCGCGGGCGCCGAGATCGCTTCGTGGACGGGGCCGCTACACCACGAGCCCGTGGCGAACCGTGTTCTCGGTCACGACACGGGGCTCCACGAAGTGCAGCAGGTAGTCATGGCCGCCGGCCTTCGTACCGGTCCCGGACAGCCTGTTGCCGCCGAAGGGCTGGCGGCCGACCATCGCGCCCGTCGTCGCGCGGTTGATGTAGAGGTTGCCGACCGGTGAGCGGTCGATCACGCGCTGCACCGTGCGCGGATTGCGGCTGAAGAGCGCACCGGTGAGCGCGACGGGCAGCGCGTCGATCCGGTCCATCGCCTCGTCGACATCACGGACGGATTCGACGGTCAGCAGCGGACCGAAGATCTCCTCGCGCAGCACCCGCGAGTCCGCCGGCAGACCCGTCACGACGAGCGGCGCGACGTACCAGCCCTCGGCGGGCAGGGCGGACCGCGAACCGGTGGCCGTGACGATCTCCCCGGCCTCCTCGGCAATCGCGGCGTAGCGCTGCACCCGCTCCTGTGCCGCGCGCTCGATGAGCGGCGGAACGTCGGTGCCGAAGTCGTCGGCGGGGCCGACCTGCAGGCCCGCTACAGCGCCTGCAAGGCGCTCGATGAGCGCATCGTGGAGCGCCTCGTGCACGAGGACGCGCGCGGCGGCCGAGCATTTCTGGCCTGCGTAGTGAAAGGCCGAGTCGACGATCGCCGGAATCGCCTCGTCGAGATCGGCATCGGCGTCCACGACGATGCAGTTCTTTCCACCCATCTCCGCGACGACTCGCGTGAGTTGGCGCGCACCGGGCTTTGCCTCGGCCGCGGAGCGCAGCAACTCGAGGCCGACGGGTCCCGAGCCCGTGAACGCGATCGTGGCGACGGCCGGGTTGTTCGCGAGCGCCGCACCGGTCTCGCCCTCACCGGGCAGCAGCGCGATCGCGCCCGCGGGGACGCCGCCGGCGCGCAGCGCCTCGACGACGCGCAGGGCGCAACCGGGCGCCTGTTCGGCCGGCTTGAGCACGACGGTGTTGCCGGTCGCAAGCGCGGCGGCCGCCATGCCCGTCGGGATCGCGAGCGGGAAGTTCCACGGCGCGATCACCGCGCAGACGCCGCGCGGGGCGTAGCGCAGCGCGTTGCGCTCGCCGGCGACCTGCAGCAGCTGTGCGCCCGCGGCTGCTGAGTCGTCGGCTTGCAGCACGAGCGCGCCGCGGGCGTAGAACTCGAGGAAGTCGATCGCCTCGCAGACATCGGCGTCGGCCTCCGTCCAGGGCTTTGCACACTCGCGAACCGCAAGCGCGGCGAGCCCCGCGCGCCGCTCGCGCATCCAGGCGGCGGCGCGCAGCAGCGCAGCCGCGCGCTCAGCGACCGGCTTGGCGGCCCAGTCCGGGAACGCGCCGCGAGCGGCGGCGACCGCGGCATCGGCCTCCTCCGGTGTCCCGCGCGCGGCGAGCGCGACGATCCGCTCCGGCCGGCCCGGGTCGGTCGAGACGATCTCCTCGCCGAAGCGCCGCTCGCGGCCGATCCAGACGGGGACCTGCAGCGGCAGGTGCAGCTCGCCGAGGCCGACGGCGAGCTTGGAGCGCTCGGTCGCGCGCCGCAGCTCGAGCACCGGCTCGTTCCGAAATGGCGGCAGCGTCGTCATGACGCTGAGGCCTGCGGTGGCGCGAGCAGCTGCTCGAGCGGGACGCCGTGCGCCTGGTCGGCGAGGAAGCTCTCGTTGGCGGTGTTCTCCAAGAGCCGGCGCACGAGGTAGGCCATTCCCGCCACGAGGTCCCCGACGGGGCAGTAGGAGCGCACGCGCAGCCCGCTTGCCGCAAGCGCCTGGCCGAGGTCATCGCCGAGCCCGCGCAGGACCTGGAACTCCACGTCGCCGGGCACGCCGCCGAGCAGATCGTTTCGGGCGATCGCATGTGCGACGGAGCGCAGGTTGTGCGATGCGATCGCGACGCGCACGAGCGGACGGGCTTCGAGCAGCCGCGCGGTGAGCGACTCGAAGTTCGCGTCGCAGTCGGCCTTGCGCTCGAAGACCGGCACGCTCCAGCCGTGCTGGCGCGCCTCGACGACCTCGTGGTCCCAGTAGGCGCCCTTGACGAGGCGCACGACCAGCGGCTGCGCCCGCGGCGTTCGCTGCGCCCATTCGAGGATCGTGTCGAGCGTCTGCGGCGAGTCGCGCAGGTAGGCCTGCAGGACGACGCCGGCGCTCGGCCCGTCGGCGAACTCCGGCTCGGCGAGGAGGTCGACCACGAGCTCGAGCACCGCTTCGCGCGAGTCCAGCGACTCCATGTCGATGTGCAGGTGGGCGTCGAGCGCTTTGGCCCGGCGCAGCAGCTCGCGCAGCCGCGGGGCCGCGTCGCGCTGGCCGCGCTCCGGCGCCTCGGGGCGCAGCAGCGGCGTCAGCGCCGAGACCTTGACGGACAGGTTCGCACGCGGCAGGGGGCCGCTCGTGTCGCGTTCGAGCAGCGGCTGTGCGTCGAGCTGGGCGTAGGCCCCGGCCAGCGCGTCGAGCGCGCCGGCGCAGCGCGCGGCGTAGCGATCGGCTTCCTGCGCGGTAACCGTTGCCTCGCCGAGCAGGTCGACCGACGCGCCGATCCCGCCGCCCCACAGCTTGCGCAGGATCGGCAGGGCCGCCTGCGGGTCCTCGCCGACGATGAAGCGGTGGGCCATGTGCCGCACGCCCGCCGCGCCGGCTGCG
>DATLNO010000233.1:0-14021 GCA_035536715.1 Solirubrobacteraceae bacterium
GAACCGCGCGGCCACTTCCTCCGGCTCTTCCGCGACCACGAAAGTCGCCAGCAACCCCGTAACCCCGTTCGGCTGGCGCACATAGCGCGGCTGCCACATGCACTCCGGCGTGTGGTGCTGGCAGAACTGCACGCGGCCCTCGGGCATGGTTTCGGGCGCTACGCGAACGACCGAGAAGCGCGTCAGGCGCTTTTCGCCCGAGACATCGACTTCGCGCTGCAGGTTCACCAGCGGCAGCGGCGCGAATCCGTGGCGCTCGAGGCGGGCGTGCTCTTCTTCCGCCACCGGCGTGCCGAAGGCGATCAGGTGCTGCCCAGAATGCCTCGTCATCGCATCGCGAAGCTGCTTCGCCAGCGGCGTGTCGGCGATCGGCGTGAGGATCTCGAAGTAGCCGCGCTCGAGCATCGCGACGCGGTTGGCTGTGCCGGCGGGCACCACTTCGCCTTTCTCGTTGCGGTTCGATTGGGGCGAGAAGGGCGTGAGGATGAAGCCAAGTTCGTCCAGCGAAGTCGATGCCGCGTCCATGTGGGGCACGAAATGCGCGACGTGGTCGAGGTTGATCGTCCCGGGGGCGGGGAGGTTCTGCGCGGCTACGTGTTCGAGATCGGCGGCGGGGGAATTCACTGTGCGTCCTTGCGTCGGGGAGGGGTAATGTACACAAGTGTTGGATGCATGAGAGCGACGACAACGCAGGTCGCAGCTACCACGACATGGGCGGCCTGCCCGCGGGCCGGGTCGAGCCCACCGAGCACGACTATGCCGCATGGGAGCGCAGGGTCGACGCGATGATGATGCTGCTCAGCGGCGTGTCGGGCGGCAAGCGGCGCATGACGGTCGACGAGCTGCGCAAGAACATCGAGTCGATCGCGCCCGCGAAGTACGACCGCATGAGCTACTACGAGCGCTGGGTCACTTCGCTCACGCAGACCGTGCTCCAGCGCGGCTACATCTCAACCGACGAGCTCACGCGCAAGATGGCCGAGGTGGCCGCAAGGAAGCAGGATGCCCGCGGTCACTGAGCCGGCGCGCGCGATCGACGCCGTCTTCGGGCCCGGCGACCGCGTGCGCGTGCTCAAGGCCGCGCCGCTCGGGCACGTGCGCACGCCGTGGTACATCCGCGGGCACACCGGCGTAGTCGAGCGCCTCTGCGGCGCGTTCCCGAATCCGGAAGAGCTTGCCTACGCAAGGACGGGCGAGCCGCGCCAGCCCCTGTACCGCGTGCGCTTCCTGCAGAAGGACGTCTGGCCGGAGTACGCGGGCCGCATTGACGACGTGATCGAAATCGAGATCTATCAGCACTGGCTGGAGGCCGCATGAGCTCGAAACCCCCGGACCCGGACCTGGGCACTTACCAGCCGCTGACTTATTACCAGATGAGGGAAGTCAGCCTGCGCGAGCTGCTGGTGGAGAAAGGCGTGATCACCGAGGCCGAAGTACAGCGCGCCATGGGCGAAATCGGTGCGCGCAGCCCCGAGCGCGGCGCGAAGATGGTGGCGCGCGCCTGGCTCGACCCGGCCTACAAGGCGCGGATGCTGGCCGACGGCAGCAAGGCCGCGGAGGAGCTCGGCTTCGAGGTGCCGGCCCTCAAGCTCATCGTGGTCGAGAATACCGAAGACACGCACAACGTCATCGTCTGCACGCTGTGCTCCTGCTATCCGTGGCCCGTGCTGGGGCTGCCGCCGAGTTGGTACAAGAGCGAGGCCTACCGGGCGCGCGTCATCGCCGAGCCGCGCTCGGTTCTGCAGGAGTTCGGCGTGGAGCTCGACGCCGACATCGAGGTCCGCGTCTGGGATTCGAGCGCCGAGGTGCGCTACCTCGTTCTGCCGATGCGCCCGGCCGGCACCGAGGATCTCGGCGAGGACGAGCTGGCGGCGCTCGTGACGCGCGACTGCATGGTCGGAACCGCACTGCCGTGAGCGACGTCGCGGCCGCTGAGGCGGGGCTCGCGGGCGTCGCACCGCTGCCGCGCGACAACGGCGAGCTCGTCTTCGAGGAGCCCTGGCAGGGCCGCGCGCTGGGCATGGGCGTCGTCGCGCTGCAGCGCACGGGCAGCACGTGGGAGGACTTCCGTGAGCACCTCGTCACCGCGATCGCAGCCCGTCCGCAGCAGAACGGCGAATCCGCCGCGACCGCGTACTACGCGGCGTGGCTCGAGGCGCTCGAGCGGCTGCTGGACGAGCGCGGGCTGCTCGGGGTCAGCTCTTCGGACGACCGCTGACCGCCATCCCCGCACCGAGGCCGGCGATCGCGAGGCCGCCGGCGCCGCCGATCGCCGCCAGGCGCCGCGGCGATGCCACGAGCCACGAGCGTGCTGTGCCGGCCAGCAGCGCCCACGCGCTGTCGCACAGCAGGGCGATGGCGCAGAAGATCGCTCCGAGGGTGAGCAGCTGCAGCGGGACCGAGCCCGAGCGGTCGACGAACTGCGGCAGCACCGCCATGAAGAAGACGATCACCTTCGGGTTGAACACGCCGACGATGTAGCCGTCGGCGAGGATCCGCCGCAGGACCTTCCGCTCGACCGGGTCGTTGAGCGACGCGGCGAGCGCGCCCCGGTGGCGGAAGGCCTGCACGCCGAGATAGATGAGGTACGCCGCACCGACGAGCTTGACGATGGTGTAGACCGCGATCGACTCCTGCACGAGCGTGCCGAGGCCGAACGCCACGGCGATCACCTGCGTGTAGGCGCCGGCGGCGTTGCCGACGACGGTCGCGACGCCCGCGCCGCGCCCGAGCGTCAGCGAGCGCGTCACCACGAACAGCACGCTCGGGCCCGGCACGACGATCAGGACGAACGCGATGAGGACGAAGGCGAGGAGGTGATCGGTGGGCACCATACGCCCGCTGAGCCTAGTCCTGCGTGCGGAATCAAACCGCGGCGGGCACCACGCAGCGACGGCCCGCCGGAGGGCGGGCCGTCGCGTGCCGCTCTGTCGTGTGTCGTCTGCGCCTACTGCACCGCGGCGCAGAGGGCCGTCGCGCGGACGCCCCAGTCGTCGGCCGTCGCGCTCTCCTCGAGGGCGGTGACCGTCACCGAGCCAAGGTCAGCCGCGACCGCCACGCTCTCGACCGCGATCAGGCTGGTTGCGTTCGGCGCAACGCCGGTCGCGCCGTCGACGATGTCGAACGCCGTGCCGACGACCTTCCTGCCCGCCGGGCACTCGACCGTGGCCGTCCGCGGCGAATCCGAGTTGCCGGCGAGTGGCAGCGGGCTCATGACGCGCTGCAGTCCGCTGAGGCCGGGCACGCCCTGGTCGCCCTTGGCGCCGGGGGCGCCGGGGGTGCCGGGGGTGCCGGGTGCCCCCGTCGTTCCCGTCTGTCCGGCCGGACCCCGGGCGCCCGTCTGGCCCTTCAGCGCGTCACGCGTGCTCTTCTTGATGTCGGCCGCGGTGATCGTGCCCTGCCTGATGTCCTTGCCCTGGATCGAGTGACGCTGGCGCCCGACGGGCGACGCACCTCGCGCGCCGCCCGCTCGCCCGAGCGGACCGCGCCATCCATGTAGCCGTTCCAGTACGTCGAGGACCCTGTGCCGCCCGCCGCGGTCGAGCGGCCCCACGCGGCGGTACCCTGAGCGTCAGGAATGGCAGAGCGCGTCGCGCAACCAGCCGAGCACGCCGGGCTCCCCGAGCCCGCCGTCGCCCGTGAGTGGTTGCAGACGATGGTGCTCATCCGCCGCTTCGAGGAGCGCGCCGGCGAGATGTACGCGAAGGCCAAGGTCGGCGGCTTCCTGCACCTCGCGATCGGCGAGGAGGCGACGATCGTCGGCTCCACGCGCGCGCTGCGTGACCAGGACTACCTCATCTCGACGTACCGCTCCCACGGTCACACGCTCGCGCGCGGCTCCGATCCCAACCGCGTCATGGCCGAGCTGTTCGGCCGCGTCGACGGCCTCTGCCGGGGTCGCGGCGGCTCGATGCACATGTTCGACCTGGAGAAGCGCTTCATGGGCGGCTACGGGATCGTCGGCGGCAACCTGCCGCTCGCCGCCGGCTTCGCGCTCGCTTCGGACTACCTCGAGCGCGACGAGGTCACGCTCTGCCAGTTCGGCGACGGCGCCTCCAACCAGGGGACGTTCGGCGAGACGATGAACCTCGCCGCGCTCTGGAGCCTGCCCGTCGTCTTCATGATCACGAACAACCAGTTCGGGATGGGCACGTCGCTCGAGCGCCACTCCGCGATGACCGACCTGCTGCGCAAGGGCGAGGGCTTCGGCGTGCCCGGTATGCGCTGCGACGGCATGGACGCGATGGACACCTACAACGTCACCTCCGACGCGTTGCGGATCGCGCGCGAGGAGCGCCGGCCGATCCTCGTCGAGGCCGTCACCTACCGTTTCAGAGGCCACTCCATGGCTGACCCGGAGGAGTACCGCACGAAGGAGCAGGTCGACGAGTGGCGCAAGCGAGATCCGATCGCGATCTTCGGCGACCAGCTTGTCGAGGCGGGCATCCTCACCCAGGACGAGCGCGAGGCGATGGACCGCGAGACGATCGAGCGCGTCGACCGCGCCGTCGCGTTCGCCGACGCCTCGCCGCACCCGTCGCCCAACGACCTCTACGACGACATCTACGTGCTCGGCGACCAGGTCCGCGGCTGGTACTCCGTCGACGAGCGCACGCCGACGCCGCACCGCGGCGAGGACGAGAGCGGCATGGATCGCGCCGACCTGCCGCACGCCGCCGAGCACGCCGCCGGCGTCGCGCCGAAGCCCGCCGACGCCGCGCAGCGAGGCGAGGACCACTAGCCGTGGCAGTCATGCGCTACCGCGAGGCGCTGAACTCCGCGCTGCGCGAGGAGATGGAGCGCGACCCGAACGTCATGCTCATGGGCGAGGACATCGGTGTGTTCAACGGCGCCTTCAAGGTCACCGCCGGCCTGCTGGAGGAGTTCGGCGAGAAGCGGGTGCGCGACACGCCGATCTCCGAGAACACCATCGTCGGCATGGGCGTCGGCGCTGCGATGACCGGCCTGCGTCCCGTCGTCGAGCTCATGACGATCAACTTCTCGCTGCTGGCGATGGATCAGATCGTCAACCACGCGGCGTCGATCCGCTACATGTTCGGCGGCCAGGTCAAGGTGCCGCTCGTCGTCCGCATGCCGCAGGGCGCCGGACACCAGCTCGGCCCGACGCACTCGCACTCCTGGGAGGCGCTCTACCTCCACGTGCCGGGACTGCTCGTCGCGGTGCCGACGACCGCCGCCGACGCCAAGGGCCTGCTGAAATCCGCGATCCGCGACGACAACCCGGTCATCTTCATCGAGCACGAGTACCTCTACGGCCAGCGCGGCGAGGTCCCCGACGACGACGATCACCTTGTCCGCTTCGGTGAGGCGGCGACCCGCCGCGAGGGCGATGACGTGACGATCGTCGGGATCTCGCGGATGGCGCTGACCGGCGCCCGCGCAGCCAAGACACTCAGCGAGGAGCACGACATCGAGGCGGAGGTGATCGACCCGCGCACGCTGCGCCCGCTGGACCTCGACACCATCCTCGCCTCCGTCCGCAAGACGAACCGCTGCGTCATCGTCGAGGAGGGCTGGCCGCACGGCGGGGTCGGCGCGAACCTGGCGGCGCTGATCCAGGAGCAGGCATTCGACGACCTCGACGCGCCGATCCAGCGTGTCACCGGCGCCGACGTGCCGATGCCGTACTCCAAACCGCTCGAGCAGATCGCCTTCCCGCATGAGCCGCAGGTCGTCGACGCCGTCCTCGCAACGTTCCGGGACCGATAAGCGATGAGCGAGATCATCATGCCGCGCCTGTCGGACTCGATGGAAGAAGGCACGATCCTGAAATGGCTCAAGGCCGACGGCGAGAACGTGGCGCGCGGCGAGCCGCTCGCCGAGATCGAAACCGACAAGGCGACGCTGACGTACGAATCCGATGCGGACGGCGTGCTCACGATCGTCGCGCCGGCGGGCGAGACTCTGCCGATCGGCAGCGTGATCGCGCGGCTGGACGCCGCCAACGGCGCGAGCGGTCCGGCTGAGCCCGCACCGACCGCGCAGGAGAAGTCTCAGCCGGAACCTGAGCCTGAAACAACGGCCACCCCGTCGACGGCCGCCTCCGTCGCGCCACCGCAGGCACCAGCGCTCGGCATCGCGCCGTCCACCGGCCGCGTGAAGGCCTCGCCCGTCGCGCGGCGCCTCGCCCGCGAACACGGTGTCGACCTGCACCTCGTGACCGGGACCGGGCCTGGCGGCCGGATCGTCAAGGACGACGTCGAGCAGGCGGCGAAGTCACCGCGGCCCGCGACAACGGCCGAATCGCCGGCCGCCGAGGCGCCACCGGCCGCGACCGCACCTGCGCCCGCCCCGCAATCGGTCGAGCCGACCGCGACCCCGCCACCGCCGCCACCCTCGACCGTTTCCGAGACCGGCACCGCCAAGGGCGACGTCACCGTCCAGGACCTGACGCGCATCCAGGGCCTGATCGCCCGCCGGATGGCCGAGTCGCGCGCGACGATCCCGTCCTTCGAGCTGCACACGGAGATCGACATGGAGGCCTGCGTCGCGCTGCGCGAGGAGCTCAAGGCGCTCAGCGGCAACGAACCGGCTGGACGGACTGGACGGGCGGGTGCGAATCCCTCCTACAACGACATGGTCGTCAAGGCCTGCGCGCTGGCGCTGCGCGAGTATCCGCGCGCGAACGGCAGCTATCGCGACGCGCGTTTCGAGCTCTACGGCCGCGTCAACGTGGGCGTCGCCGTCGCGGGGGCCGACTCGCTTGTCGTGCCGACGGTCTTCGATGCCGACCGCAAGACGCTGCGTGAGATCGCCCGCGACACGCACGCTCTCGCCGAGCGCGTCCGGGCCGGCGCGATCACCCCGCCGGAGCTCAGCGGCGGGACATTCACCGTCTCGAACCTCGGCATGTACGGCGTGACCGACTTCACCGCGGTCATCAACCCGCCGCAGGCCGCGATCCTCGCCGTCGGCGCTCTGGCGCCGCGCGCCGTCGTCGGCGACGACGGCCGGCTTGTCGCCCGCCATACGATGAAGGTCACCCTCGCGTGCGACCACCGCATCCTGTATGGCGCTCAGGCGGCAGAGTTCCTCGCGCGCGTGCGCGAGTTGCTCGAGCGCCCGCTGGCGCTCGCGTTCTAGCTCCTACTGCTTGGGCGGCAGCAGCCGGTCGAGCGTGGTGCCCAGGCCGGCGGCAGCCTGGCGCACGGCCTCGGCGACGAGATTCAGCACCTGCTGAACGGCCGCGCTGACGGGCGGGGCGAGCGGCGCTGTGGCATTCGACAACGCCGAGGCGGTGTCCTTGACCGTCGAGCTGAGCGAGTCGCCGACCTTGCGCACGTGATCGCCGGTCTTCGTGACGGGCGTGCGAGGCGGCGCGGAAACAGGGGGGCGTGTCGTCGGCGCGCTGCGGATCGGTGCCGCGGCCGGCGGACCGACAACCACGTTGCCCGGGATCGCCTTGGGCTGGCGATCGGTGCCGGCGGCGCCCGTGTCCGCGCGTGTCTCGCGGCGCTCGGCGCGGCGATCGGCGGACGGTGCGACGATCGGCCGCGAGCCGGCGGGAAGGGCGAGTTCCCGGGCGCCCGGCTGCTGCGCATCGGCCGCCGCGAAGACGAGGTTGGGCTGCGTGAGCGCGGGTGAGGCGGAGTTCGACCAGCCGCCGAATGCGAACACGGCGCTTACGGCCAGCAGCGACAGCGCGGCTGCCGCCACAAGTGCGACGCTGGCGCCGATCGATGCAAAGAGTGCCCTGGTTCCTGCCATCCAGGTGCCTATCGGCAGTTCGGGGCTCTGCCTGAAGCCCCCTACCTGAAGACCCCCCGGGGGTTCTGTGACGCGTTGGATTCTCGGCTCGTATCGCGCTTGACGCGCGGGGGGCTGTGCGACGTGTCGACGATCAGGCACAGCCAGCGCCTGGGGTCGGGCCCCGGCACGCAGGTCCGGTACAGGTTGGTGTCGACCATCACCGAGTCGGCGGAGGCCACGTGCGCGCGCGCGAAGTCGCCGGCGTTGGCCTCGACCCACAGCCGCACGGCGCGCGACTGATCGGCGAACGCGGCACGATCGGCCACGAGCTCGGGCCGGTGGACGAGGCCGGCGATCAGAAAGCCGCCGCCCACGACGGCGAGACCGGCGAGACCGGCGTAGTTGTCGGCGACGACCTTCGGCAGGTCGCCGCGCCTGCCGCGCAGGAAGATCCCGCCGAGCCCGCCCAGGACAGCCACCCCGATGAGGTTCAGCCAGCCGGCGAGCAGCAGCCCGGCGAAGAAGCCACTGCCCGCGCCGGCGATCGGCAGCCAGTGCAGAAGGGCGGTCTCGAGCAGCGTCACGACGACGAACGCGGGCCACAGCCAGGCGCCCCGCAGGCGCCAGCGCAGGCGTCGCATGCCCGCCTCGCACCGCCCTCGTGCCGCCTCCCGCATACCCACCAGCGTAGTTAGGCGATAACCTCGGCAATGACGGTTCGCGTCACGCGCGGAGATCCCGACGAGACGCCGAAAAGGAAGAGGCGGAGATCCCGGCTCGACCGCCCAGAGCGAAAGGCGAACATGGCGACCAGCAGCACGGACGTTCCAATCGGTCCCAGCACCCCCGCCCAGGAGAACCCGTCCGCACACCTGACTGTGGACGACCGGGTCGGCCTGCTGCGCGCGATGCTCCTCATGCGCGCGATCGAGGAGCGCGCGATGAACCTGTATCGCCAGGGCAAGGTCCCCGGCTCCTTCTACGACGGCTTCGGCCAGGAAGCCGTCTCTGTCGGCGCGACCTGGGCGATGGGCGCCGCCGACCGCCTGTGCGTCCTGCACCGCGACCTCGGCGCGCACCTCGTCCGCGGCGTACAGCCGGCGACGATCCTCAGCCAGTACATGGGCCGCGAGGCCGGCATCACGAGCGGCCGTGACGGCAACGTGCACTTCGGCGACTACCGCACCGGCTGCGTCGGGATGGTCTCGATGCTGCCCGACATGATGCTCGTCGCGGCGGGCATGGCAATGGCCTTCAAGCTGCGCAAGGAGCAGCGCTGCGCGCTGACGTGGTTCGGCGACGGATCGACGTCGCGCGGCGACTTCCACGAGGCGATGAACTGGGCCGGCGTCCAGCACCTGCCGGTGATCTTCGTCCTCGAGAACAACCAGTTCGCCTATTCCACGCCGATCAAGCAGCAGTTCGCGGTCAACCCCGTCGAGCGCGCGGCGGCCTACGGCTTCCCGGGCGTATCGGTCGACGGCAACGACGCCGAGGCGATGTTCGAGGCGACGCGCATCGCCCGCGAGCGCGCGATTTCCGGCGGCGGACCAACGCTGATCGAGGCCGTCACGATGCGGATGCACGGCCACGGCGCGCACGACGACATGAAGTACGTGCCCAAGGCGCTCGTCGAGGAATGGCGCCAGAAGGACCCGATCGATCGCCAGAGTGCGCGCCTGAAGGAGCTCGGCGTCGATGTCGAGACGCTCGTCAAGGAGGTTCGTGCCGAGGTCGACGCGGCCGCGAAGATGGCGCTCGCCGGACCGATGCCGGACCCCGTCACGGCGACGGACCGCGTCTTCCATCCGCGCGATGCCGAGGAGATCCTGCTCGAGGACGGCGCCGCTCCCTGGTCCGGGTTCGGGTCCTGACCATGACAGCGCGTCATTGCTCGGCCGTCGTCAGCGCCGAACCGGGAGGCTGATCCTTCGCGATGTCCGAGATGACCTACCTACGCGCGATCTCCGACGGCCTGCGGACGGAGATGCGCGACGACGAGCGCGTCCTGCTGATGGGCGAGGACATCGGCGTCTACGGCGGCGCCTTCAAGGTGACCGACGGCTTCATCGAGGAGTTCGGAGCCGACCGCGTGATGGACACGCCGCTCGCCGAGTCGGGCATTGTCGGCACGGCCGTCGGCGCCGCGGTCGTCGGGCTGCGGCCGGTCTGCGAGATGCAGTTCGCCGACTTCGTTTCCTGCGGCTTCGACCAGATCATCAACGTCGCCGGCAAGATGCTCTACCGCCAGGGCCTGCCGGTGAACATCACCGTCCGCCTGCCCAGCGGCGGCGGCTTCTCCGGCGGGCCGTTTCACTCGCAGAACCCGGAGGCGTGGTTCATGCACTCGCCGGGGCTGAAGGTCGTCGCGCCGAGCACGGCCGAGGACGCCAAGGGGTTGATCATCGCAAGCATCCGCGACCCCAACCCCGTCATCTACATGGAGCACAAGAACCTCTACCGCCGCGTGAAGGGTGAGGTGCCCGAGGGCTCCTACGAGACGCCGTTCACGGCCCGCGTCGCGCGTGAGGGCGACGACCTCGTCGTCATCACCTACGGGGCGATGGTGCACACGGCGCTGGAGGCGACCGCGGACCTCGACGGCGCCTCGATCATGGTGCTCGACCTGCGCTCGCTCGTGCCGCTCGACGAGGAGGCGATCCTCGGTGCGGTCCACCACTGCTCGAAGGTCGTCGTCGTCGACGAGGCGAACTACACCTGCGCCGCCGGCGCCCAGGTCTCGGCGCTGATCGCCGAGCGCGGTTTCGAGGATCTCGACGGGCCGGTCCTGCGCGTCGCCTCGCCGGACGTGCCGATCCCCTTCTCGCCTCCCCTGGAGGCGGCCGTCCTGCCGTCCGTCGAACGCGTGAGGGAGGCCTGCCGTCAGCTCCTCGAGTATTGATCCCGCGACCGTCGTCGACGTGACGATGCCGCAGATGGGCGTCTCGGTCGCCGAGGGCACCCTCGTCGAGTGGCGCAAGCAGCGCGGCGACTGGGTCGAGGCCGACGAGACGATCTGTGAGATCTCGACGGACAAGATCGACACGGAGGTGCCGTCGCCCGCGAGCGGCCGGCTGATCGAGGTGCTCGTCCAGGTCGGCGTGACCGTCGACGTCGGCACGACGCTCGCGCGGATCGCCACCGACGCTCGCCCGGGCGAGCCGCACCGCTCGGAGAACGACCCGCCAGCCGCTCCGCCCGTCGCCGCCCTGGCGACCCCGCCGGCCGCCTCTGCTGACGACGGCCCGCCGGCGCCCGCCGCGGCGCCCGCCGCGCGGGGTTCAGCGGCGCGCCGCTACTCGCCGGTCGTCCAGCGAATTGCCGACGAGCACAACGTCGACCTCGACGAGGTAGAGGGCACGGGCCGCGACGGCCGCGTGCAGAAGAAGGACGTCCTGTCTCACGTGCAGGCACGCGGCGGTGGCCGCGCACCGGCGCCGGCACAGGCGACCGAGCCGACGATGCACATCGAGAGCCCCTACCGTCCCGGTGCCGGCGCGCCCTCGAGCGGTCCGTACGTCGCGCCCGAAGGGCGACCGCTTTCGCGCATGCGCCAGTCGATCGGCGAGCACATGAAGCGCTCGCAGGAGACCGCAGCGACGTGCACGACCTGGATCGAGGTCGACGTATCGCGCATCGAGATCGCCCGGCGTCAGCTCGGCATCACCGCGCTGCCGCTGATCGCCCGCTGCACGATCGGCGCGCTCGTCGAGCACCCGCTGCTCAACGCGTGGCTCGAGGGTGAGACGCACACCGTCCACGAGCAGGTCAACCTCGGCATCGCGGTGGCGCTCGGCGAGGACGGGCTGATCGTGCCGGTCGTCCGCGGCGCCCAAGACCTCTCGCCCGAGGGTCTGTCACGGCGCATCCGCGACCTCGCACGGCGTGCCCGCGCCCGCCAGCTCAGCCCCGACGACGTCCGCGGCGCGACGTTCACGATCACGAACCCGGGCCAGTTCGGCTCGATGATGGCCACCCCGGTCATCTCCCAGCCGCAGGTCGCGATCCTCGATGTCGAGGCGATCATCAAGCGCCCCGTCGTCGTCACGGACACCTTCGGAGAGGACGCCATCGCGATCCGCCCGATGGTCATCCTCGGCCTCTCCTGGGACCACCGCGCGCTCGACGGAGCCCAAGCGGCGCGCTTCCTCGCGACCCTCAAGAAGCGCGTGGAGAGCTACGAGGCCTGAGGACCGACGCCTCACGGGCCAACACCGCGCCACAAATCTGGTCGATCGGGTCGGAAGTCTGCGGCCATTGCACTCGTTACTGGTTGCGACTGGCAAACCAAGGAGGCGTTGTGCAGAAACCCGCAGGGGTGAGACGCGCACTCGGACGTACGATCCGCGTGGCGAGCCTCATATCCACAGCAGCAGTAGCGTCAGCGATCGTAGCGACACCGGCGGTGGCAGGGACCCCCGCCACGGCGTCGCTTGTCGGCAGCGCCAACGGCGGCAGCGCCCTGCTTACGTCGTCGGCCGGTCTTCCGACCGTGAAGGTCGGCCGTATCGCGCAGCAGTCCATGCCGTGCCTCCCGGCCTCGGGAGTCGTCTACCGCAACCAGGTCAACTCGACCAGGGTGCTCGGCTCGGTCCTGTCCGGTCTCGGAACCGTGCTCTCAGCGGGCGTCATCGAGAACGAGGGTGTCGCGACCTTCAATGCCAATGAGGCGTTCGTCTTCGAGCGCTCGCGTACCGCGAACGTCAGCCTTCTCAAGGGCGTCATCGCGGCAGAGGCGGTCGACGTGAAGGCAGCATCGAAGATCGATGCTGCCGGCAACAAGACCCGCGGCGGCTCGACGGAGTTTCTCGGCCTGAAGATCGCCGGCAATACCATCATCAATGGCACCGTGGCACCGAACACGACGATCGTGGTCCCCGGGGTGGGCACGGTCATCCTCAACGAGCAAGTCCACGACCCGGCGCTCAACACCATCAAGGTGACCGGCATCCGAGTCAAGGTCGACACGCTGACCTACAAGGGCGATATTCGCATCGGCTACGCCGTCACGCGCGTGCAGCCCGCGGATGCTCAGCTCGACGCGCAGGCGTTCGAGCTCAGCGCAAAGGCGAACGTTGCGGGCATTCTCAAGACGACGATCGGGCGGCAGAACTTCCTTGCGATGGAATGCAAGGGCACCGGCGGCGTCGAGAAGTCGCAGCCGGGCGTAGGCCTGCTGTCGAAGGATCTGGGCAGCCTGGCCGTGCTGTACTCGGCGGTCAACGGCAAGCGCACGACCGGTGGTAACGGGTCGTTCGCCTACGCAATAGCAGAGGTGGCGAAGACCAACCTGCTCGACGGGCTGATCACTGCAGATGTGATCAAGTCCCAGTCGAACACGGTGAAGGATGCCTCAGGCACCCATTCCAACGCCGCCGGCTCGAAGTTCCTGAACCTCAAGATCGGGGACACGGTCATAGCCGGCAATGCCGCGCCGAACACCAAGATCAGCCTCGGCGTGGCAGACATCTGGCTCAACCGCCAGGAGTGCCAGGCCGACGGCGGACCGCGCAGGATCAAGTCGACCTGCGACGGGATCTCCGAGTCGCGCTTCCGCGTGACGGCCATCTACATCAAGGTCAAGGTAGCGATCGCCGGTCTCGGCGTCGGTGCCGAGGTCCGGGTGGCAGAAGCGTTCAGCGGCGTTCGCGGCTGAGCGAAGCAACGGGTGGATACCGCCGGCTCGCGTTTTTTGGAGCGCGGGCCGGCGGTCCCGTTTAAACGTTGAGGTACTGAACGAAGAAGTACTGGGTCGCCGGAATCAGCAGGATTTCCTTCTCGGTCCCCTCGGGTTTGAGCACGACATCGACGCGTGCCCCGATGATGTAGCCCCGCAGGTGATGGCCTGCCTTCTCCTGCCACCGCGTCAGTGCCTGCGGCGCGGTCTTCTCGAGCTCCGGGTCGTCGGTCATCACGCCGACGATCGCCTTCGTGCAGCGCGTGCACTCGTAGAGCGTGATCGGGCTCGTCTCGTCGAGCGTCATCTCGTCCAGGCGCTGCTCCATGCCGCATGAGCAGCTGAGCAGGAAGTCGTGGTCGGTCGTCTCGGGGCGGCCTGCGTCGCGAAAGGGATCCGCGTATCTCATCGCCCCTGGAATCTAGTGGACGGTCCCCCGACCTCCACGACGACGAATGGCGCGCCGGGAGGAAGATCGACGCGCCCTTTCGCACTGCGCGACGACGTGATCGACCTCGCGTTCCTCTCGGTCACCGAGCACATCCAGAGCCGCGGGCTGCAGCTGAACCGCCTCGTGACCGAGGAGCTGGTCGCCGTGCTCCCGACACAGCACCCGCTCGCCGGCCGCGACAGC
>DATLNO010000234.1:0-15940 GCA_035536715.1 Solirubrobacteraceae bacterium
GGACCGACTCGGCGAGCGCCGAGAGCGCGAGCTGCAGGGAGCTGTAGGAGGCCAGCGAGCGTGGGGCGGCAATCGTGTGCGCGGCGCCGACCTCCGTGACGTCGAGGCTGGCCGCGATCGACGCCTTGCTGAGCCCATAGAGCAGGTCGCGGTCGCGCTCGGCGACGACGAGCTTGCCGTGGGCGCGCGCCTTGCGCAGAACATGGTCGTCCTTGCCGATCCAGGCCTCGCCCTTCGCGACGGTGACCGAGCGCGCGAGGGCGGCGCGCAGCTTCGGCCCGAGCTCGGTCGGCAGGCCGAGCGCCTGCGGGACCCGCAGGCGCGACAGCGCCCGCACCATCCGCGACAGATCGAGGAAGAACGCCTGCGGGCTGATGTCGGCCTTGATGTGCTGCACGGTCTCGCCCGCGATCGTCGTCTCGCCGACGAGCCGCGCGTTGCGCTGCCAGTCCTGCGGGTTGATGTAGAACATCGCGCCGAGCTTCGTCAGCCCGTTGCGGGCGCCGACCGCGGGCTCGGAGAGTGCGCGCGTGATGTCGTCGGGGACCCTGTAGCCCGAGGTGCCGAGCTTGACGTAGCCGGTGCGGTCGTCGAGCACGATTGCGCCGCCAAGCGCGTGGTCGTTATGGATGAGGCCGACGTCGATGTCGAGGTCCGGCACCGACGCGCCGTCGGGAAGGACGTAGACACCGTCGGCGGTGATCTGCGTCTGACCGTCGAGCAGCGGCAGCCCGCTGATGTCGATGTCGACATCGACGCTGCCGCTGATTCGGCCCGAGCGCGCCTGCGGGTTGTCGCCCACCGCCTGCTCGATGATCCGGTCGGCCGCAGCGCGGCTGTCGAGGGCGCTCGCGCCGGCGGATCGGTCCGTGGCGGCGATCGTGCCGCCACAAGCAGAGAGCGCGGTCGCGCTCAACAGGACTGTGGCCGCGGCCGCGAACGGACGGAACGTCACCGGCATGTCGGCTCCTCCCCTGGGGCCCGATCATTACGCAGGCGGATGTCTCATCGTACCGTGTCATTGTCTCGGCGTCGAGACCGACCCGGAGCGCCGCGTCTGAGTCGAGGTAGGCTTACCGGACCGCTGCGGCCAGCCGCGCCGGGTCGCGCAGCGGCGGGCCGTGACCGAACAGCGTGAGCGCCGGCCGCAGGTTCGCCATGCGCGCCATCGACGCGCGATTGCGCTCGGGGTCCATCGTCAGGAAGCCCGGGGGCGCACCTGGCTTGCGGATGTTGAAGAACACGTCGCCCAGGATCAGCGTGCGGTCGGACTCGCGCCAGAGGACGATGTGGCCGAGCGAGTGGCCGGGTGCGTCGAGCACGACGAAGCCATGGCCGATCTGATCGCCCTCGTGCAGTCGCCGCGCGACGGGATGCGCGGGCGGAGGCGGCGCTTTCATCATCAGGCGGCCGATCGGCGTCGGCGGCACCTTCGGGCGGCCGGCCTCGATGTCGTCGGCGTCGACCGCGCCCGTCCACAGCGGCACGCCGAGCGCCGCGCACACCGCATGGCTCGACCCGAAGTGATCGGGGTGCGCGTGCGTCACGACGTGCGTGCGCACCTTCCGCCCGGCGAGCTGCTCGAGGATCCGTTTCTTTGCGCTCGGCGTGCCCGCGTCGACCAGAACGTCGCCTACGAGGTAGACGTTGATCGCGTTGGGCGGCATGCCCTTGAGCTGATGCACGCCGTCGGCCAGGGCCCGCATGACGCGATCGTATGCCACCCTCCACGCCGTGACACGCGAGCTGTACATCTCCGTCGACGTCGAGCCGGACGGCCACGTGCCGGGCACGAGCTCGATCGTCTCGCTCGGCGCCTGCGCCGCGGTGGTCCGCGACGACGAGGGCCGGCTGCGGCTACTGGATTGCGAGACCGACGCGCACGTGTTCTACGCCGTGCTGCGCCCGATCACCGACACGTACGTCGAGAAGGCGCTGCGCGTGACCGGCTTCGATCGCGCGACCCTCGAGCGCGACGGGCGCCCGCCGGAGGAGGCGCTGCCCGAGTTCGCCGCCTGGATCGACGGGCTCGCCGCTCAGCACGACGCGCAGCCCGTGCTGGCCGCCTACCCGCTCGGCTTCGTCTGGCACTTCACGCAGTACTACCTGCAGGAGTTCGCCGGCCGCAGTCCTTTCGGGCAGTCGGCGCACTACGACATGAAGACCGCCTATGCCGCGCTCACCGGCAGCGCCGTGCGCGACGCGATCAAGCGCCGCATGCCGAGCGCCCTGCTCGGACCGAAGGACTCGAAGACCCACCACGCGCTCGACGACGCGAGGGGCCACGTCGATCTGCTCGTCGGGCTGCTGCGCTGGAACGAGCGCGCGACGTAGTCAGCAGCTCGAGCCGCCGCGCGCCAGCGTCTCGGAGCGCGAGAACCCGGTGATGCCGGTCGGCCCGTAGACCGGCTCGTAGCCGCGGCTCGCGCTCGCGGACGTCACGCGAAATGGCTTACCACCGTCGTCGACGGACACGATCGAGGTGTTGCCGTCGCCGTCGCTGACCGTGAGGTCCGCTGTCCACGCGACGCGGCGCTTCTTCGTGAGGGCGCGCAGCTCGATGACCTGCGGCGCGGCGCGCGTGACCTCGAGCGCGAGGTTGCGCGACACGACGCCGTTGCGGCTGACGTAGCGCACGGCTGAGCGCTTGGAATCCAGGACGCCCTGCGCGCGCCGCACGGGCGCGGCAGCGCAGCCCGACAGCGCCGTGAACCACCCGCGCACGGGGCGCGCGTCGCTGACCACCCGGAAGCTGACCTTCGTGATCGTCAGCGGATCCTCGGTCGAGCGCAGCGACACGCGCACGATCTGCGGGCTGCCGGCGATCCCACCCTTGGGCAGCGCGCTCTCCGGGTTGGTCACGATCTTGTTGCGCGCGACGCGCGACAGCTCGGATGGATCGCGGAAGCGCGTGCGCGGGACCACGTAGTAGGGGGCGAACGGATGCGCGCTGTCGAACGTCCCGGGCGCCATCACCGTCACGCCCAGGGACGCGGCCGGGTCGGGCTTCTTGGCGGTGCCCTCGTCGTCGGAGAGCACGAGCGCGTTGACCGCGAAGACGCCGACGGCCACTGCGATCACGACGCCGACCACACGCGGGACCCGGCGCAGCGCGCCGGTGAGAGCAGCGAGGAGTCGGCGCAACACGCCGATCACAGCAGCAGGAATCCGGCGCACCCTCCTCAGCACCGGCGCCAATCTAGATGATCAGTTCCACTCCCGTCACCGCGGCCGTCCCTCAGCCCGCACCCATGCCCGCGCCGAACGCCACAACCGTGCGAGGTTCGACTCGGTGGACCGCCGGACCGGTGGGGCAAACCGATCCGACGGTCTCGCCGAGATGACCACGCGCTTCGCCGGGCGGGCTGTGCAGCCCCGCCCGGCGCGCGTTCGTCAGCTGAAGGTGCCTGGCGGCACGAGTTGCGGTGCCTCATCGCCCGGCAGCAGCCCGCCGGGGCGGATCTCGCCCGGCGGCCGCATCCCGCCACGACGATGACCATGCCGGCGCAGTCGCAGCGCCTTGCCCGACTCGATCGCCCTGAGCTTCTCGTCGACGTTCGCGAGCATCTCGTCGGCGTGCTTCCGCGTGAGGTCGCCGTCCTTGACGGCCTTGTCCAGGCGTGTCATCACGGAGGCCTTGACGGCGCCGCGCACGTCGGCGAGCGACCTGCCGTTGGCCTTCGCGATGTCCGCGAACGACTTGCCGGAGCGCAGCCCTGCGAACAGCTTCGCGGGTGTCGTCCCGAGCGCCGTTGCGATGTCGTCGAGCAGCCCGTGGCGCATTCCCATCCGCGGCCCGGCCGGTCCGTGCGGCCCGCCGGGAACGAAGCGCTTGTGAAGCAGCCCGGGTCCGACGAACGGGCCGAGCACGCGGCCTGACTGCTTCCGCGCGGCCTTGACCTTGTCGGCCTGCTCCTGGGTCAGCTTGCCGGCCTTCACGGCCGCGTCGATCTGCGCGTCGACCGCGGCGCCGAGCGCTTCGCGCAGCTTCTCGGGCGTGACGTCCAGCCGCTTGGCCGCATCGTCGAGCACCGCTTGCTCGGTCTGCTTGCCGTCGTTCTTGCCGGCCGCCGCGATCGCCGCGCCGGTGCCGCCGGCAACGAGCGCCCCACTCAGCGCGATCGCTGCGATTCGTCGTCCGCCCATGTCGCGTCTCTCTCCTTCGTCTGGTGTCACGAGATTCCCAGCCGAACATAAGAACGGCATACGAAATCGCCGGAGTGCACAGCGGTCTTAATGCCAGCTTGAGGCGGGCGCGGTGCACTGAGGACCGTGTCGGCGCTCGCCGATGACCCACACCCGCTCGACGACACGACAGCGGCGCTCGAGGCAGCACCGCACGGTGACGATCACCGCGGCGACGCCGGCCTGCAACTCGCGCCCGGGCGCTACCTGCTGCAGGGCAGCACGGCCTTCGCGCTGACCGCGGATGTCACCCACGTCGGCCGCGGCATCGCTGCCGACGTGCGCCTGGACGACCACACGGTCTCCGCCCGCCACGCGATCCTCGTCCTGCGCGCGGACCGCCTGCGGATCCTCGACGATCGCAGCACGAACGGCACCGTCGTCAACGGTCGCCGCATCGAAGAGGCCGAGCTGTGCGACGGCGACGTCGTCGTGCTCGGCCGGGTCGTGCTGACGTACCGCCTGATCTAGTGGCCAGTAGCGAGCGTGCCTCATACCGCCGAGATCGGGCGCGGTTGTAGTAGGTCCTGGGCTGGGGCGCGCCAGGTCTCGAGCCGGTGCGCCGGGGTCGAATAACCGCCTTCGGCGGGCGACGATCATTCATCACACCCGGCGACCCACACGATCATCAAAGGTGACTCGTTGTGCAGCTTCTGACGCCCAAGCGGAGCTAAGCCCCCGCCGCGGCGTCCGGGTGCGACTGCAGGATCTCCTCGCCGGCCTCGCCGGTGCGCACGCGGTAGGCCTCCTCGACGGGCAGGACGAACACCTTGCCGTCGCCGACACCGCCGGTGCGCGCGTGCTTGAGGATCGTGTCGACGACGAGCCGCACGTCGCCGCCGGCGACGACGCACTCGATCTTCACCTTCGGCCGCAGATAGTTCGTCAGCTCCGAACCGCGGTAGCGCTCGGTGATGCCCTTCTGGCGGCCTGAGCCCTTGACCTCGCTGACCGACAGCGAGGGGAAGCCCTTCACGAGCAGATCCGCGCGGATCGGCTCGAACGCCTCATGGCGGATGTAGGCAATCACCAGCTTCATGCGTCACCTCGGGTCGGACGACAGACGACAGGCTGCCGCGCCGCAACGACGCGGCCGGGCGTGAACGCACCGTACCCGACGGGCATCGAGGCGGCCACGATGCCGGCGGTCAGACCTTCTCCGGCACGCGCGGCGCGCCATCGGTCGGCATGTCGGCGCGGATCAGGATCGCGCCCTCGCCGCTCGCGTAGGCCTCCTCGCCGTGATGGATGATGTCCATGCCGATCGCCTCCTCGGTGTCGCTCCCGCGCAAGGGCATGAGCGCGCCCAGCACCCGCAGTAGCACGTACGTCATCCCGAACGCGTACACGGGCGTGGCGACCGCTGCGACGAGCTGCGAGCCAAGCTGGCCCGCGTCGCCGTAGAAGAGGCCGTCCGCGACGCCGTTCCACCCCTGCTGTGCGACGAGGCCGATGAAGACGATGCCGGTCAAGCCGGCGATGCCGTGCGCGGCGAGCACGTCGAGCGTCTCGTCCACGCGCGTACGCGGCCGGTAGGCGACGACCGCGTAGCAGGGCAGCGCGACGATGACACCGAGCACCATCGCCCAGATCGGGCTGACGAATCCGCCCGCAGGCGTGATGCCGACGCAGCCGACGATGATCGCGGTCGCGGCGCCGATCGCCGTGATCTGGCGGCTGCGCATGAGGTCCAGGACAAACCACGTCAGCAGCGTGCAGGCGGGCGTCAGCAGCGTGTTCGTGAACGCGAGCACGCTCGAATTGCCGGTCGTGAAGCCCGAGCCGCCGTTGAAGCCGAACCAGCCGAACCACAGCAGCCCGGCACCGAGCAGGACGTACATCGCGTTGTGCGGCAGCAGCGCCTGGCGACCGTAGTCCTTGCGCGCGCCGACCACGAGCGCCGCCGCCAGCGCCGAGAAGCCCGAGCCCATCTCGACCGGCACGCCGCCGGCGAAGTCGAGCGTCCCCTGCTGGGCGAGCCAGCCGCCACCGAACGCCCAGTGGGCCAGCACCGCGTAGACGAGCACCGACCACAGCGCCGCGAAGATGAGGAACGGGCCGAAGCGCATCCGCTCGACGACGGCGCCTGCCACGAGCGCCGTCGTGATGATGCAGAACGTCCCCTGGAAGGCGAAGAAGAGCAGGTGCGGGATCGTCGTCCCGTCACGCGGTTCGAAGCCGACGCCGCTCAGGAAGGCGTGGCCGAGGCCGCCGATGATCTTGGCGTCGCCGTCGAACGCCAGCGAGTAGCCGACGAGCGCCCACGTGATCGTCGCGACCGCGATCGCGCCGACGCACATCATGAACGTGTTCAGCGTGTTCTTCGAGCGCACGAGGCCCGCGTAGAAGAGTCCGAGCGCGGGCGTCATCAGCAGGACGAGCGCCGTCGCGACGAGCATCCATGCGGTGTCGCCCGTGTTGATCTCGCCGGCGGCTGCGATGAACGTCGTCATGTGACGACCGGCGTGACGGCGAGGTCATCGGTTTCGCCCGAACGGATCCGGATGACGCGCTCCAGCGGGACGACGAAGATCTTGCCGTCGCCGACCTCCCCTGTCTGCCCGCCGTCACAGAGCGCCTCGATCGTCGGCTCCACGAACTCGTCGGAAACAGCGATCTCGAACCGCGCCTTGTCCGACAGGCCCATCTTCACGCGCACGCCGCGGTAGGTCTCCACGCGGTCAAGCTCGCCGCCGTGTCCCTGGACGCGGCTCAGCGAGAAGCCGCGCACCTCCGCGCGGTAGAGGGCCGCGAGCACGTCGTTGACCTTGTCCGGGCGCACGATGCCGATCACGAGCTTCACTGGTTTCTCCCCCGTCGGTGGCCAGTCTCAGGCTCGCCGCAGGTCAGCGGAGGGTCTTTGTCCAACCGGACAACATTCGACCCGGGCCGTTGGCCCGGATGTATAAAGATCAGGTCTCGGCGTTGGACCGCGTGTCATCCGCGCGCGCCCACTCGACCGCGAAACTTCGCCCCGAAGACGACGAAGCCGGCCGCCACTGGCGCCCGCAGGGTCGCGCGTCGCCCCGGCTTTCGGTGGTAGAGCCGGTATGGTGCAAAAAAAGTCGCACTGCGCTTGCGACCCGTCCCGTGGAACGGTGACGTGGCCGGACTCGGTATCCCATCAGATCAGGAGGCCCATGGATGCGCCCAACCGACTCTCGTGGCATGGCCGCGATGTACATGTCGCTCACCGACGACGAACCGATCGAGCGCCGGCGTCCGACGCTCGCGGTTCTCGCGTTCTGCATCTTCATGGCGCTTGCGACTCCGGTCGGATGGGCGCTGGCGGCAGACGGCGCGCTGGCCGCGACGACGCCGAAGGCCGTGACCACGAGCGACGACGACAACGCCGTTCGCGGTGGTGCCGGTGGCGACGATGACGACGCCGACGACTCGGTGAAGACCGTGTCCGGAACCGACAACTCGGTCTCTTCGCCGAACACCGGCTCGCACTCGCTGACGCTCGAGTCGCGGTCGACCCCAGGCAACTCGGTGTCGAACCCGAACACCTCGCACTCGGTGACGAAGCCGTCCGTGTCGCTCCCGGGCAATTCCGCTTCCAACCCGAACACGTCGCATTCGGTGACGCGCCGATAGGCCATCTGTGGCAGCGTCCCAGGAGGTGAGCACGCTTCCCTCCTGGGACCTGCCCGAGGGCGCCGAGATCGCGCCCGGCCGGTCGGTCCTGCGACTGCTCGGCGGCGGCAACCGCTTCGAGGTCTTCCTCGTCTGGGACGAGCCGCGACTGGCGGTGATGGTCGCGAAGGTCCTGCGACCGCACGTGGTGAAGAAGGAACGGGTCCTCCGCGACCTGCGCCTCGAGGCCGAGGCCCTGTCGACGCTCGCGCACCCCGTCATCGTGCGGGGCTTCGACGCGGTCCTCGACGGCGCCCATCCGCACCTGCTCATCGAACACCTCGAGGGCGCGACGTTGCGCTCCCTCATTCATCGTGGCGGCGCGCTGCCGATGCAGCAGTTGCTACCGCTCGCGCTCCATATCGCGTCGGCGATCCACTACCTCGCGGCGTCGGGTTGGGTGCACCTCGACATCAAGCCCGACAACGTCGTCATGGGCATCCCGCCACGTCTGATCGACCTGTCGCTGGCGATGCCGGTCGCCGATGCGCAGGACTTCTCGGCTCCGGTCGGAACCGATGCCTACATGCCGCCCGAGCAGTGCCTGCCGGGCAGCGCCGCAGTCGGGCCACCGTCCGACGTCTATGGGCTGGCTGCCACACTGTGGCATGCGGCCGCCGGCGCGCGCCCATGGCCCCGCGGGCGCGGCGACCGAGACGCGGAGGACCCTGAGTTGCGCTTCCCGCAGCTTGCCCGCGATCCCCAGCCGCTGCCGCGCGCGGTGCCGCCAGGGTTCGAGGACGTGTTGCGAGCCTGCCTCGCGCGTGATCCCGCAGTGCGACCCGCGGCCGCCGAGTTCGCCGCCGCCCTGGAGCCGCTCGTGGCACAGCTGCCACGCAAGATGTCGCTTTCCAAGCGCCGGCTCTGACAGACCGGCGTCGGGACAGGGCGCCGGTCGAGCCGGCGCGGCCGCCAGCCGCCGCACGCCCTCGACGAGCAGCTCGGGCTCGACGAGCCCGAACGAGAGGCGCAAGCTCGTGCGCGTCGACTTCTCCGTCATCACCGCGCCGCCGGGCAGGAACGTCGTGCCGACGCGCACGGCCTCGTCGCACAGATGAGGAACGGGCCGAAGCGCGCCCGCTCGACGACGGCGCCCGCCACGAGCGCCGTCGTGATGATCAGGTCTCGGCGTTGGACCGCGTGTCATCCGCACGCGCCCACTCGACCGCGAACTCGGCCCCGAACACGACGACGTTCGCGGCCGCGTACACGAAGATCAGCAACGCCATCGCGGCCCCCAGCGAGCCGTAGATCGCGCCGAAGTCGGCGAGCTGCTCGAAGTACAGCTCGAGCCCCTGCTTGACGATCGCAAGGCCGATCGCGGCTACGATCGCGCCGGGCCAGATCTCGCGCAGCGGCTTGGGGTGCATCGGCAGCACGCGGTAGAGGAACAGCAGCGCGACCGCGACGAACACGAGCGGCAGCAGGTCGCCCGCGACCTCGAGCAGCGTCGCGAGCAGCCAGCCGCCGCCCGCCTCGTCGTCGACGATGTCCGCGAGCTTGTGCGTGACCGTCAGCGACACGCTCAGCGCGAGGATCGACGTGCCGCCGAGGATGAGCGCGAAGTCCAGCGCCTTGCGCTTGAGCAGCGGCGGACGCTCGTCGATGTCCCAGGCCTCGTTGATCGAGTGGCGCAGCGCGCCCATGACGCCGCTGGCGGCGACGAGCAGCAGCAGCGTCGTGAAGATGCCGAGGTTGCCCGCCTGGTCGAGCGCGTCGCCGACGGATCGCTCGAGCTTGGGCCGGTCGCCGCCGCTCGCCAGCGGGACGTTGTCGAAGACCGTCTGGATGATCCGTTCGCGCACCGCGCCGTCGTCGAAGACGAGCCCGAACGTCGCCGCCAGCAGCAGCACGAGTGGGATGAACGAGAGAATCGCGAAGAAGCTGATCTGCGCTGCCGAGCGGTGCCCGCGGTCATCGACGAACTCCAGCACGGCGTGCTTGG
The DNA here is from genome assembly GCA_035536715.1 of Solirubrobacteraceae bacterium. Classification (GTDB taxonomy): domain Bacteria; phylum Actinomycetota; class Thermoleophilia; order Solirubrobacterales; family Solirubrobacteraceae; genus CADCVQ01. The sequence goes on from DATLNO010000234.1 coordinate 9,770, forward strand.
TCGCGACGACGGTGCGCCGCGCGAGGCGGCGGAGGCGGGGCCGGTGCACGGGCGCAGGCTAGTGCGCTCCTCGCGAGTCGTCAGGACAGGGCGCCGGTCGAGCCGGCGCGGCCGCGCCGGCGGACCTCGCGCAGCGCGACCGCCAGCCGCCGCACGCCCTCGTCGAGCAGCTTGGGCTCGACGAGCCCGAACGAGAGGCGCATGCTCGTGCGCGTCGACTTCTCCGTCATCACCGCGCCGCCGGGCAGGAACGTCGTGCCGGCGCGCACGGCCTCGTCGTACAACGCGCGCTCGTCGACAGGGTCGCGCAGCGTCACCCAGACATGGTGGCCGCCCGTCGGCACGTTCCACGTCGCGTCGTGGACGAGATGGCGATCGAGGGCATCCAGCAGCGCGTCGCGGCGCTCGCGGTAGACCGGCAGCGCGCGCGCCAGCAGCCGCTCGTGGCGGTCGCCACGCAGGTAGCGCGCGGCGAGGTGCTGGGGGAGCGCCGCGGTGTGGATGTCCGAGTCGATCTTCAGCTGGACGAGGCGGCCGAAGATCGGCCCCGAGGCCGCGATCCAGCCGATCCGCAGCCCGCCGCCGATCGTCTTGGACAGCGAGTCGACATAGATGACGTGTGAGGGGGCGTCCGCTCGCAGGCGCCGACGCGACGGCCCGTCGAAGCGCATCGTCGCGTAGACGCCGTCGTCGAGCACGAAGAAGCCGCGTGCCCGCGCAAGCTCGATCAGGCGCGCGCGCCGCGCGGGCGAGAGGTCGGCGCCGGTCGGGTTCTGGCAGGCCTCCTGCAGCACGACGAGCTTGATCTCATGACGCGCGAGGATGCGCTCCAGCGCGTCGATGTCCGGACCGTCGGCGTCGATCGGCAACGGCAGCACGCGCGCGCCCGTCGCCTGCAGCGAGGCCAGGGCGCCGGCGAACGTCGGTGATTCGACGACGGCCACGTCGCCCGGTCCGAGGATCGCGCGGGCGACGAGGTCGATCGCCTGGCGCGCGCCCGTCGTGACGAGGATCTCTGCGGCGCTCGTCGCGTAGCCGGCCTCACGGCCCAGCTCCGCAAGGCGCTCGCGCAGCTCCGGCAGGCCTTCGACCTGCAGGTAATCGGTGATCGCGCGCGGGCTCTCGCGCCCGATCTCCGCCGCGATCGCACCGAGCTCGTGCGACGGGCACAGCTCCGGGTCGGGATAGCCCGAGCCGAGCGCGATCGCGTCGCCGGCCAGAGGCGCGTGCAGCGAGTCGCGCAGCATTTCGTCGGCGTAGGAGACCGGACGCACGGCGAGCATCCCGAGCTGCCAGTCGTCGTTGTCGGGACGCGCGCCGGGGTCACTGCTCGCACCGACCGGCGCCGGCACGCGGCGGCGCACGAACGTGCCGCGCCCGACGGCCGCGGTGACATAGCCGAGCTCGGCGAGGCGGCGGTACACGCGCACGGCCGTCAGGTGGTTGATGCCCGCGTCCGCCGCCAGGGCACGGGTGGCGGGCAGGCGCTCCCCGGGGGCGATCTCGCCCGAGTCGATCAGCGCGCTGATGTGCGTGACGAGCTGCTGCGTGATCGAGATCTCGCCATCGCGTTCGAGGTCAATCATCCTCATCTTGTATGACATTGACATAGACGTGTGTGATCGTACAGTGGCGTGCAACGACGCACAAGGGGAGAACACGATCCAACATGTTGCAGCACCTCGAACACATGATCGAACACCTGACCGCGCAGCCCCTGCCCGAGCCCGGCCCCGCCGCCGAGCACCTCGCCGTTGCGATCCGTCGCGCGAACGACAGCGATGCGCCGCTCCTGCACGATCTCGCGGCGCTCGACTCTGCCCGGCCGCTGCAGGGCCCGGTGCTCGTCGCCCTCGTCGAGGGCCACGTCTGGGCGGCAGCCGCAATCGCTGACGCGCGCGTCATCGCCGACCCGTTTCTCCCCACCGCGCCCGCCGTCGAACTGCTGCGGCTGCGCGTACGACAACTGCGGGCCGCCGACGGCCGGCCGGTGCGGCGCCTGCTGCCGCGCCGGGCACCAGGTCGCGCGCGGGCGTAGAGCCGAAGGAGAGCGGCGTCGCGCGAGACGGCGCGGCTACGCCGTCTCGTACGCCGAGGCTCGGCCCGGGGTCGGCCCCCCGAACGCGTGTCTCTGGCAACCTGTCGGACCGCATGCGCCTCGCCTTTGCCCTCCTCCCGGTGCTCGCCGCGCTGGGCGCACTCGCCGGCTGCGGCGGCTCCGACGGTACGTCCGACGCCGGCACCACGAGCACGAGCGCAGCGGCGCCCGCTGCTACCAGCACCGCTCCGTCGCCCATCAGCACGACGCCGGCGACGACGACGCCCGCGGCCAAGGGCGCGAACAAGGACAGCCCCTACGTCGTCGTGACGTCCCTGCTCGGCAAGCAGCTGCCGGAGGAGCCGGCGTGCCGCTTTGCGAAGACGTTCGTGCCCGACAACCCATCCGCCGGCGGCTACGACGGTGCGCTGGCGCTCAGCATCACGTGCGCGAAGGAGGGCGACCACACGCCCACGGGCCAGATCGTCAACCGGGCCGGCAGCAAACCGACGGAGATCACGTGCCGTGACACCCGCGACGGCGAGCTGTACTGCATCTACGTGCCGAGCACGAGCGTCGGGGTGTTCTTCACCGGCACCGACCGCGCCATCGTGCGACGCCGCCTCGAGCACCTGATCGAGACCGTCCAGCCACTGCCGACCGGCATCACGCCGCTCTCCGGCACTTCGACGCCGTAGCAAGGCGGGCGACCTGCCCGCCTGCCACGATGAACGGGTGCACCCCGCCGCGCCCGCCCATTCGCTCGCCGCGCTCGAGCTGCTCAACGACGTGCTCGCCCAAGTCGACACCGAGCAGGGCTCCGACGAGTTCTACTCGCGCCTCGCCGAGGCCGTCTGCCGCCAGGGGCAGATGCGGCGCGCCGTGATCTTCCGCTACGACGACGCGCGCCGGCGCGTGCACGCCGCGGGCGCGCACGGGGTCGGCCTCGACAGCTTCACGAGCGACGAGATCACGGTCGAGTCGGCGCCGATCGCGCGCCAGGCGCTGACCGAGGATCGCGTCATCGAGGCGCGCGGCGACACCGGCCACGAGATCTCCGATGACTTCTCCGAGCTCGTCGGCGCGCATCCGATCGTCTACGTGCCGATCGTCGCGGCGGGGCGCTGGATCGGCGTGATCCTCGCCGAGCCCGAGCAGGGCGCGGCGCCGATCGACGAACACCGTCGCGACCTCCTCTGGATGCTCGGCAAGACGCTCGCGCTGGCGTCGACCTCGCGTATCGCGACGAAGACCGTCGAGCGCGCACGCGAGCTCGAGGAGCGCATCGACTTTGCCCGCGGCATCCACGATGGGGTTGTGCAGCGCCTCTTCGGTGTCTCGCTCGTGCTGTCGTCCGAGCAGCCGTTGAGCGCCGAGGCGCGCGCCCGCTGCGCGCAGGAGATCAGCGCCGCGCTCGGCGAGCTGCGCTCGGCGCTGCAGCGTCCGCTCGGTCGCTCCTCCGCGCCGACCGGCACGACGCTGAAGGCCGAGCTCGAGCGCCTGCGCACCGAGCACCGCGATCTCGGCCTCGTCGTCGAGGGCCCGGTCGTCGACGTGCCCGCCTCGCTCGAGCCGCTCGCGCAGGCCGTCCTGACCGAGGCCGTCCGCAACGCGCGCAAGCACGCCGACGCACGGAGCCTCGTGGTGCGCACGCACGCTCGCGACGACACCCTCGTGCTCGAGATCGAGAACGACGGCGTGCCGCACGCGCGTTCGGCCTCGACCGGGGTCGGGCTGCGGCTTGCCGCGCTCGAGGCGTTGCAGGCAGGCGGCCTCGTCGAGTTCGGCGAGCGCAAGCCCGGCACCTGGGTCGTCCGGCTCGTGGTGCCGCTGGCCGGCAACGGAGAGGCGGGATGAAGGACGGCGACACCGACCGCCTGCGGGTGCTCGTCGTCGACGACCACGACGTCGTCCATTGGGGCTTTCGGACCATGCTCGGCGAGCTCGAATGGGTCGAGCGCTGCCTGTCGGCGCGCAACGGCGACGAGGCACTTGCGCTCACGCGCGAGCACGCGCCCGACGTGGCGCTCGTCGACCTCTTCCTCGGCGGCGAGTCGGGGCCCGAGGTCTGCGAGCGGCTGCTGACCGAGCGGCCCGAGCTGCGCGTGCTGCTGATCTCCGGTGCCGGGCGGATCTCGCCGGCGACCGCGCGTGCCTGCGGCGCCAGCGGCTTCGTCCCGAAGGACTGGCCGGCCGCCGACGTCGCGCGCGCGGTGCGGATGGTGGCCCTCGGCATGGCGCTCTTCGAGCCGGCACCGCCACCGCACGCCGGCGCGCTGACGCTCTCAACCCGCGAGCGAGAGGTGCTCGAGCGGATCGCCGGCGGCGCCACGAACCGTGAGATCGCCGGCGCGCTGCACCTCTCGCCACACACCGTCAAAGAGCACACCAGCGCGCTTTATCGCAAACTCGACGTGCGCAACCGCGCCGAGGCCGTCCAGCGCGCACAGCGGCTGGGCCTTCTGAGCTGAAGTACCAAGATACGGCGTGAAGCACGCGTTGCCGGCCCTCCCGAAGTGTCGTTTGGCGTCCGCAGGGACGGGTAGCGAGCACTCGACTGCCATATTCGCCGCTAACCGCAAGGAGCCACATGGCCACGCTCGACAACGTGGACTACGCGCTGCATCTTCCTCCGAGAGACGCGCGCGAAGAGCTCGATCAGGACGAGGAATGGTGTGAGATCGAGCGGCCCGGCGGCCAGCGCCAGCGGATCCGCTTTCACGACTACGCGGAGATCTACAACGTGCCGGGGCTCTACGAGCGGCTGTTCGCCGATCGCCTGGAATGCGAGTCGCCACGCGTCGTGGCCGAGCTGCTCGGAACCGCCCTGCGGGATGCGGGCCTGAAGCCCGAGCGGCTGACGGCGCTGGACTTCGGCGCCGGCAACGGCATGGTCGGAGAGCTGCTGGCTGAGCTGACCGTCGGCGAGATCGTCGGGGTCGACCTGCTTCCCGAGGCACGCGACGCCGCGCATCGCGACCGTCCCGGCCTCTACGAGGCGTACTACGCGCTGGACATGACGCAGCTCACGCCGGACGACAGGCGCGACCTCATGCGCCACGACTTCGATCTCATGACGTGCGTGGCGGCTCTGGGCTTCGGCGACATCCCGCTGCTCGCGTTCGCCGAGGCGTTCAACCTCGTCGGCTCGCCGGGCTGGATCGCGTTCAACATCCGCGACCGTTTCCTAGAGGAGAGCTGTGAGTTCGGGTTCGGCGGCCTGCTCAAGCGGATGTTCCGTGAAGGCATCCTCGAAGAGCGCACCCGCTCGCGCTACACGCACCGCGTCTCGGTCTCCGGTGAGGCGCTCGACTACGAGGCGATCATCGCGCAGAAGCAGGCCGACCTGCCGCTGGACTGGGTGCGCGACTGATCTACGCGGTCGCGAAGCGCCCGAGCGTGCGCTCCGGGCGCACGCCGGGCAGGTGCTCGGCGAAGATCCGGTGGTAGGCGAACTCCTCGCGAGTGCGCAGCGGCGGGTCGATCGTCGCTCGGCCGCGCTTGAAGTCCGTCGCGCTGACGCCCTCCGAGATCGTCTCGGTGAGGACGTCCTTGGCGCCGCTGCCATCGCCGAACTCGGCCTTCTCGCGCCACAGGATCTCTTCGGGCAGCCAGCCGTCGAAGGCGCGCCGCAACATCCGCTTCTCGAGCTCGCCGGGCGAGGACTGCTTCCACGCCATCGGCAGGCCGAAGGCGAACGCGATCACCTGACGGTCGAGGAACGGCACGCGCGCCTCGAGGCCGTGGGCCATCGTCACACGGTCGCACCGCTGCAGGTTGAGATTGTGCAGGCCATGCACGGTGCGCATGAGCTCGGCCTGCAACGCGTCCGGGGTGTCGAAGCCGCGCAGGTACTCATAGCCGGCGAAGAGCTCGTCGGCACCCTCGCCGGTCAGCACCACCTTGACGTGCTGCGCCGTCATCTCGGCGAGCAGGAAGTTCGGGACCGCGCTGCGGACCAGCGACGGGTCGAAGTGCTCGATCGCGCGCACGACGTCGGGCAGCACGCGCACCGCCTCGCGCGAGTCGTAGACGCGCTCGTGGTGCTCGCTGTCGATGTGGCTCGCGACGACGCGCGCGGCGAGCAGGTCGGCGCTGTCGCGCGTGCCGACGGCGAAGGTCTTCAGCCGCTC
>DATLNO010000235.1:0-3655 GCA_035536715.1 Solirubrobacteraceae bacterium
CGACTGGGCGACGATCGAGTACGTCGGGCCCGCGGCGGCGTGGGACGAGGAGATCGTCCGCGGCGACCCGGCGAGCGGCAGCTTCAGCGTGTTCTACATCGACGGCGGCAGGGTCGCCGCCGCGGCCGCGGTCGATCGCCCGGACGATCTGAACGCGGCGCGCTCCTTTCTCGCCGAGGGAGCGGGCGCCGAAGCCGTGCGCGACATGTGACGTCGCCGGGAGATCGCCGCTTGCGGTGATCGAACGGCGAAACCGCCTATCGCGGGAGATCGCCGCTTGCGGTGATCGAACGGCGAACGTGCTAGCGCATCCGCGCCGGGCAGTTCGCCGGGATCCAGCCGTACAGCCGCGGGCGACCCGGTATGCCCGTGCGGATCGACCAGTAGCGCCACGTCAGCGTCCCGTCGCTGCTGGGATCGCAGCGCGCGAACGAGTCCACCTTGGCGACGGGCGTTCCCACGCGCACCATGCCGCGCGCGATCCCGCCGACGGAGACCTGCGTCGTGTTGGACATGAAGTAGACGGTGTTGCCGAACTCCGGCTTGGCGTCGTACTCCGTGACGCCGTTGATCGTCCCGTCGGACAGCCGCGCGTGGGCCGTCTTGCCGACACGGGGATTGGCGAGCCGGCGCAGCTTGCCGACCTCGCGACCGGCGGGGCCGCAGCCCGTCCCGCCGCCACGCTGGCCGCGGAACGCGGCGAGCGCTGCGCGGCCTGACGGCGTCGCCTGGTCGAGCGCCGCGGTGTCGACGAACGCCTGGCCGCCACCCGTCGGTGACTTGCCGATGATCTGAAAGAGCGCGAAGCGCGCCTGCTGATCGAGGCTCGCCGCGCAGCCGCGGCCGCGCATGCGCACCGAGGTCACGCGATAGGGCTTGCCATCGACCGCGAGCAGCGTGAAGCCGGTGCCGTCGACCTGGGTCTCCAGCGTCCCCATCGGCTGGGCCAGCGAGTCGATCAGGGGCCAGCTGCGCGCCCCGCCCGCCCCGAGGTTCGGTGCGATGCTCTCGATCTTCACGCCGATCGTCACCTCGGCGCCGCGCAGCGCGTGCCAGGCGGCACGGCTCAGATCCGGTGTCCCGTGGCGCCCGATGCGACAGTCGGCGATCCTATGGCCGACCGGGGGCGTGCAGCGGCGACCTTCGAAGCCCGGCGCAGCGGCGGGTGCAGGGGCGGCCGCAAGGCCGGCGACGAGGGCGAGGAGCAGGCTGATCAGCTGCTTCATGACCTTCACAACTCGGCCGGGCGGTGAAAGTCGCATGCGGCACCCGCGCCATAGACTCGGACCGGTGCTCGACGAGCTGCGCACGATCGGCCGCGTCTGGATGCCGCGCAAGCCCGGCGATCTCTCCCAGGGGCTCGTCACGACTCCCGCTCTCGAGACCGAGCTCGACGAGATCGAGAGCCGGCTGAAGGGCCGATCGCCGCGCTCGCTGCTCATCTGCGGCGAGCCGGGCACAGGCAAGACCGCGCTCTGTCATCTGCTCGCGGCCCGGCTGGTCGGCGCTGGCTGGCTCGTCTTCGAGGCCGGTGCGGGCGAGGTGCTCGCCGGCCAGAGGTACATCGGCGAGGTCGAGGGCCGCATCCAGCAGATCGTCGAGGCGCTGAACGGCAAGCGCCAGCTCTGGCTCGTGCCCTCGTTTCACGAGCTGCTGTGGGCCGGGACGTGGTCCAAGAGCCCGATCGGCGTGATCGACAACCTCCTGCCGCATGTCGAGCGGGGCACCCTGCAGATCGTCGGCGAGCTGCCGCAGGCGGCCTACGAGCACCTCGTCCGCGAGCGACCGGCGGTGCGGCGCGCGTTCGTCGCGCATCGCCTGGCGCCGGCGTCGGAGGCGGCGACGCTCGAGCTCGCCCGGGCGCAGCTCGGTGACGACGCGGATCCGGCGCTGCTGCGCGAGACGCTGCTGCTCGCGCGCCAGTACCTCTCCGACCGCGCGCTGCCGGGCGCACTGCTGCACGTCCTCGAGGCGACGCTCGCGCGAATGGACGCCGCGGGCAGGTCGCGTCGCGGGCTGACGATCGACGACGTCCTGGGCACGCTCGTCGAACAGACAGGGCTCTCCGCGGAGCTGCTCGACGGCCGTGCGCGGCTGGATCTCGAGCAGCTGCGCGGACGCTTCGAGCAGCGCGTGCGCGGACAGCCCGAGGCCGTCGCGGCGATCATCGAGCGGCTCGCGCTCATGAAGGCCGGGCTCAGCGACCCGACGCGGCCGCACGCCGTGCTGCTCTTCGTCGGGCCGACCGGCACCGGCAAGACCGAGCTCGCCAAAGCTCTCGCCGAGATCCTCTTCGGCTCGCCCGAGCGCATGGTCCGGCTCGACCTCAGCGAGTACCACGGCAGCGACGGCGTCCACCGCCTGACCGGGCACGGCGGCTACGAGGACCGCTCGCTGGTGGCCGCGATCCGCCGCGAGCCGCACGCCGTCGTGCTGCTCGACGAGTTCGAGAAGGCGGGACCGGAGATCTGGGACCTCTTCCTGCAGGTCTTCGACGACGGCCGCCTGACCGACGGCTCGGGCGCGACGGCCGACTTTCGCCAGGCGGTGATCATCGCGACGTCGAACGTTGGCTCGGCCGTGCCGACCGGCGACGGCCTCGGGTTCTCCTCGCAGCAGACGGGCTTCTCGGCGCGCTCGGTCGAGCGTGCTGTCGCGCGCGCGTTCCGGCCCGAGCTGGTCAACCGCTTCGACCGGATCGTCGTCTTTGCGCCGCTGACCCGCGCGGTCATGCGCGAGTTGCTACGCGGCGAGCTCGACGCGGTCGTCCAGCGGCGCGGGCTGCGAAGCCGCGACTGGGCCGTCGAGTGGGACGAGTCGGCGATCGAGGTTCTGCTCGACGCGGGCTTCGCGCCCGATCTCGGCGCCCGGCCGCTGCGGCGGGCGGTCGAGCAGCACTTCCTCGCCTCGCTCGCGCGGACGATCGTCGAGCACGCCTACCCGGCCGGCGATCAGTTCCTCTTCGTCGAGTGCCTCGACAACAAGCGCCTGACCGTGCGCTTCGTCGATCCCGACGCGCCCGCCGGTCGGCTGCGACACGCCGCCGAGGAGCCGGTGCAGGACGGCGAGCCGGCCGCTCCGACGCTGCGGTCGATCGCGCTCGATGGCGTGGGCCAGCAAGAGGAGCTGCGCGTGCTCGTCCACGCCCACCGCTGCCTCGCCGAGGCCATCGATGCCGAGGACTGGAGCACGCTGAAGGCCAGCCGCCTGCACTCGATGCAGGAGCCCGGCTTCTGGGACTCGCCGGACCGGCACCGCACCCTCGGATTCGTCGAGGAGATCGACCGCATCGAGGCCGGCCTGCGGACTGCCGGCTCGCTGCTCGCCCGCCTGGACCGTCCTGGTCCAGCCCGCGCCGAGCGCGACCTCGTGCGCCGCGTCGGCGAGCGGCTGCTGATCCTCGGCTGGGCGGTCGACGCGCTGCGCGCCGACGAGCCGCGCGACGCCTACCTCGCCGTCGAGGCGAAGCCCGCGGCGGCCGACTTCGGCGCGCGTGTCGTCGCGATGTACCGCAGCTGGGCGCAGCGGCGCGGCATGCGTCTCGACGTCCTCGACGAGCATGCCGGCGACGGCGGGCTGCGCTTCCTCGCCGCCGTCGCGGGGTTCGGGGCATACACCGCGCTGCGCAGCGAGCACGGCCTGCACGTCTTCGAGC
>DATLNO010000236.1:0-24686 GCA_035536715.1 Solirubrobacteraceae bacterium
CGCATCGGGGGGTCCGCGGGCAGCGCGCAGGAGGGCGGCCGGATGATCCGCGCGCGCAGGCCTGCGGTCGCGCTCGTCGACATCGATCTCGGCGATGGCAGCGGCATCGATCTGGCCGTCGCTATCCGCGACGAGGGGATCGCGACGGCGATCGTCCTCTGCACCGGCTCGATCGACAATGCGGTGATCGACGCCGCCGTCGCCAGCGGCGCGCGCGGGATCGTGCTCAAGTCGTCGCCGATCGAGCATCTCGCCGACGCGATCCGCGCGGCGGCCGCCGGTCGCGAATACGTCGATCGCCTGATCGCCCAGCTGCCCGGCCGCTCGGGCGGCCACGGCGTCGCGCTGATCTCCAAGCGCGAGGCGCAGGTACTGGGCATGCTCTCGCAGGGCAGCTCGACGGAGCAGGTCGCCCAGGAGCTCGTCCTCTCGCCTGAGACGGTGCCGACCCATGTACGCAACGCGCCGCGCAAGCTGGGCGCACACGGGCGGCTGCACGCGGTCATGCTCGCCCTCGTCCGCGGAGACATCGAGCTGCCGGTCGGCGTGCGCTGAACAGTCGGTCGATCATCGGCTCGAGGAAGGCGGCATAGAATGCCGTCGCTATGACGCGGCCTGATCGCACCGAGTCGGCCTACACCAAGGCCGGAGTTGACTACGACGTCCTCGATGAGGGCAAGCGGCAATCGCTTCGGGCGGCAAGCGCGACCTCGCATCTGCTGGCCGACCACGACGGCGAGGCCGTAGACGCATCTCGCGGCGAGCCGGCCTTCGTCTTTCGTCACGGCGCAACGACGTACGCCTCCGTCCTCGAAGGGCTCGGCACGAAGTCCGTCATCGCGCGGCTGGTCCAGGAAGAGTCGGGCCAGAACCTCTTCGGCAACGTCGCCTACGACACAGTGGCCGCGATCGTCAACGATCTCTGCTGCGTTGGCGCAACGCCGCTTGTTGTTCACGCCTACTTCGCAACGGGTTCCGCCGATTGGTACGCGCAAGCTGGTCGCCACGAGGCGCTCGTCAAGGGCTGGCGCCAGGCTTGTGAGGATGCGGGCGCCGTCTGGGGCGGTGGTGAAAGCCCAACGCTGCCCGAGCTCGTCAACGCCGCCGACATCGAACTCGCCGGAAGCGCGGTGGGTGTCGTCGATTCCGCCGAGCCCATCCTCGGCCAACGCCTTGGGGAGGGTGACGAGATCGTCTTCGTCGAGAGCACCGGCATGCATGCGAACGGCTCGTCACTCGCGCGTGTGGTCGCCAAACAGCTTGGCGACTCGCCCTACAGCACACCGCTCGCGAGCGGGAGAAGCTTTGGGGAAGCGCTGCTTGATCACGCCCCGATGTACGCCCCGCTCGTTCGCCGGCTCATCGAGAACGACGTTCCGCTGCACTACCTCAGCCACATCACCGGCCACGGAATGCTCAAGCTCATGCGCCCCAACAAGGCGTTCACCTATGAGATCACGCGGCTCCCGAAAGTCCCGGAGATACTCGACTTCCTCGTCGACCGCGCCGACATGCCCGCTGCAGCGGCGTACGCGACATTCAACATGGGATGCGGCTTCGCGATCTACTGCGCCGAAGGCTCCGGCGATGAGGTCGTGGCCATCGCGACCGAGATGGGTCTTGACGCGTATGTCGCCGGGCGTCTCAAGAGCGGCCCTCGCCGCGTTGAGCTCGCCGAGATCGGCGTCGTATACGAGACGGGCGCAATGGACCTCACGCCCCAACAAAGCGATCTCTTGCGATGAGTTTGCGCGAGTGCGAGAGTCTCGGTGCCATGAGCAATCCCACGCAGGCATCCACCACCATCTCGAACATCGGCGTCGCGATGTTCACGATCGCCGATCAGGACGCGGCGATCGCCTACTACACACAGACCCTCGGCTGGGAGCTGCGCGCCGACGTCGAGTTCGGCGACGAAGGCGCCAACCGCTGGGTCGAGGTCGCCCCGCCGGGCTCAACGGCCCGCCTGGCGCTCAACCCTCCGATGGGCGACGGGGGCCCCGGCGGCAGCGCAATCGGCGTCGAGACGGCCGACGTCGAGGCAGAGCACGCGCGCGTCCGGGCAATCGACGACGTCAAGACCGGCGAGATGATGGGCGGCGACGGCCCGGTCCCACGGATGTTCTCCATCGAGGATCCCGACGGCAACCACATCTGGGTCGTGCAGACCGCCTGACCAGAAGCCCACCGCACGTCGGTAGCTCAGCTGAAGCTCCGCGCAAGGCATACGCCGTGATCTTCGACGTGGACGTCGACGTCAGCGCTGTCGCGAGCAGCCGCGACGATCAGATCGATCAACTGCTCGGTCGTCAGGTTGCAAGACTCCAGACGCACGGTGGCAAACCTCACTGTCTGGCTGCCTCCCGTCTTTCGTGTGTCTACGTCGCTCATGTGTCATCCCTTCGTTGACGTACCGGGTTCCCGCCTTCTCGGCTTTGACGGACGGGCGCCGGAGCTAACCCGCACGGACGAACGTTGCAGCCCAGGGCGACGCCGTTCGGACCAGCAGGCTAGTGCAGCGCCCGTTACCGGCTGCGGTAACGTGCACCGCGAACGTGCCGAGATTCCCACCATGGCGGATCTGCGCGAGCTGACCGAAGCCGATCTCGATGCTGTTCAGGCGTTGATGGAGCGCTGCCGCGACTACTACGTGCTGACGACCGGAGCGGGCGCCAAGGCGACGGCTGCGCGCAACGTGTGGGACGCGCTGCCGCCGGAGATCCCACGCACCGCGAAGCTGACTCTGGGCGTCTACGAAACGGGTCTCGCCGGGATTGTCGATGTCGTGCGCTGCTGGCCTCGAACGGGGACCTGATTGATCGGCCTGCTGTTGCTCGAGCCCGGCGCACGCCATCACGGCGTCGGCGCGGGCGTCGTCGCAGCGATCGATGCCCGCGCGGCGGGCGCCGGCGCGGACACCCTCCGCGTAGCAGTCGTCGACTCAAACCCGATGGCGCTCGCGTTCTGGCGCCGGCTGGGCTTCGTCGAGGTTCCGGCGACGCTGCCCGGCGCGATAGCACTCGAGAGATCAGTGCTCGCCTAACCCAGTCCCAGACGAACCTGACCGGGACGGCGCCGGCACGAGGTGTCGCCGGCGCTCGCCGCCGCCACCGACCGAAGGCCGGCCTGAGCCCGGCCTTCGCCACGACACGTGGGCGACCGGCCGAACGTCAGTCGCCGCACACGGCCTAGACGGCCCCCGGCTCTCTTACCGGCCTGGGTTCGACAAACTGTGCCTGGTGGTTCGCCTACTCGCCGCCCTCGTCGCCCTCGCGGGTGCAGTCGTCATGCCGGGCGCACCGGCGCAGGCGGCGCTCGAGACACTCGTGCAGGACGACGCTTCCCTGCTGCACCGCCCCACCGAGCAGGTGCGCACGTCGATGCAGAAGCTGCGCTCGCTGGGCGTCGACCGCGTGCGGCTCACCGCGAACTGGTCGGTGCTCACCCGCGAGGCCGACGCCGAGCGCATGCCTCTCGACTTCGCCCCCCGCGACCCGGCCGCATACGAGCAGGCGCGCTGGCTCGCGCTCGACGAGGCCGTGCGGCTCGCGCAGGAGATCGGCTTGAAGGTGATGATCGACATCGGCTTCTGGGCTCCGCACTGGGCGGCGACCGATCAGCCTGGCCCACGCGCCCGCACGAACATCGATCCGAGTGCTTTCGCCGACTTCGCCGTCGCGGTCGCGCGCCGCTACAGCGGCACCTGGACGCCGTTCCCCGTCGTGCTTCCCATAGCGCCGCCGTCGCAGGATCAGAGCCTGCTGGACGGAGCGCTGGGCCGGCGACCTGCACCGCCGGCGCCCGTCGCCGTCCCCGGCGCGCCGCTGCCGGCCGTCGATCAGTTCGTGCTCTGGAACGAGCCCAATCATCCCAGCCTGCTGCTGCCCCAGTGGACGGGCAGCCCGCAGCGCCCGCATCCGGCGAGCCCGGGGCACTATGCCCGCATGGTGCGCGCCGCCTACCCGGCGGCGAAGGCGATCCGCCCGGACGCCGACTTCCTGCTCGGCAACACCTCGAGCGATGGCGGCCGGCCGCCATCTGGATCGGTCGCGCCGCTGCTGTTCATCCGCGATATGGCGTGTGTCGGCGGCGATCTGCGGCCGCTGCGCAGAGCGGGGTGCAGGAACTTCCACCGCCTGCCAGGGGACGGGTGGGCGCACCATCCCTACCCGCGGCAGGTTCGGCCGGACGACATCGGCCGCACGCAGCGCTCTGACAACGTGCGCATCGGCAACCTCGATCGGCTGTCGGTGCTGTTACGACGGCTCGCCGCGGCCGGCCGCATCTCCAAGCGTCTGCAGCGCATCCACATCACCGAGTTCGGCTATGAGACGAGCCGGATCCCCGGCCGCCCGACGTTGTCACAGGCGACGCAGGCGCGCTGGCTGACGTGGGCGGAATACCTGAGCTCGCAGGTGCCGGGGGTTGTCACGTTCGCCCAGTTCCTGCTGCGCGACCAACCGCCGGGCCCAGTACGCGTCAGCACCTCCCAGCGCCGGGGCTTCGGCGAGTACTACACCGGGCTGCAGACCGCCGACGGCAAAGACAAGCTCGCGGCGAAGTCGTTCACTGCCGGTCTGTTCGCCCAGCGACTGGGGGAGCGCAAGGTCCTGCTCTGGGGTCGACTGCGGTTGGGCTCGGGGCCCAAGAAAATCGCGATCCAGCGCCGACGCGGCGACGAGGCATGGCAGAAGCTCACCGGGTTAACCGTCGATGGGCAGGATTCGTTCTCGCTCAGGACGAAGTACATCCCCGACGCGCGCTACCGCCTGCGCTGGCCGAGCGGGGGGACGACGGTCGCCGGATTGCCGATAGAGGCGGTCGATGCGGCGCGTGAGTTCCCGCGACGCTGAGGCTGACACAAACGTCTGGGATGGGCATGCCGGACTGCGACGAGACGTCTATGGATGCAGCACTCAGGTGCCAGCGCCCGCGGCCGACAGCCGGGTCGTCACGTGGCCTGCGGGTGTGGCAGCAGGAGTTCGGCGATCAGCGCGCGGTGGTCACTGCCGGGAATGGTGTGAAGGCTGAACCGATTGACTTTGATTGGTCGGGCAAACAGCACGTGGTCGATCGTCAGCGGCGGCCGTCGACCCGTTGTCGGCCACGTCGGTCGCAGTCCGTCGCCGGTCGCATCGGCGGCGTCGACGTAGCCGCGGCTGAGCAGGCGGCGCAGCTCGTGGTGGTCAAGCGTCGCGTTGAAGTCGCCCAGCAGCACCCGCGGCACCCCGTTTGCTCTTGCGTCAGGGAGGTTTCGCAGCGCGACGCCCCAGGCCCGGGTGTTCGCCCGCGACACCGGCGGGAGCGGGTGTACGGCGACAACACGCAGCGCGCGACCGTCGCCCGTCGACAACACCGCTTCGAGCTGCGCCCTCGAGCTGTCGCAGCGCAGCGGCGCGGCACGTAACGACGCTCGCGCCAGGAGACCCAGGCCCGACCAGCGCCTGTCCGAGCGCACCGACCGGGCGGGCAGCAGTCTTGCCGCACCGGCCGCGTCGAGTCGCCTCAGGGCATCGGGCGTGAGCTCCTGCAGGCTCAGCAGATCGACGTCATGGTCACGGACCAGCCGCACGATCGCATCGGCATCGGCGCGGCCGAAGTGCAGGTTCGCCGTCATCACCACAACGCTCCGGCCGCGCGTATCGGGCTGCGCGCGCTGCGGGCCTGGGAGTGTGCGCGGCACCAGCGCCGTCAGCAGCGCCAGCGCCGCGACGCCGGCGACGGCGGCCACCAGCCAGCGCCGCAACAACAGGGCCACGAGGACCGGTAGCGGCGCCAGCGCCGCCGCGTAGGGCGAGAACGCGACCGACGCGACGAGCGGATGACCGTGCTCGAGGCCGAGCGTGCGCAGCAGCGCCCACAACACCCACGGCGCCGCGACGACCGCCGCGATCACGCCGCCCCACCTCAAAGCCAGTCGGCGCATGTCTCGACCGTAACCCGGCGATGTTCAGAATCCGTGCAGAACAGATGCGGCTTTCACGGACGTGCTTGTTTTTGGGGCGCAGGACCCCGATCTCACGGTGCGTGAGACGGTCGCCGAGTACGCAGGCTAGTACCCCCGGCCGCGTCCGATAGAGGACACGATCGCTCTGGTTGGGCTCAGCGAGCAGCGCGATCAGCGTGCCAAGCGTCTGTCCGGGGGCCAGCAGCGCCGCCTTGACGTCGCGCTTGCGCTGATCGGTGATCCCGATCTGTTGTTTCTCGACGAGCCGACGACGGGCTTTGACCCCGGCGCGCGCCGTGGAGCATGGGAGGTGATCAGCGGACTGCGCGAGCTGGGCAAGACGATCTTTCTGACCACCCACTACATGGACGAGGCGCAGGCTCTCGCCGACCGGGCCGCGGTGATCGTCGCCGGTGAGATCGTCGCCGTCGGTGCACCGGCGCAGCTCGGCGGCCGCGCGAGCGCCCCGTCGACGATCCACTTCGCGCTGGCCGACGAGGTCGAGCTGCCCGCACTGACCGCGCTCGAGGAACCTCCACGGCGCACCGAAGGGGCCGTTGAGCTGCGCACACACGCGGCGCCCGAGGTGCTGCACGTGCTGACGGGCTGGGCGCTGGACAACGCGCATCCGCTGACCGGGCTGGCGGTCTCTCAGCCTTCGCTGGAGGAGATCTACCTGCAACTCACCGCGTCGCCCAGCGAGGTCAGCGCGTGAGCCGGCTCGCTCTTCACCGTTTGCGCTACGAGCTCGTGAAGTTCTGGCGTGACCCGCAAGCGGTGTTCTTCACCGTCGCGCTGCCGGTTGTCTTCTTGGTCATCTTCGCGTCGATCTTCGGCAACGAGACGCTCGACGAGCGCAGCGGGCTGAAGGTCTCGACGTACTACGTGCCGGGAATCATCGCGCTTGGCGTGATGTCAGCCGCCTTCGTGGGGCTGGCGATCGCGCTCGTCGAGCAGCGAGAGCGAGGGATCCTCAAGCGTCTGCGCGCGACGCCGTTGCCCGTCGGCGCGTACATCGCGTCGCGTGCGGCGGTCGCGGTGTTGCTGACCGCGCTGATCACGGTCGTCCTCACGCTGATCGGCTGGGCGCTCTATGGCGTGACGATCCCCAGCGACCGCGCCCCAGGGCTCCTGCTCACCCTCGCCGTCGGAACAGCCGCGTTCTGCTGCTTGGGGTTCGCGCTATCCGGGATGGTCGGCTCGGCCAACGCGGCGCCGGCCGTCGCCAACATGATCATGCTGCCGTTGCAGATGATTTCAGGCATCTTCTTTCCCGTCGACCAGATCCCCGACGCGGTACTGACCGTTGCGCAGGTCTTTCCCGTCTATCACCTCGCCCAGGGCCTGCTCGAGGGCTTTGACCCCAATGGCGCCGCAGGCGGGATTGACCCGACCGCCATCGCCGTACTGCTGGCCTGGGGCACCGTGGGGATGCTCGTGGCACTGCGCACATTCCGCTGGGAACCGCAGTCTCGCTAGCCGCCTTGGTGCTACTCATCGTTCTGCGGATGGCTGATGGAGAGCTTGCTCCATTGGGTACCTGCTGCATCGTACGGACCCTGACATGGAGACTCGTATGACGACGAAGGCCGACTTGAACGCTGAGGAATGGACCACACTGGTGGAGGCGCCGTTGATGGCGGCGCTGAGGGTCGTGGCCGCCGAGCGCGGCGGAGCGATCCGCGAGAGCCTGGCGATAGGCAGGACGTATGCCGAGGCTCGCCGGCACCATGGCGACAGCTCGCTGCTTGACGAGATCGTCGCCAGTCCGCCGGGCATTGATGCAAACCGGTTGCGAGAGGGCGGCGCTGACATCAAAGGCCCGGCGCGAACCCGGCTGGCCGAAGCGGTGGCGATCGTCGACGGCCGAGCGACGGCCGAGGAGGCCGAGGAGTACAAGCAGTTCATCCTGTCGGTGGCCGAGGCGGCAGCGAGCGCGAACCGCGAAGGCGGCTTCATCGGAATCGGTGGAAAGCCGATCAGCGCAAACGAGCGGGCCGCGCTCGACGAGATCCGCAAGACGCTCGCGCTCAACGCCGACGGGTAAGTCGCGACGGCATCTGGTCAGTTGTTGCGACGGCGCCGGTGCACCCCGTCAGGAGCGAGCGGCGCCCACCGGAGTGGACGCCGCCCAGATCACAAGAGCACCGCCGAGCTGGCGGCCGAGCTGTTCGTCAGCGAGGGCACGATCAAGACCCACGTCTCGAGCCTCCTGGCGAAACTTGGGCTCCGCGACCGCGTGCAGGCCGTCGTGCTTGCCTACGAGAGCGGGCTCGTCACGCCGGGCTCCGACTGGTACACGCCCGCTCGCGGAAGCGGGCGCATCCCGCAGCCCAACGATGCTGATCGATCCTGCACGGCTCAGCGTGCTAGACGCTGCGCAATGCTTCGGTGGGCGTCAGGCGCGCGGCGCGGGCGGCTGGGTAGAGGCCTGCGAGGGCGCCGATGGCGAGCGCCGCTCCCAGGCTGCCTGCCAGCGCCCGCGGTGGGATGACCGTCTCCCATCCGCGGCTGTGCGCGTATCCGCTGGTGATCAGCGCTCCGATCACGACGCCGGCCGCGCCGCCCGCGGCGGCGAGCAGCAGCGACTCGCCCAGGAACTGCGCGCGCACGTGGCCGCGGGTGGCTCCGAGTGCGCGGCGCAGGCCGATCTCGCTGCGCCGCTCGAGGACGGAGATCACCATCGTGTTCGCGATGCCGATGCCACCGACCAGCAGTGCGACGGCGCCGAGACCGAGGAACAGGCCGGTGAAGGCCGACTCGGCGGCCGCTCGTGCGGCGAGCGCGTCCGAAGGGCGCGAGACCGTCACCTCCTCGGGGTTCTGTGGGTTCGCCGTCATTGCCAGGCGCTCGCGGACGCGTCCGACCGCCGCCGGCGCAGCACGTACGTACATGGTCGTGGCCGATCGCTCCTCGCGCAGATAGGCGGCCGCCGCGTCGTAGCCGATCAGGACCGATCGGTCCAGATCGCCGGCGAGCGGCAGGGAGTCCATGATCCCGATCACCGTGTACCAGCGCCCGGCGATGTACACCTGCACGCCGATGCGGTCGATGCCGAGCCGCCGGGCGGCGAGGGCGCCGAGCACGACGGAGGGCGTGCGGCCGGTCGCCGCGGTCAGGAAGTGCCCGCGGGTCATGCGGCCGCCGAGCGTGGCCAGCAGCGACGGGTCCGCAGCCGCGACGCCGATGCCGCCGGTCTCGTCGGCGTCGATGCGGTCGGTGCGCCGCACGCTGGCGTCCAGCGCGCGAACGCTCGAGACACGCTGGACGCCGCCGATCCGGCCGATGGCCTTCGACGCGCCTTCGGGCAGTGTCGCGTCCGAGCCGCCGAGCGTCTGGCCGGGCGCGATCGTCAGCAGGTTCGTACCCAGCTTGTCGAGCTGGCGGATCAGCCCGGCGCGCGAGGACTCCGACAGGCCGAGGACGGCGACGAGGCTGGCGATGCCGATGGCGATGCCGAGCGCGGACAGCGCGGCGCGCAGTCGGCGCGTGCGCAGGCCGACGGCGGCGACGCGCGCGACGTCGGTCGCAAGCAGGCGCGAGCTCATCGGTCGCTCACCACCCGGCCGTCACGCATGACGACGCGGCGCGGCAGCGCAGCGGCCAGCTCGCGGTCGTGCGTGATGACGACGAGCGTCGTGCCCTGCTCGTTGAGCTCGCGCAGGAGCGCGAGGACTTCGCCCCCGGTGCGCGAGTCGAGGTTGCCGGTCGGCTCGTCGGCGAAGACGATCGCGGGCCGCGCGACGACTGCGCGCGCGATCGCGACACGCTGGCGCTCGCCGCCCGACAACTGCGCCGGGTGGTGCAGGACGCGGTGCGCGAGCCCCACGCGTCCCAGCGCGAGCCGTGCGGCCGTGAGTCGCTCGCGCATCGGCGTCGCGCTGTAGAGCAGCCCCTGTGCAACGTTCTCCAGCGCCGTCATCCCGTCGATCAGGAAGAACTGCTGAAAGACGAAGCCGATGAAGCGAGCGCGCAGCCCGGCCAGCGCGCGGTCGTCGAGGGCTGCGATGTCGTGGCCGGCTACGGCCACACCGCCCGCCGAGGGCCGGTCGAGCGTGCCCATGACGTGCAGCAGCGTCGACTTGCCCGAGCCCGAAGGACCGACGATCGCCATCAGCTCGCCCGGCTCGACGCTGAGCGTGACGCCGTCGAGCGCGCGCACGCCGCCGGCGTACTCCTTGAGGACGTCCTGCAGCGCGAGGACGGTGCGGGTTGCGGTGGCGCTCATCGCGGCACCACCACCCGCGTGCCCGCCGCGACGCCGTCGATCTCGACGTAGCCGTCGGCGAAGGCGCCGGTCGTGACGGCGACGAGCCGCCGGACCCCGCCGGCGCTCACGACCTCGACGCCGATGCGGCCGTTGCCGAGCGCCACCAGCGCGGTGACCGGAACGCAGAGCACGCGCTTTGCCGTGCTCGCCGCGATCGACACGGTGACCGGTGCCCGATCGAGCCGGACGCGGCTCGCGCGCTCGCCGAGCAGCGCGACGCGCAGCTCGACGGTGGCCTCCGCGCCGTCCCTTCCGGCCGTGGCGACACGCCCGACCCGCGTGACCCGGCCGGCCACCCGGCTTCCGTCGGGCAGCGTCACGCGCACGCGCTGGCCGCGTCGCACCTGTGCCTGCCGGCTCGCGGCGAGCTGCACGATCACGACGCGGCGATGGCTCGACACGACGGCGACCGGCGTGCCGGCGCCGGCGGCGTCCCCGACGGCGGCCTTGTACTCGCCGACGCGAAGCGGCCCATCGCTGAAGACGACGTCGCCGGGTTCGACGACGCCGTCGCGCGTCAGGCCGCGGTCCTTCTGCCAGCGGATCACGGCCGCCGTGGTGGCGGCGTCCCAGCGGTTGTCGACGTCGATCGCGCCGTAGGCGTCGTAGCCGAGCGCGACGAGATTGCGCTCGAGCTGGCGCACGTCGCTGCCGTTGTCAACGCCGGCCTGCAGCGTGCGGTACATCGGCACCTGGCCGTACATGACGGACGCCGTCGCCTTCGCGTCGATCGAGTACAGCGACTGCCCGCGGCGGACTGTGGAGCCCTCCGGACGCACGCGCGTGAGCGTGCCGCCGGCGGCTGCGCCGATCGTCTTCTCGCCCGCATAGCCGAGCGTTCCCTCGACGTCCTGACGGTCGACGAGGTCGCGCCGCGTGACGACGGCGACCGCTGTCGGGACGCGGTCGTTGACTGCGGAGCCCACCGGAGTGTCGGCATCGCTGCCGAGCGTCGCCCAAGCGAGACCGCCGGCGGCCGCGAGGCCGGTGACGGCGAGCGCGAGCCGCGCGCCGCGCCGCCGGCGCCGCGGCGCGAACGCGTCGTCGCCGGCAAGGTCGCCCGACCCGCTGCGCAGTTTCGTGGCAGCGGTCATGGCGACTGCTCGTTCTGGACGGACTTGTCGACAGCCGCCAGCAGGCCGTGGCACTTGCGGTCGGCGGCCTTGAACGCGGGCGACTCGGGGTTGGGCGCGCCCGGGTCGCGGGTGTCCGCTACCAGACCGCCGGCGCCAGGCTTGGGGTCGGGGACGTTGACGCCGGCGGCCCGCATGCAGCGCGCGTACTTGACGAACGCGTCCTGGAACCTCGCCTGCTGCGCCCGATCGGGCGCGTCGCCGCCGCTCTGCAGGTGCTTGCCGCACTTCTGAGCGGCGGCGCGGTTGCGCGGGTTCTCGGGGTTCTGGCGCGGCCCGCCGACCTTGACGAGCCCGTCGGCGCCCTTCTGCGGATCGGGGAAGTCGATCCCTTCGCCGCGCATGCAGCGGGCGAACCTCAGGGCGCCGTCGAGCGCCTTGTCCTGCGCCGACGACGTCTTCGTCGCGGCGTCATCGCCGCCGGCGCCGCCGCAGGCGGCGAGCGTCAGCGCGGCCAGCGCGGTGGTGAGTGTGAGGGTGAGATTTCGCATGCCGGCTATGAAGCCGGCGCAAGCTGAACGTCATCTGAGCGTCAGCGAGGAGTTCTCTGAAGCGGGCAGGCACAGGCGCAGCCGCGCGCCGCCGTCCTGCGCCGGCTCGGCGCGTACGCCACCGCCGTGCGCCTCCGCGATCTGGCGCACGATGGCGAGGCCAAGGCCGGATCCGGGCAGCCCGCGCGCGTTCGCCGCTCGGTAGAAGCGGTCAAAGACATGTGCGAGGTCGTCTTCGGCGATGCCCGGCCCGCGGTCCAAGACGCTGACCTCGCCGTCACGTACCCCCACCTGCACGGTGGCGCCCGGAGGGCTCCACTTGACCGCGTTGTCGAGCAGGTTCGACACCGCTCGGTGCAGGCCCGCTCGCGAGCCGCGCACCACGCAAGGCTCGGTGCGAACGTCGAAGCCGACGCCGCTGCCGGCAAGTCGCCGCGCGCGCTGGACCGCCTCCCGCACGAGGTCGTCAAGCCGCAGGTCCTCGGGCTCCTCGACGAGCTGCTCTCCGGGTCGCGCGAGATCGACGAGGTCTCCGATCAGGACCGTGAGCTCCTCGATCTGCGCCCGCGCGCCGGCGAGGATCTGCACCCGCTCGTCCTCGGGCAGCCCACGAGCACGCTCAAGCAGCTCGAGGTTCGCGCGGATGCTCGTCAGCGGCGTGCGCAGCTCGTGCGACGCGTCGGCGACGAGCTGGCGCTGCGCGTCCTGAGAGCGCTCCAGTGCCGCCAGCATCGCGTTGAACGAGGCCGCCAGCCGGGCGAGCTCGTCTTCTCCCTGCGCCTCGATGCGGTGACTCAGGTCACCGGTCGCGGTCACCTGCTCGGCGGCGCCGGTCAGGCGCGCGACCGGCGCGACGGTGGCACGTGCGATCAGCAGGCCGAGCCCCGCCGCCAGCCCGATCCCTGCGAGCGCAACGACGAGCAGCACCCAGCGCAGCCGCGCCAGCGCGTCGTCGACCTCGGTCAGCGGGCGTGCGAGCACGAGCGCGTCTCCTGCAAGTCCCCTCGTTGTCAGGACGCGAACGTGGACGCCGTCGACGGTCGCATCCTGGAAGAACGGCTTGCGCGTGCCGTCGGCGACCTCGCGGGTACGGCGGTCGGTCGGCAGCCGCGGCGCGCCGCGGCGGGCGATCACGTCACCCGACGGCTCGACCGCCTGCGCGATCGCGGTCGCGCCTCCGAACGGCGCCTCCGGGACCCGGACGTGCACGGCCTCCGGCGCCGCCGTCAGCTCGCCGGGCGGCGCCGTACGCTCGAGCGTCACCCGCGGCGTCAGGTCCCGCAGCGCCGCGTCGACACCCGCTCGCAGGTCCTCGCGCACGACGACATAGCTCGTCACGACGGCCAGCACGACCGCGACCGCGACAGCGGCCGTCGCCAGCAGCACGAGACGCCGGCGCAGGCTCATCGGCGCGGGGTGCGCAGGACGTATCCCACGCTGCGCACCGTGTGCAGAAGCCGCGGCTCGCCGGCCGCCTCGGTCTTGCGGCGCAGGTATCCCACGAAGACCTCGAGCGAGTTGGAGGCGGGACCGAAGTCATAGCCCCACACGCGATCGAAGATCTGCTCGCGGGTGAGTACCTGGCGCGGGTGGCGCAGGAACAGCTCGAGCAGCAGGAACTCGGTGCGGGTCACCTCGATCGCCCGGCCGCCGCGCCGGACGTCATACGCCACCGTGTCGAGCTCCAGATCCTCGAAGCGTAGAAGCGGGTCGTCGCTCGACCAGCCGGAGCGGCGCATCAGCGCCTTCAGACGAGCCAGCAGCTCGTCGATCGAGAACGGCTTGGGCAGGTAGTCGTCGGCCCCGGCCTCTAATCCGGCCACGCGCTCGCTGACCTCCTGGCGCGCAGTCAGCATCAACACCGGCGTGCGATCGCCGGCGGCGCGCATGCGCCGACAGACCTCAAGCCCGTCGACGTGGGGCATCAGAACGTCGAGCACGATCGCGTCGGCCGGGGCCGCCCGCTGTCGGCCGAGCGCCTCGCGCCCATCCACCGCCAGCTCGACCTCGTAGCCGTCGAGACGCAGTATCCGCTGCAGCACCTCACGCACCGCAGGCTCATCATCGACCACCAACACCCTCATGACCGGCAGCTTGCGCAACAAGTCTTAACGAAAGCTGAGCGCCGTCCTCATGAGGCGCACCGAGAGCAGGCGCCGCTTGGGGGTCTGTGCCGCGCCGACTGGCGTCATCAGTGAGTGACGCGAGCACAGGCGGTCCACAGACTTCGGCGAATGAGCGCCTGTGTCTTCAGACACGTTGCGCAACCCGTGATGAGGAGGCAGGCGATGACGCGATATCAGGTCCCGCGAGGAGCGCGACCCGTAGTGCAGGTGGCCCATGGGTGTGCTGCATTGGCACAATGCGGCGCGTGATGTCGAGCGCGCGAGGATGAGCCGCTCCTACGACGTCGTGGTGGTCGGTCTCGCGGCGATGGGCAGCGCGGTTGTGTACCAGCTCGCTAAGGCGGGCGCCCGAGTGCTCGGGATCGATCGGTTCGCGGCGCCTCATGTCCATGGCTCGACGCACGGTGACTCCAGGATTACGCGGCTCGCCGTTGGTGAGGGCGCGGAGTACGTCCCGCTCGCGATCCGCTCACACGAGCTGTGGCGCGAGATCGAAGCCCTCACGGGCGAAGAGCTCCTCACCGTCACCGGCGGGGTCGTCATCTCCGTCCCCGGCGGTCGTGGGCAGCACGGCGCTGCTGACTTCCTCGCGACCACGATCGCCACGGCGCAGGCACACGGTGTCACGCACGAGGTGCTCGACAGCGCCGCATTGGCTGAGCGCTTCCCGCCGTTTGCACTGGGCGGCGACGAGCGCGGCATGTTCGAGCCGAGCGCCGGCTTCGTCAGGCCCGAACCCGCCGTCGCCGCGCAGTTGCGGTTGGCGCACGAGCACGGCGCCGACCTCAGAACCGGCGAGCGGGTCATCTCGGTCGGCAAGCGCCTCGTCGTCAGCGACGCTGGGTCGTACACCGCCGGCACGATCGTGCTCGCCGCTGGCCCCTGGCTTACCGAGCTGCGACCCGAACTCGCTTCGGCGTTCACTGTGACACGGCAGGTCCTGCACTGGTTCGCGCTCGCGCCCGGAACCTACGAGGCCCACCGGGACCTGCCCGTGTTCATCTGGATCATTGGAGACGGGCCGGAGGAGTTCTTCTACGGTTTTCCGGCGATTGATGGACCTGACGGTGGGCTCAAGGTCGCATCGGAGCAGTTCCAGGACGCGACCACGCCGGCCGCCTGCCGCCGCGAGGTCACGGCCGAGCAATCGCGGCAGATGCATGCACGGTTCCTCGCCCGCCGGCTTCCCGGCCTGCAGGCCCGAACAGTCAACGCAACGACCTGCCTCTACACGAGCACCGCCGACAGCGGCTTCGCAATCGGCGCTCACCCCGGCGACGCCGACCTGCTCGTCGTCTCGCCGTGCTCTGGCCACGGCTTCAAGCACTCTGCGGCCATCGGCGAAGCGGTCGCGCAGCTCGCTCTCACCGGTAAGAGCGCGGTCGACCTACAGCCGTTCGGGCTCGACCGGTACCTCTGAACCCAACCGCCGATCACGCACTCTTGGGCCCTCCTCAAGCGGGACGGCCTTGCCGAGTACGCTGCCCGGAGCCGTCCTCCGCCGCTGCAGATCAACTTGGCGAACCTAAGCGAACACGAGAACACGCGCGTCGAACTCTGCGGTGATTTCGTCGTTGAGATCAAAGGGCGACGGCTTGAGACGGTCATTCGAGGTCGCCAACTGCGGTTGCTGTTCGCGTACCTCGTGCTTCACCGCAAGCGCCTCGTCAGGCGGGAGGAGCTCGTCGACGCGCTGTGGCCTGAGCAGTCTCCGGCGTCCCCGGAGAGCGCGCTTCGCACGCTCGTGTCCAGGTTGCGCACCGCGCTCGGCGAAGGCATCGTCGTTGGCAGGTCCGAGCTCACGCTCGAGCTTCCGGCGGATGCGTCGGTCGACCTCGAGTCGGCAACTGAGGGCATCAAGCGAGCCGAGCGCGCGCTGGAGCAGTCGAGCTGGGAGGAGGCGATGAGCGCCGCCGAGGACGCGTTGAGTGCCGCCTATGGTGGCTTTCTTCCACGGGTGGAGGCGCACTGGGCCGAGGACGAGCGTCGGCGGCTGGACGAGCTCTGCTTGCGCGCGCTCGAATGCTTGGCCGCGTGCGGGCTTGGGCTCGGCGGTGCGCAGCTTTCGGCGACGGAACGTGCCGCTCGGCGCCTGATCGAGGCGGCCCCCTATCGCGAGACGGGCTACCGCTACCTGATCGAGGCGCTCGCCGCGCGCGGACGAGTAGCCGAGGCCCTGCAGGTGTTCGACGGCCTTCGGCGGCTGCTACAGGAGGAGCTCGGAGTGCCGCCCAGTGCGGGATTGAGGTCGCTGCACGAGCGGCTGCTGAACGAGACCGGACTTGAGTGGCGGAGCGAGCGTGACGATCCGCTTGCGGTGCGGCCGGCTGCATTGAACGCGGCCGGTTCGGCACCGCCGCCGCTTGCGCTGCCGTCTGCGTTTCTCGCGCCCGCCCGCGAGTTCGTAGGCCGCGACGAAGACCTTGAGCGGCTGTGGGGCGTATACCGGCAGGCAAGCTCTGGAACCTGTCGTGTCGCATTCTTGCGCGGCGAGGCGGGAATTGGCAAGACCCGGCTCGCCACCGAGCTGGCGTTGAGAGCTCACGCGGCGGGGGCCGTCGTCTTGTATGGACGCTGCGACGAGGAGCCACTGCTGCCCCATCAGCCGTTCGTCGAAGCGCTGCAGCACTATGTGGCGACATGCCCCGTCCCGGAGCTTCGCGAACAGGTCAGCGCGAGCAGCGGCGAGCTGCGCCGCCTCGTTCCGGAGCTGGCGCAACGGCTTCCTGATCTGGCCCAGCCGATGTCCGGCGACCCGGAAGGAGAGCGCTACCGGCTGTTCGAGGCCGTTGCCGCACTGCTGCGCCGGGTCGGCGAGTCGAGACCGGTCGTGCTGGTGCTCGATGATCTGCATTGGGCGGACAAGCCGACCCTGCTCTTGCTGAGGCACCTCACGCGTCACGCGCGCTCGACCGCGCTGGTCGTTGTCGGCACCTACCGTGACACAGGCGTCGCCCCCGGTCACCCGCTCATCGAAACGCTCGCCGACATCGGCCGCGAGCACCGCGGTGACCGCGTCACGCTTGGTGCCCTCGACATGGCTGCCGTGACGGTCCTCGTCAGGGCGCACGCGGGCAGGCAGGCCCCCGAGCTGGTCCGTTGGCTTCTTGAGGAGACCGACGGCAACCCGTTGTTCATCGTCGAGATGCTTCGCCACCTCGCGGAGTCAGGCGCGTTCGAGGGCACGCCGGGGCGGCAGACCGCTGATCTGTGGCTCGGCGAGGTCGGCATACCCGAAGGCGTGAAGGACGTGATCGGCCGGCGGATCGCCCGCCTTGGCGAGAGCACCCGCCGGGTTCTCACGATCGCTTCCGTTTCGGGACGAGACTTCGAGCTGGCGGTCTTGGAACGTGCGAGCGAGCTCGGCCAGGACGAGCTTGTCGAGGCGCTCGAGGAGGCCGCGCGAGCCGGGGTGATCGAGGAGGTGGGTGGGGTCGCGGGCCGCTACACCTTCACTCACTCGCTGATCCGCGAGACGATCTACGGTGGCCTCAGTGCCCTGCGGCGCGCGCTGTACCACCGGCGCGTAGCTGTGTCGCTGGAGGCGACCTACGCGGATGAGCCGGACGCCCACAGCGCTGAGCTTGCGCATCACTTCCGCCAAGCAGGGTCGCCGAGCGATCTTGAGAAGGCAATCGCCCATGGTGAGCTCGCCGGCGACAGCGCGGTCGCGCAGCTCGCCTACGAGCACGCGGCTGCGCACTACCGCCAAGCCGTGAGCTTGATCGACGCTGTCGAGCTTCCTCGCCGGCAGGCACAGCGCTGCGATCTGGTCATCGCGCAGGGCGTGGCGGAGCGCCAGGCCGGCGACCCCGCCTACCGCGAAACACTGTTTGAGGGCGCGCGGCTTGCGCACGAGCTGGGCGACGCTGAGCGACTCGCACGGGCGGCGCTGGCGAACAACCGCGGCTTCGCGAGCTCTCTCGCGGGCGTCGATGGCGAGCGCGTCGCCCTACTCGATACTGCATTGTCCGCCTGCGGGCCGCATGACAGCGCAGTGCGCGCGTCGCTGCTCGCGCAGCTTGCCGTCGAGCTCATCGCAGATCCGGACTGGCGTCGTCGCGCGCAGCTCAGCGATGAAGCGCTGGCGATCGCACGCCGCATCGATGACCCAAGCACGCTCGCACGGACGCTGAACGACCGTTACGTCGCGTTGTGGGGGCCACAGACTCTGCCCGAGCGCCTGGTCAACTCCCGCGAAGCGGTTTCGCTCGCCGAGCCACTCGAGGATCCGCTCATCTCCTTTCAGGCCGCGCGCTTCGGCTCGCACGCCGCAATGGAGGACGGAGAGCTTGCGCTCGCCGACAGACTGCTAGAGCGCGCGCACGAACTGGCCGACCAGCTCGGACAGCCGATCTTGCATTGGTACTTCGCCGTCACCCGCGCCAAACGCAGCTCGATCGCCGGGTCGCTCGCCGAGGCGGAGCAGCTCGCCCGCGATGCCTTTGCGGTCGGCCAACGAGCCCGACAGCCGGACGCGGCGCTGTGGCTCGTGATCCAGCTGTTCGTGATTCGGCTCCTGCGCGGGACTCTCGCCAGCGCGATGGCAAGCCCGATCCAGCCTGGCGGCATCTGGACACCCGACAGCGGCGTCGCAGCGAGGCCCAGCCGATCCGTTCCGCTGCTGCTTGAGGCGATGCAGGTCGCGACGGCATGCGAGACCGGCCGCAGCCAACATGTTCGCGAGCGCTTCGACGCGCTGATGAAAGACGAACTCAGAGATCTGCCCTATGACTGGATGGCGCTCGTCATCCCATGCCTAGCCAGCGTCGCGTGCGTGCGTCTGCGCGATCTCCCGCGCGCTCAGACGCTGTACGCGATGCTCGAGCCATACGCGGAGCAGTTCGTCGACAGCGGACCGTCATGGTTTGGCGCAACAAATCATCACCTCGCGAACCTCGCGACGACGCTTGGGCGCTACGAAGAAGCCGACGCGCATTTCATCGACGCCACCCATGCGTACACCACGCTCGGCGCTGAAGCGTGGCTGATCCGCGCTCGGCGCGAGTGGGCCCGCATGCTGATCGCCCGCCGCACCGGGCGAGACATGCACCGCGCCCAAGAGCTACTCCGCAACGTCCTCGCAGCCGCGCAGAACAACGGGCTCACCGATCTCGAGAGCGCAACAGCATCGCTTCGCCGCTTCTGTCCGTAGCGACGCGATCTGGCGTGAAACCTTCGCGCAACGTTTGCGCAACGTTCTCCGAGGACGCTGCAGAGCGATTCTGATCACGCCGCCGCAGCGAAAGGACACGACCATGACCTCGCCCGACGCCCAGACCATGACCCAGACCAACGCCGAGATCCTCGCCGACGGATACAAGGCGCTTGCGGAAGGCAACCTGCCCGCGGTGCTGGCGATGTTCGCCGAAGACATCCGCTGGCACAAGCCCGGCCGCAACCCGCTGTCAGGCGACTACACCGGGCACGACGAGGTGGGAGCGCACTTCCAGGCGCTCATGGAGCGCTCCAACGGGACGTTCAGCCTCGACGTACACGACATCCTCGACAACGGAAAGCAAAGAGTCATGGCACTCGTCACCGAGAACGCCGAGCGCAACGATGCCCGGCTGACCCTGTCGGCCATCCACCTCTGGCATTTCGAGCATGGCAAGGCAACAAGCTTCCAGAACTTCGTTTCCGACGAATCCGCGTACGACGCGTTCTGGTCCTAACAGCTACGTGTTCGCGTGAACGCGACGCTCGCCCTCGGGCGTCTCGACGCTCACGCGACAGCCTCGCCTGGTTGCGGTAGTCGTGCTCGGCGTTGGGCCTAGCGCAGGGTCGGCCGCGGCCGGCGCGCCGCTCCGCCGTCCGGCGTGGCCGCTGTCAGGCGTGCCAGCAGGTCTTCGCGCGGGGGGCCCGGCGGCGGCGGCGGGCCAAGGCGGTTGAGGATTGTCTCGATGCGGTCATGCAGCGCGTCGTCTGCGTCGAAGACCGCGGTGCGGTCCAGCAGACCGACGCGGCGGATGGTCCGCCGCAGCACCGCGTCGTCATGCGGTGCAGCGGCCAGCGCGCCGGCGAAGGAGAACAGGGGATAGCAGCTCTCGCGTCGGCGCGCGTCCAGCGGCTCGCCCTTCCAACGCCGGCTGCGTGCCGCGTCGGTGGCACAGGCGAGGGCGTGTCGCTCGCGCGCCTCGGGACCGGCGTCGGCGCGGTAGCGCTCGACGATCGCGTCGACATCGGATGCCTCGACAGTGGCGCCAGCCAGTGCCTGTGCATGGACGAGCGCAAACGACAGCCCGTACGCGAACGCCGGATCGGTGTGGCAGAAGCCGTCTCCCACCGCGACGATCCCCGAGACGAGGGGGTCGCCCGTTCGGTCCACGTTCATCAGGCCGCCCATCGGCATGACGTCGGTGATCGGCCGGGCATGATCGGCGCAGGTCATGACGTCCAGCGGTGTGATCGCAGCGCAGGCCGCACGCCAGGCCGGTTCGTGTCGCAGCACGCGTAGCTCGGGGTCGGCGGCCGGTACGAGGAGGATCACGGCGAAGGTGCGGTTGTCTCCGCGGAAGGTGTTGAAGCCCATGTACCCGAGGTCGCCGCGCGGGTTGAGGATCGGCGCGTCGAGGTGCTCGGCACCCTCGGCAAGCGCGAAGTAGCGGCAGTAGTAGATGGCCCCCGAGTCGGTCGGTTCGCCGGCCGCCCGCGGCCAGCCTGCCGGGCACCGATAGCGGCCCAGGGCATCGACTACGACGTCTGCGTGTACCGGATCACCTTGGTCCACCGCGACACCCGTCGCCCGGGGCACCGCGTCATCGCTACACAGCAGCCCCGTCACGCGCACACCCGCTCGAATCTCGATCGCCGGCTCGCGCGCCGCCGCGCGCCGCAGCGCCCACTCGATGATCGGCCGCCGGACCCACAGGTACACCAAGTCCTCGTCCCCAGGCCGCCGCGGCCCCCGCAGCTTCAGCGCGAGGTCCTGCGGCTCCGCCCCAGCGTCCGACAGGGCCCCGAGTACGTCCGGCGCCCACTGCGCCAGCAAGCGCCGACCGCGCGGCAGAAACGCATGCGGCTGGAAGTAGTGCGGAATCCCTCGCCGTTCGACGTCAAACACCCGGAGGGGCCCCTCGTCGCGATCAAGACGATCCCGTTCGAGCACGACCACCTCGTGGCCCGCACGGGCCACCGCGAGCGCAGCCGCCAGTCCCGCGACGCCGCCTCCCGCGACGACGAACTTCATACATCGACGCTAACCGACTGCGCGCCGAACGACAACAATGCAACCGGAGCCGCCACGCCGCGAGCCTTCGACGAGCGAGCGTGAGCCCGACGCAGTCAGAGCGCCGGTCCTGTTGACGCTCATCCGGCCAGGCGATCGGCTGGCGCTCACCGAGCCAGACCCGCGCCGCGCCGCGCGTCGGAACCAAGCCGCACGGAGGAACGTTTCAGCCCAGGACGTATACCGCTCGGGCCGCGGATCAATGGGGCGGCCGCTACCGGAGGCTCCGATCGGTCGCTACGGGTCGTGACCTGGCTGGACCTCAGATGGGTCGCTCGAGCTGTCCTCCAGCGGGGACGTCCGAGGGCGGCCGACGCTCGTCTCCGGGTCGCCGGCGCGTCCGCAGCGAACCGCTACGGGCTCGGCGTTCCGCCGGAATCGGTGCCTGGTGTGCGCCATGCCCATGGGGTCCGAGGGGCTCGAAGCCGACGCGAGCGAGCCGCCGAAGGGTGGGTTAGTGTCCGCCTACGAGCAGGCAGCCTCTCATCGAGCGCGAGGAGGAACTCGCTTGCATCGGCGCAGCGTTCGACGCGGCAATCGCCGGGCGAGGCGCGACGGTGCTCATCGAAGCCGATGCCGGAATCGGCAAGACGAGCCTGCTCGCGGAGGCCCGGGCACGCGCGGAGGCGGCCGGAATGGCCGTTCTGAGGGGACGCGGCTCGCAGCTGGAGAGCGATTACGCGATGGGGGTCGTGCGCCAATGCTTCGAGCCGGAGCTGCGCGCGCGCGGGGATGCGACGTCGCACACGGGACTCGCGAACGTCGCGGCGAGCGTGATCCTCGACCTTCCCGATGCCGTGCAGCCCGCGCCGGAGGCCGTGCTGCGCGGGCTGTACGCGCTGACGGCGGAGCTCGCCGGCGCCCGTCCGCTGCTGCTCGCGATCGATGACGCCCACTGGACCGACGATGCGTCGCTGCGCTTCGTTGCCTACCTGGCGCTGCGGGTCGAGTCCCTGCCGGTCGCGCTGGTCGTCGGCACGCGTCCCGCCGAGAACGCCGGCGTCGCGGCCGTGCTCGACGAGCTGCGCCGCGATCCCCGGACCGACGTGCTCGAGCCCGCGCCGTTCGACATCGGCGGCGTCGAGCGTTTCCTGCGCGCCGCGCACAGCGGCGTCGAGCCTGAGTTCGCGGCTGCATGCCACGATGCCACCAGCGGCAACCCGTTCCTGCTCGGCGAGCTCGTGCGCGCGCTGCGCGCCGAGCGGGTCGGGTTCACGGCTGCCGATGCTGGACGCGTGGCGGAGGTCACGCCGCCCACGGTGGCGCGATCGGTTCGCGCGACGCTCGACCGGCTGGGCACGCGCTGCGAGGCGCTCGCACGTGCCGTGGCGATCCTCGGCGACGACGTCGACGTCGACCTCGCCGCCGCGCTCGCGGATGTCCCCACGATGGAGGCGACATTTGCCGCGGGCGAGCTGAGCCGTGCCGGCCTGCTCGCCGACGCGGCGCCGCTGCGGTTCTCCCACCCCCTGCTCGCGGCGGGCGCCCGCGCGACGCTGACCGCGGCGGAGCAGCTGGCAGCCCATACGCGCGCCGCGGAACTCCTACGCGAGCGCGGCGTCGGGCCCGAGCGCGTGTCGCTGCAGCTCATGCACTCGGCGCCGGCCGGCGACCCGGCGGTCGTGGCCGACCTGCGTGCGGCGGCTCGTCGTGCGCGCGCTCGCGGGGCGCCGGCCGCCGCTGCGGCGCTGCTCGATCGCGCGCTGGCGGAGCCGCCGGCCGCCGCCGCTCGCTCCGAGTTGCGTTTCGAGCTGGCGGGCGCCGAGGCGGCGCTCGGTCAGACGATCAGCGCCGCGGCGAACCTGCGAGAGGCCTTCTCGGGCTCAGACGATCCAGTGCTGCGTGGCCACATCGTCCTCGCGCTGCTCGACGCGATCGGCGGCGACATGGGCGAGGTCTTCGCGCTGCACCCGCTGGTCTGCCAAGCGCGCGCCGACGTCGCCGCGCTGGACCACGAGCTCGGTCTGCGATTGTGGTGCGCCGAGGCGATCAGCGGATCGCCGCGCGACGTGCTCAAGCGCCACGCCGCGGCGCTGGAGCTCCCCGGCGACACGCTCGGGGAGGCGCTGGCGCTCGGCATTCTGATCGTGCCGCTCGTGTTCAGCGGGTGCACGGCCGAGCAACTCGACGACGTCGTGTCGCGCGTGTTTCGGCAGGCACAGCGGTTCGCAGAGCACTGCCCGGTCTCGCTCACGACAACGACGCTGCACCTCGGCCTGCTGCCCCTCGATCGCCTCGACGACGATCTCGCCGTCCTCGACGCCCACGTTGTCGTCGCACAGCGACGCGGCTCGACCGCCGACATTGCGATCGCCTACGCGACCCGCGCCGCAATCCACCGCCGCGCCGGACGCCTGGGCGAGGCAGAGGCCGACGCGCGCACAGGCCTCGCCGCCGGCGGCGAGTCGGGCTGGGCGGGCGGCGGAGAGGGCTCGATCATCCCCCTCGTCGGCACGCTCGTCGACCAGGGCCGACTCGACGAGGCCGAGCGCGAGCTTGCCGCGGCGTATCCCGAGGCGCGCGCGATCCCGAACCACCCGCACATGAACTTCCTGCTGCTCGAGCGCATGGAGCTGCGCATCGGCCAGGGCCGCCCGGAAGAGGCACTCGCCGACTGGACCGAAGCGGTGCGCCGGGCAGAGCCGCTCTTCGGCATCGATGCCGCCGCCTGCACGCCGTGGATGTGCTCCGCGGCCGGCCTGCATGCCGCGCGTGGCGAGCGCGAGGCGGCGGTCGCGCTCGTCGAGCGGGCGCTCGCGATCGCGCAGACGTGGGGCCTGCCTGGCTATCTCGGCCCAGTGCTCGCGGCGCGCGCGCGGCTCGAGGAGCGCGACGCGGCGGTCGCGACGCTGAACGAGGCCGTCGAGCTGCTGCGCGCATCGCCCGCGCGCCTGGAGCTCGCGCGCGCGCTCGTTTCGCTCGGCGGCGTACTGCGCAGGCGCGGCGACCGCGTCGCCAGCCGCGACCCGCTGCGCGAGGGGTTCGAGCTCGCGGTCGCCTGCGGCGCGCAAGGGCTCGCGGATTCGGCTCGCACCGAGCTGCGGGCGAGCGGCGTCCGAATCCGGCGCGAGGTGCCCGATGGCGTCGACGGTCTCACGGCGAGCGAGCGCCGCGTCGCCGAGTGGGCGGCCGAAGGAGCCTCCAACGCACAGATCGCCCAGACACTCTTTCTCACGGTCAAGACCGTCGAGATGCACCTCACGCGCACCTACCGCAAGCTCGACATCGCCGGCCGCGCTGAGCTGGCTCGAACACTGGGGTCCGGGACAGGGTCGTCCCCGTAGCGCCAAGGCGGGGTCGACCCGGACGATGCCGGGCATGACGACCACTCACCACAACACCACCACCAACGTCGCGCTGCCGCTCGGCACGTGGCAGATCGACCCGGTCCATTCGACCGTCGGCTTCGAGGTCCGCGACATGGCGCACCTGTTCGCCACCGTGCGGGGCCGCTTCACCGACTACGACGGCGTCCTCACCGTGACGCCGGA
>DATLNO010000237.1:0-6606 GCA_035536715.1 Solirubrobacteraceae bacterium
GGTCCCGCCGTCGGTCAGGGAGAACGTCCCGGCGCCGGGCGCCGTGGTCTCAAAGCCGAACGACGCGGCGTCACCGTCGGGAAGCGTCTGCTTCTCGACGATCAGCCGGCCGTCCTTGGTGTTCGTGAACGTGCAGGTGACCGTCTCGCCGGGAGCGACGACGATCGTCGCCGTCCGCGCGTCCTCGTCGACGGTGCTGTCTCCGTCCGAGCACGACAGGCCCGTCAGTTCCCAGCCGGCCTTCGCGCTCTCGGTCGCCGTGTACGTGCCCGGCGCCACGTCGCGAGATTCGGTCGCCTCGTCGGTCAGCGAGAACGTCCCCGCACCCGATGCGTCGGTCGTGAAGCCGAAGGAGGCTGCGTCACCGTCGGGAAGGGTCTGCTTCTCGACGATCAGCCGGCCGGCCTTCGTGTTGGTGAACGTGCACTTCACGATCTCGCCGGCGGCGATCCGGAAGGTCGCGGTACGCCCCGCCGCGTCGGCGGTGCTGTCGGCGTCGTCGCAGGTGAGGTTCGACAGCGACCAGCCGCTCCTGGCGGTCTCGGTCACGGTGTGCGTGCCCGGCACGACGGCGAGCGTCTTGATCTGGCCATCCGTCAGCGAGAACGGGCCGGTCGCGGTCGTGAAGCCGAAGGACTCGGGATCACCGTCGGGCTGCGTCTGCTTCTCGACGATCAACTGGCCGCGGCGTGTGTTCGTGTACATGCAGGTGACCTCCTCGCCGGAGTCGACCCTGAGCGTCGCCGTGCGCGTCGCGAGTGACGTGGTCGTCGCGACGTTCGAGACGGCACCGGTCTCGGTGCAGGTCAGGCCGGTGAGGTCATAGCCCTTCGAGGACGGGTCGTTCTCGGCGAGCGAGTAGGTACCGGGCTGCACCTTGATGACGGTCTCCATGTCGCCACCGGCGAGCTGGAATGCCGTCGGGGTCGTGTCGGGGGTGCCTTCGGCGATCGCGTTGAAGTTCGCGCTGAAGTCGAACTTCGTCGGCGGGGCGGTCTCGCTGCCGACGGTCGTCTTCTTGATGACCACGCGGCCGCAGTTGTTGACGCCGATCTTGGCCGGCGCGATGAAGTCCGACGGGTCAGAGGTGATCGAGCCCGACTGGCGCGAGCGCACCCAGAAGGCCCCGAAGTCCGCGCAGGGGGCCTGGCCCGGGCCGCCGAGGTTCAGCGCGGCCGTCAGGTCGATCGCGGCCTCGCCGAACTGGCCCGCGTTGAGCGTGCCGCCGCCCTGCAGGAAGTTCGTGATCGGGAAGGTGAGGTTCGTCTCGGCCTGCGCAAGTCCGCTCGCGGTCAGGTCGGTGCAGCCAGACCACGTGCCGGTCAGCCACGCGGCTGCCGGGTTGGTGGGCACCCAGCGACAGAGGTTGATGACGACGCTCGAGTTACCGGTGCGGTCGTAGGCGATGAGGATGTCGCCGGCCTTGCGCTTGATGACCGTCGCGCCCTGCGACGTCGTGAACGTCTCGCTCGGCGGGTTCTGGTTGAGCTCAAAGTTGTAGTTCACCGACCCGGTGGCGTCCTCACGGGCATAGGCGAGGTAGAGAAAGAGATGGTTGGGTTGCGCGTCGGGATATCCCCAGGCCGCGAGGATGTTGGTCTTGTTGTTCGGGAAGTCGCTGGTGAAGCCCCAAGCGCCCGGCTCCTGCTCCTTGGAGCCGCCCTTGAAGACGTTCAGGCCCGTCGCGGTGTCGTTGTCGATCAGCGTCGTGCCGCCGCCCGTGCCAAAGCCGCCGTCGGTGACGATCTTCTGCCAGTCATAGCTGCCCGCCGTACCCGTGGTGTTGCACTGGTCGCCATCGGCGCCCTGAAAGCTTGAGAACGGCAGCGGCGAGAGCATCGCGCCGGGACGACACTGGTCGGCCGCGCGAGCAGGGGCTACACCCAGCAGAAGGGCGAACGTGAGCGCGCCGAGCACGACCATGAGCGCCGACGACGTACGCCGTCGGGCGGCTGATGCGATGGCTTCCATGCCGACCTTCCGTAGTGACTGCTTGGCCGGATTGGACACCAATTTTCGCGGGCTCTTCAGTGCTCCACGAGGTCAGGTAAACATCCGTCTTGCACAGGTTGTAGCGGATAGCCGAAGGAAATCCGCGCCAATCTCCTACGACATTTGTTTGTGTGTGTTTAGCTTCGCGACAGTCAGGTAGCGCGACCGGGCGATAACAACCAGTCGGGGCGAGGCTGGGCGGGCGAACTGCGCCGCGCCGCGACTGGACGTTCGGGCATGCGCTTCCGGCGCCACGTCGCCGCGGTGCGCGTCCCATTCCGCCCTCGCGGTGGTCATCGCGCCCGTCCTCGCCCTCTCAAGCGATGCTTGTCAGCGCACAGCTGGTCCTCCGCCGAGACGCCGCCTGGGCGGCGCCGGTGCCGTCACGCAGCCGAACCTTGGGTTCTCGCGGTGATCGCAACAGCCGCCTGTTGAGCCGGGCGAGCTAAGGACCGTCCGATGGGGCTGGTGGGTGGTCGCCGGGGTTGCGTCCGAGCGGGCTCTTGACCGCGGCGCCGCTTGTCTTGCGTCGCGCCGTGCCCGGCGAGGGGCGGCAGCTCACCGCGCTGGTACTGCGCTCGAAGGCAGTGCGGCGTTCGCCTGACGTGCCAATCGCACGGCCGTATCAGTTCAGCGCGCGGGTCTTGCGGGCGGCAACCGTCGCCGGGTGA
The DNA here is from genome assembly GCA_035536715.1 of Solirubrobacteraceae bacterium. Taxonomy (GTDB): domain Bacteria; phylum Actinomycetota; class Thermoleophilia; order Solirubrobacterales; family Solirubrobacteraceae; genus CADCVQ01. The sequence goes on from DATLNO010000237.1 coordinate 2,664, forward strand.
TCTGAGCCGAGCACGCGCTCGGAGTTGGCGACGACCTCGTCCTGCAGCGTCCTGCCGTCGTCCGTGCGGCCGGCGATCCGATAGGACGACGCCAGCGCGGCCCGCGCCTGCAGCGTGTCGAGATGGTCCACGCCATTGATGCGCTCGCTCTCCTCCAGGATGCGCTCCTCGGCCGCGATCGCCTCGTCGACCATGTCCGCGTTCCACAGCGCCGACGCGAGGTTCGCGCGGGCGTCGAGCGTGTCTGGATCGTCGGCTTCGAGCACGCGCTCGCGGTCAGCCACGACCTGGCGCTGGATCCTGACCGCATCTTCCTTGCGGCCCGCCGTCGAGTACGAGAACGCGAGGTTCGCGCGCGCCGTCAGGGTCGCGAGGTGGTCGAGGCCCAGCAGCCGCTCGGCGTCCGCGAGGACGGCCTCCTCGATCTCGATCGCCTCCTCCGTGCGGCCGGCGGTCCACAACGACGAGGCGAGGTTCGAACGGGCGGTCAGCACCGCAGGGTGCTCCTCCCCGTGCACGCGCGCGGTGTCCGTGACGAGCTCCTCCTCGATCTCGATCGCCTCCTCATGACGACCGGCCTGCCAGAGCGCCATCGCGACGTCGGCGCGGGCGTGGAGCGTGCTGGGGTGGTCGGCGCCGCGCTGGTCGAGGCTGTTGGCCAGCACGCGACGCAGGTCCTCGAGATTGCGCTCGATCTCGTCAGCCGCCGCAGCCTTGGCCTCGTCGGTCGCCTGCTTGTGATCCTGCAGGTCGACGGGGTCCTCGCCGAAGACCGGCTGGCGGACAGACTTGATCGGGGGCTTTGCGGCGGTGGACGTTGCGGGCTGTGTCATGCCGAGGGGCACGCCCTCGACGACCGGCAGATCCTCTGCGGCTGCGTCTCCTGCACGCGCAGGGGCCTTCGGCTGATCGCGCACAACCCGGCTCTTGGACTTCTTGCCTCGACTCACGTCACACCCTCCATCGCCTGCCTCCCACTACGGGATAAAATGTAGCGAGGGGGTGCCGCGCTGCGAAGGTGGCGCGTCGGCGTTCGGGAGCTCAGGCGGGGATGAGGTGCTCGCGCGCCTCATCGTCGGCCAAGGCGAACTCGCAGCAGAGATCCATCAACGGGCCGGCGATCGCACGCAGGCGCGCGATCCGGTCGCGTTCCTCGGGCGGCTGGTAGCAGTCCGTATCGCGCTCGGTGACGTATGCGCCGCAGATCTGACACAGCAGGCTGCCCTGCTCGCGGGTCAGCGTGAGCGTCGCGTCAGGTCCGATGTCGCGTGCGACGCCCAGAAGATCGTCGAGCGTCATCAGTGCGCGCAGCTCCAACACCGCGGCGACTTCCTCGAGACCGTTGCGGCCGATCTCGTCGCGGCGCCAGGCCAGCGCCTCGCTCAGCGCCTCGTTCTCGTCGCTGCCGACGACGGCGTAGCACACGACGCTGCGCCCGTCCGGTGCGATGTGGTAGCTGCGGTCCATGAACGCGCTCATACCCATGTCGACATCATCGGCAATCCAGTCATCCGACGTTATGTACGAAGGTCGTGTATTCGGCGGATGTGTTAGGCCCGGCGGGCGGGGGCCGCCGACGCGCCATGCCCGCCCGCATCGTCGGTTGCCGCGGTCCCTCGCGTAGGGTTCGGGCATCGGATCTCAGAAGGCGCAAGCTCGAACATGACCAAGCATCAGGACGCGATCGCGATCCTCGAACCCGTGCTCGCCGAGCGCGAGCGGACCCTCGGCGCCGACCACCCCGACACCCTGGCCAGCCGCGGCAACCTCGCCAACGCCTACCGCGCCGCCGGGCGAACCGACGACGCGATCGCGATGTACAGGCCGCTGCTCGCCGAGCGCGAGCGCACCCTCGGCGCCGAGCATCCCAACACGCTGCGCACGCGTTTCAGCCTCGCCGAGGCCTACCAGTCCGGCGGGCGCTCCCACGATGCGATCGCGATCCTCGAGCCGCTGCTCGCGGACATCGAGCGCGTGATGGGCGCCGACAATCCCAACGTCATCAACACCCGCGCGAATCTCGGCAACGCCCTGCAGGCCGCCGGGCGTTCGCAGGATGCGATCGCGATCTTCGAGGCGCTGCTCGCCGACCGCGAGCGGATCCTGGGCGCCGAGCATCCCGACGCCCTCGCCAGCCGCGGCATCCTCGCCAACGCCTATGACGCCGGCGGGCGCTTCCTGGATGCGATCGAGATCCTCGAACCGCTGCTCGCCGACCTCGAGCGCATCGTCGGCAGCGAGCACCCCTACACCCTCAGCGCTCGCGGCAACCTCGCCAACGCCTACCAGGCCGCCGGCCGGACCGAGGACCCGATCGCGATCCTCGAAGCACTGCTCGCCGACCACGAGCGGACCCTCGGCTCCGAGCATCCGAGCACGCTGGCCGGCCGTGGCAACCTCGCCAACGCCTACCAGGCGGCCGGGCGCACGCAGGATGCGATCGCGATCTTCGAGCCGCTGCTCGCCGATCTCGAGCGGATCCTCGGCTCCGAGCATCCCACCACCTTGCGCACTCGGGGCAACGTCGCCAACGCCTACCGGGTTGCGGGGCGCACGGACGACGCGATCGCCATCTACGAACCGCTGCTCGTCGACCACCAGCGCACGCTCGGCGCCCAGCACCCCGACACGCTGGCGAGCCGCGGCAGCCTCGCCAACGCCTACCAGGCCGCCGGGCGCACCGGCGACGCGATCGAGATCTTCGAGACGCTGCTCGCCGACCACGAGCGGATCCTCGGATCCGAGCATCCCGACACGCTCGGCAGCCGCGGCAACCTCGCCAACGCGCTCCAGGACGCGGGGCGCACGCAGGATGCGATCGCGATCTTCGAGCCGCTGCTCGCCGACCTCGAGCGGATCCTTGGCTCCGAGCATCCCGACACGCTCGGCAGCGCCGCGAGCCTCGCGAACGCGTGCCAGGCGGCCGGGCGCACCGGCGACGCGATCGCGATCTTCGAGCCGCTGCTCGCCGACCTCGACCGGATCCTCGGCACGGAGCATCCCGACACGCTGGCGAGCCGCGGCAGCCTCGCCAACGCCTATCAGGCCGCGGGCCGCACGGACGACGCGATCGCGATCCTCGAGCCCCTGCTCGCCGACCGCGAGCGCATCCTCGGCGCCGAGCACCCCAACACGCTCAGCACGCGCGGCGCCATCGTCAACGCCTACCAGGCCGCCGAGCGCCCCGAGGACGCGATCGCGATCCTCGAACCGCTGCTCGCGGACATCGAGCGGATGTTCGGCCCGGACCATCCCAACGTCGTCAGCACGCGCAACAACCTCGCCAACGCGCGCCGGGATGCGGCCGCCGCCGCGGATCCCGAGGCCCCGCAGACGCTCGGCGACTGGGACTAGTGGATCCGGCCGGAAGTTCGGCGAGGTTTTCCGGGATGACCGGCCGTGATCTGACGGGTCGACGGTGTCCCGCCTTCGTGCTGGTGGCACGGGGGCGGGCGCCGGCGCCCGTCAGGCACGGATCGGTCGCCCGGAAAACCCGTCGAACTTGCGGACGGGTCCACTAGCACCGCTCTGGGTGTCGCATAGCGGTGTGATGAAGCGCGACTTTCGAGGTATGCGACAACAGGCTCCGCTTGGTCGCGGGGGTGTGACGAATGATCGTCGTCGGCCGGCGGTCATTCGACGCACCGGCTCGAGATCGGTCTACGTCGCGCTGTAGCCGTGCATCTGGTCGCCGCCTGCGGCGTGGATGCTGGCGTTGAAGGAGATGATCAGGCGCTCCTTCTCCCCGTCATAGGGCATCGCCTGGTGCGCGAGCCACGATGGAAACAGCAGCAGCTGCCCTGGCAAGGGCTCGATGTCGTGATGCGGCGGCTGCAGGTAGGCGTTGCCGACGTCGACGAAGGCGCCGCCGAGGGCCGAGAAGTGCGGGCCGTAGAGGCGCGTCACGCCGTTCGCGGCGCCATAGACCGGGTGTGACACGCGA
>DATLNO010000238.1:0-9471 GCA_035536715.1 Solirubrobacteraceae bacterium
ATTGAAGGCGCTGCTCGCGGCGCATCAGCTCGCGTCGCCACGCACTGCGGGGCACGTCTTCGGCACGACCGGCACGGGTGTCGCCGCGATTCGGCACGTCACGAAGCGCGCCGACGCCGCATGGGAGGCCGTCAACCAGAAGCTGCGCGACGCGGTCGAGGGGGCCAGCGAGACGGTCGACCCGGCGAAGCTGCTCGAACGGATCACGCTACATGAGGCTAGGCACACCTACGCGTCGCTGATGATCGCCGCGGGCGTCAACGCGAAGGCGCTCAGCACGTACATGGGCCACGCGAACATCAGCATCACGCTCGACCGATACGGCCACCTGATGCCCGGCAACGAGGCCGAGGCCGCGACGCTGCTCGACGCGTATCTCGACGGCGCGACAGGCTGACTGGCGCGCATAGTGGCGCGCACCCGCCTAATCGCCCGTGCTCACTGGGATGCCTCGCGATGTATTACATCTGAGAAGCCCGACATCGTCGTCGGGTCGCACCTGCGCAGTGGCGCTCGGCACGAGCCGGCCTGTCGTCAGCGCGCGCGGTGGAACCTACCGCCGCAGTCGCGCGTCACGCCGAGTCGCGCGGCCCGCGCTGATGCCTGCGCTCGAGGATAGGCGCTGACCCGCTGGAAGTTGCGACCGAAGACGTAGACCTTCCCCCCAGCCCGACGAGATCATCGCGCGTCAGCGCTGCGAAGTACCCGAACATCTAGTCCCACACCCCGTCGGCCATCGCCAAGCGCGCTCGTCGTCAACCGTCCAGGGCAAGGGCGACCTTCGGCTGAAGACGAGCCATCGAGAGCCACGGGTCTGCGGCCATCCAACCGGTTCGGGTCCAGGTCCGCTCCAGGCGGTACGTTGCGACACATGGGGGGCGTGCACGGGATGGACTTCCTCGTGATCCGCGAGCAGTCGGTGCGGCGGCTGCGACGGTGGAAGCTCTCCGACCCCGGCTCGCTGCCGCTGCACGCCGATGAGGACTTCGAATGGGCGCGCGATGCCGCCTCGGTCGCCACCCGCTGCCACGCGATCGCGGCGGCCCTGGCGCTCGCGCATCGCGCGCCCGTGCAGACCGTGCGCAGCGCGATCGACGAGCACGACCTCGAGTCGTCGATGGGCACGCGTGAGCTCGAGCTGGTGCGCGTGCTCGAGGGTGATGAGGAACCCGACGAACTGACGCTGCAACTGCTCGTCGACATCTCATGGCGCGAGGAGGCGTTGCACGCGCTGCTCTGGGTCCTGCGGCTCGTGCAGGATCTCCCGCCGGACCAGATGTGCCCCAGGCAGCCCGTCTACGAGCGGCTCGCGCCCGGCCTCGACCCGGGCCGCGCCCGCGACGACCTGAAGATGCGCCCGCTCAGCGAGATCGCGGCGATGCTCGATCTCTACTACTGCCTGCACTGGCACGCCCGCAAGGCCCAGTACCACGGCGACGTCTGGGACTACGACCTCGCCCCGAGCGTGGTGCTCGAGCGCCGCCGCGCGCTGGAATGGCTGTTTCAGGACGCCCGCTGGGAGGACGTCGACCTCGCGGTTTGAGCCCGGACGTCAGCGGGGGCACTACCCCTCTGGTCGCGCGCGATCACGCTGCTGCCAGTACCGTCTGTGCGGCATGGGGCGAATCCCGGTCAGCATTGCCGACTATGTCGGCCGCACGCCGATGCTCGAGCTCACACGGCTCGCACCGGCCGATGTCCGGCTGTTCGGCAAGCTCGAGTCGTTCAACCCAGGCGGGAGCGTCAAGGACCGCATCGGGGTGGCGATGATCGAGGCCGCCGAGGCCGACGGGTTGATCGAGCCTGGCCGCACGACGATCGTCGAGGCGACCTCCGGCAACACCGGCATCGCGCTGGCCTTCGTCTGCGCCGCGAAGGGGTATGACCTCGTGCTCACGCTCCCGCAGGGGATGAGCCGCGAGCGCGAGGGGCTGCTGCGCCTCTATGGCGCGCGCGTGGAGATCACCGAGTCGATGGGCGGGATGAACGAGGCGGTGCAGGCGGCGCGCGCGATGGCCGCGAACCCCGACGTCTTCCTGCCCGACCAGTTCTCCAACCCGGCCAACCCCGAGGCGCACCGGCGCACCACCGGCCCGGAGTTGTGGGAGGCGCTCGAAGGCAAGATCGACATCCTCGTCTGCGGCGTCGGCACCGGCGGAACGATTACGGGGGTGGGGGAGGTGCTCAAGGACCGCAACGCGAAGCTCCACGTCGTCGCCGTCGAGCCAGCGACCTCGGCTGTGCTCTCCGGGCGCCCACCCGGGCCGCACAAGATCCAGGGTATCGGCGCCGGCTTCGTCCCGCCCGTGCTCAACCGGGCGATCATCGACGAGATCGTCGCGGTCGACGACGAGGACGCGCTGCAGTGCGCGCGCGACGCCGCCCGCCTCGAGGGCGTGCTGGTCGGCATCTCCTGCGGGGCGGCGCTCGCTGCGGCGATCGAGGTCGGCCGCCGGCCGCAATCCCGGAACAAGCGGATCGCCGTCGTGCTGCCCGACTCGGGCGAGCGCTACGTGTCGACGCCGTTCTTCGCCCCATAGGCAAACCGTCGCAAAGTCCGGGGTCGCCCGGAGGGTACGCTTCAGCCATGTTCGGTCTCGGGACGCTTGCCCGCGTCGTCGGCGAGGTCCGCCGCGACGTCGCCGCCGCGCACGCGCGCGATCCGGCCGCGCGCGGTGTCGGCAGTATCGAGATCCTCACGAGCTGGCCCGGCGTCCAGGCCGTGCTGGCTCACCGCGTGGCGCACGGGCTGCACGGGATCGGCGTGCCGATGGCGCCGCGCACGCTGTCGATCCTCTCGCGCGCGTGGACCGGCGTGGAGATCCATCCCGCGGCCGTGATCGGCCAGGGCTTCTTCATCGACCACGCCGCCGGCGTCGTGATCGGCGAGACCGCCGAGATCGGCGACGACGTCACGCTCTACCAGGGCGTCACGCTCGGCGGCACGGGCTTTCAGTCCGGCAAGCGCCATCCGACGCTGCAGGACAACGTCACCGTCGGCGCCGGCGCGAAGCTGCTCGGCGCGATCACGGTCGGCCATGGCGCGAAGATCGGCGCCAACACAGTCGTGATCCACGACGTGCCGCCGAACACGACCGTCGTCGGCAACCCCGGCCATCCGGTGCGAGTCGAGGGCAGGCGACCCGAGGGGCCCGACACGGACTGGGTTCACCTGCCCGACCCGATCGCCGACGCGATCAACCGGCTGTCGTCGCGGATCGCACAGCTCGAGGCCGAAGTCGCGGAGCTCTCGGGAAGCACCCGCGAGAAGTCGGCCGAGGTGCGCCCGCTGCGGCCCGTGCAGGGACCCAACCCGGCCGGCGGCTGACGCTCAGTAGTAGACGGTCCTCGTGCGGTGGCGGGGGAACCGCGCCTTGTACGCCGGTGCCTGGCCGCGGCTCCAGAGCCAGTTGTCGAGCTCGTGCTCGGTCGCTCCGAGGCGCTGGGCGATGAGCTCGCAGGCGCGCACGGCGCAGGCGCGGATCTCGCGCTCCTGGTCGCCCGCGGGCAGCAGCAGCCCGGCGTCGATGTGCGCCGCCAGACGCTCGTCATAGCGGAGCACGCCGTCGCAGCGCAGGACGTGCGGCACGAGGTTGTCGGCGAAGATCGTCAGTCGGTCGAGGTCGCGGAACCGCGCGATACCGGCGAGCGCGAGGTTCGCCGGGACGATCTGCGCACGCTTGTAGAAGCCGCGGTCGTCGAACAGCGCCATCCCCCGGGCAAGCTGCGTCGCGAGCCTCTCCGCGCTGCCGCGCGACTCGCGGACGAGTGCCAGCGCGTCGCCCCCGCCGAGGAAGCGGCCCAGCGCCCGCAGCGCCTGCGCGTAGAGCGCCATCAACTCGTGGTCGAGCGGCTGGCCGAGCGTCTCTGCGATCTCCGTTGTGCCGATGGCCTGCAGCTGCTCGGGCGTCCAGGGGCCGTGTGCGCGAAACCGGTCCGACAGGGCCCACGCAACCGTGAAGTAGCCCGACGAGTCGGGGCGCTTACGCAGCGTCGGAAACCAGCCCGAGCCGAAGTTGATGGCGTCGAGAGTGAGGAAGTAGGAGGCGACGTCCTGCGGCGAGCCGTCGAGGAAGTGGCGGACCGGGTCGAGCGCGGGCGGCGCGCCGGGCTCGACGTGCGCGAGCGCGTCGAGGTCGATGCTCACCCAGCGTGCGCTCGCAGCGATCTGCGCGCAGCCGGAGCGGACCTCGTCGCAGAGCCGGGCGCTCACGGGCGTCGCAGGCTGTTCAGCGCCCGCCCAAGACGAGCGTCAGCGTCGCACCGCCGGCGAGGCCGTCGACCGGCGCGCCGAGGACCAGCCCCACGCCGACGTCGTGGTAGCCGGGGTCCAGCAGGGTCGGGCGATGCTCGGCGCTCTGCATGAAGGCGCGCACGAGCTCGGCCGGCGTCCCATAGCCCTCGGCTCCCCATGCGAGCGTCTCGCCGATCTTCGCGTCGGGTCGCCTGCGCAGGTACCCAACGCGCATGACGCGCCCGCGAAGATCCGCACCGTCAAGGCTGACGTGGGAGAAGTAGTGCCGGACAACCATGTCGCGGCTGTGCCTGCGCGCCGAGCGACGCAGCCGTGGCGACCCGCGCAGCGGCGCCAGGCCGTGGCTTGCGCGCTCGCTGTTGACGAGGCAGAGGACGGCACGCGACGCCTGCTTCAGCGTCGTCGGCGCGGGCGTCACGGTCGCCTGAGCGCACCCGCCGTCGGCCGCGGCCGCGGCGCCGGAGGCCGTCAGACAGCAGACGAACAGCGCGATCGCCCCCGCGATCGCGGTACTGCGCAACATCCCCGCCGCCCTTCCTGGAAGAAAGAACGGCGCGAGTATCGCACGCAGGCGTCCGGCGAGGGCAAAAAAAACACGCCCGCGAGGACGTCATCCACGACCACCCAGGAGGTGAGTCCGCGCGAGCGGCGAGCGGCGGCACGGCAGCGCTGACCCCCGTGGGTTGCGCCGACACCGGGCCTATGCTCATGAAGAATGCAGGACACCGCCTCAAGCGACCGCATCGAGGATCTTCTCGCCGGCTTGAACCCGCCGCAGCGCGACGCTGTCACGCACGGCGAGGGGCCGCTGCTGATCCTCGCCGGCGCCGGGACCGGCAAGACGCGCGTGCTGACGCACCGCATCGCCTACCTGGAGGGAACGGGCCTCGCGCGCGCCAACGAGATCCTCGCGATCACGTTCACGAACAAGGCGGCGCAGGAGATGCGCGAGCGCGTCGAGTTGCTGCTCGGCCGGCGCACGCGCGCGATGTGGGTCATGACGTTCCACGCCGCCTGCGCCCGGATGCTGCGCGCCGACGCGCACCGGCTCGGCTACACGCGGCAGTTCACGATCTACGACCAGGCCGACGCCCGCCGGCTCGTCAAGCGCTGCCTCGACGAGCTCAACGTCGACACGAAGCGCTTCACGCCTGGCGCCGTGCACCACCAGATCTCCGACGCCAAGAACAAGCTGCGCGACGCCGAGGCCTATGCGCAGCTCGTCGGCTCGTACTTCGAGACGACGGTCGCCGACGCCTATCGCATCTACGAGCGCGAGCTGCATCGCATGAACGCGATGGACTTCGACGACCTGCTCGTCAACGCGGTCAATGTCCTGCAGCTCTTCCAGGACGTCCGCGACCGCTACTCCAGCGCCTTTCGGCACGTCCTCGTCGACGAGTACCAGGACACGAACGCCGTCCAGTACCGCTGGCTGCAGCTCCTCGCCGAGGAGCACCGCAACCTGGCGGTGGTCGGCGACGATGCGCAGTCTATCTACGGCTTCAGAGGCGCTGACATCCAGAACATCCTGAGCTTCGAAGACACCTTTCCCGACGCCCACGTCGTCAAGCTCGAGCAGAACTACCGCTCGACGCAGACGATCCTGAGCGCGGCAAACGCGGTGATCGCGCAGAACCGCGAGCAGAAGCAGAAGTCGCTGTGGACCGACCACGGCGACGGCGAGAAGATCCGTATCCGCGAGCTCGACGACGAGCACGCCGAGGCGCGCTTCGTCGTCGGCGAGATCGAGCGCCTCGTCGACGAAGGCGCCAGCCGGACGGAGATCGCCGTCTTCTATCGCACGAACGCGCAGTCGAGGGCGATCGAGGAGGCGCTCGTACGGCGCGACATCTCCTATCAGGTGATCGGCGGCACGAAGTTCTTCGAGCGCGCCGAGGTCAAGGACGCGCTGGCCTACCTGGCGGTGCTCGGCAACCCACAGGACGTCGTCTCGTTCACGCGGATCGTCAACTCGCCACGGCGCGGGATCGGCCAGACGTCGCTGGGGCGCCTGATCTCCTTCGCCGACTCGATGGGCATCAGCATCTGGGACGCGGCCGCCGACCCGGCCGGGGTGCCCGGCCTTGGCACGGCCGCGGTGCGCGCGCTGGGACGCTTCATGGAAACGATGGAGGGGCTGCGGGCGCACGTGGAGGAACGGGTGCCGATCGGCGACCTGCTCGAGTCGCTGCTGCACGCAGTCGGGTATTACGACGCGCTGAAGGCCGAGCGCACGATCGAGGCGGAAGGTCGCGAGGAGAACCTCCGCGAGCTCGTCGAGTTCGCGCGCGAGTTCGACGCGAGCGCCGAGCCCGAGCAGGACACGCTCGATGTCTTCCTGCAGGGCGTCGCGCTCGTGGCGGACGCCGACACGCGGACCGACGACGAGGGGCTCGTCACGCTCATGACGATCCACAATGCCAAGGGCCTGGAATACCCGATCGTCTTCATCGCCGGGATGGAGGAGGGCGTCTTCCCACACTCGCGCGCGCTGGACGAGGGTGGCCTGGAGGAGGAGCGCCGGCTGGCCTACGTCGGCATCACGCGGGCGATGCACCGCCTCTATATGACCAGCGCACGGCGGCGCAATGTCTTCGGCGCGACGCAGTACGGCATGCGCTCGCGCTTTCTCGACGAGGTGCCGCACGATCTCACCGACCGCGCCGATGAGGGCGGTCGGGCTCGGATTCATCCCGGCATGGCTGCGCAGCGACCTGGCTCATGGGCCTCGCCGTCGTCGGCCTCGACTCCGCGCAACGACGAGCCCGCCCCGTCCTTCCGGCTCGGCGACGACGTTTCGCACGCGGCGTTCGGCGCCGGCGTCGTCACGGGCGTCGAGTCCGGCGGCATCGTCGTGGTGCGCTTCGCGGGCGATGGCAGCGAGCGAAAGCTGATGGCGGAGTACGCGCCGATCACCCGGCTCTGATAGTCAGGACGCCGTATGTCAGCTCAGATCATCGACGGAAAGGCGATCGCCGCCGACGTCCGCGCCCGCGTCGCGAGGGACGTCGAAGCGTTCGCGGACGAGTTCGGCGCTGCCGTGCCCGGCCTCGCGACGATCCTCGTCGGTGACGATCCGGCGTCGGCCGTCTACGTCAACGGCAAGCAGAAGGCATGCGCAGAGGTCGGCATGCAGGGCTTCAACTTCCCGCTGCCGCCGGACGCGGCGCGGGAGGAGGTCGTGAAGCTCATCGAACGGCTCAACGCCGACCTCGCCGTCAGCGGGATCCTCTGCCAGCTGCCGCTGCCCGAGCACCTCGACGGCGTCGAGCTGACGGGCATGATCGATCCGCTCAAGGACGTCGACGGGCTCACCGCGGTCAGCGCCGGGCTGCTCGCGCTCGGCCGCGCGGGGCTGCGGCCGTGCACCCCATCGGGCGTCATGCACATGCTCGCAACGGTCGGCGTCGAGCTCGAGGGGGCGGAGTCCGTCGTGGTCGGGCGCTCGAACCTGTTCGGCAAGCCGATGGCACAGCTGCTGCTGGGCGCGAATGCGACGGTCACGATGTGCCACTCGCGCACCCGCGACCTGGACGCGGTCTGCCGGCGCGCCGACGTGCTGATCGCCGCTGTGGGGCGTGCGCAGATCGTGGAGGGCGACTGGGTCAAGCCGGGCGCGGTCGTCATCGACGTCGGCATGAACCGCAGCGACGGCAGGCTCGTCGGCGACGTCCACTTCGACGCCGTCAAGGACGTCGCATCGGCGATCACGCCGGTCCCCGGCGGGGTCGGCCCGATGACGATCGCCTTTCTGCTGAGCAATACCCTGCAGGCTGCGCGAATGCAGCGGGAGTCGTCGTAGATGGACGTACGCGGGCTGCGTAGCGGCGAGCTGATCACCGGCCTCGGAGCCGCCGGACTGGCGCTCGCCATGTTCATGGACTGGTTCGCCGGGCGCTCGGCCTGGGAGACGCTGACGGTCGGTCGCGTGCTGCTCGTGCTGACGATCGCGCTCGCGACCACGGTTGTGGTCATCACGCTGCTTAGGCGCGCGGTGTCGATGGCGATGTCGGCCGCGACGGTGACGGTGGGGATCGGCACGCTCGTGCTGCTGTACCTGCTCTATCGCGTCGGCATCGACGAGCCGGGCCGCAACGGCGACGTCAGCATCGACGGCGGCGCCTATCTCGGGCTCGCCTGCCTGCTGCTGATCCTCGGCGGAACATGGCGCACGCTCGCCGACGAGCGCACGGGCGCGGCGCGGTCGCTGCGCCAGACCGAGCGCGTGCTCGCCGTCCGCGGCGCGGCGCGTGAGCCGCCGCCGGCGCGCGATCCCGATCGCGAATCACCGCCGGAGGGGTAGGCGTCGTCGGGCGTTGCGTGGGAGCGGCGCGCGTCGGGGGCTTTCGGACGATCGTCCAACCTGCGTTTGTGCAGTCGGCCTTCATGGGGATGCAGGCTGCATGACTTCTATGCGCCGCATCATCGTCGCCGGCCTCGTTGCCGTGCTCGGAGGCGCCAGCGCTGTCGCGCTGTCGGCCTGCAACTCAGACGACGTCCTCAGCAACGATGACGACGGGAACGTGAGGATCTCGCTGACCGAACGCGATCTCAAGCCCGGTCGTGTCGAGGTGCGTGCCGGCACGATCGATTTCGAGGTTCACAACGACGGCGACCGTCTGCACGCGTTCGCGGTCGAGACGACGAACGGCACCAAGAGCATCAAGAGCATCGAGCCTGGCGAGACCGAGACCCTCACCGTCGACCTGGCAGACGGCAGGTACCGGATGTACGACCCGCGCGGTGGCTACCGCGCCCGCGGGGTCCGCGGCACCGTCGTCGTCACCTCTGAGGACGACAACACGGTGACCGAGCGCACGGTCGAGCGCACCGTGATCGAAAAGTCCCCCGATCCCGTCGAGCCCGAAACCGACGATCCAGAGGTCCAGGACCCGGAGGTACAGGAGCGGCCGGCCCCGCCGCCGCCGCCCGTCGTCACCCAGACGGTGCCCGCGCCGCCCCCGGCGACCGAGACCGTCCCCTGACCGACAGCCGGCGAGGGTAGTTGCGCCTCGCCCGGGGGACCTGCTCGCCGTCCCCGGCGAGCAGGTCGTGGGCGCAGCTGGACGTCCGCCTCACGACACTAGAATCGCCGAGCATGATCGACCGCGAACAGGTGCTGCACGTCGCGCGCCTCGCCCGCCTGGAGCTGACCGAGGACGAGGTCGGCCGGATGAGCGAGGAGCTGTCGGCCGTCCTCGGCCACATCGAGA
>DATLNO010000239.1:0-2132 GCA_035536715.1 Solirubrobacteraceae bacterium
CCTGGGCAGCTGTCAACAGCACCCTCGTCACGAACCCGCCCAAGGAGGCGGGTGCCTACGCCCTGACGGTCATCAACGGGCCCGGAATCTTCGTGGCGTCATGCCTGGTCGTGCTCGGGGTCACGCGCGCGCTGATCAAGATGGCGACGCCGCTCGGCGCGCCGCTGAACATCCCGGGCGCTCGACTCGCGATGGCGGCGGCGGCATACAAAGCTGCCCCTGCGCTGTGGAGCAAGTTCGGCGCTGGCGCCGAGGGCCTCCCCGGCGCGGAAGCGGTCGCCGAGCACAACAGCCGCTACGAGGGCACGCCCTATCACCGCGCGGTCGCTGAAAGCGCGGCATGGGACGGTCCGGGCGTCAGCGACGGCATGAACCTCGCGGTCGCGGGCAGCGGGGGCCCAGGGCACGCGGGCGCCGAGGTGATCCGCGATGCGGGTCCCCATGCATCGGCCGGGCCGAGGGCCACGGGAAGCGCGCCGACAGACGCGGCGGCCGCTGCCGCCCCAGACGTGATCGACGGGACCGCGCACGAGATCGCGCCACAGCGCGCCGCCAGCAGCGACCTGCCCACGCTGGCGGCGGGAGCTCCTGACTTCGATGCGGCGAGGGAAACGATCGCCGAGCAGGGAGCCGTCGGTCCCCAACAGGTGGCCTCGGCCCTGGAGCATCTTGGTCACGAGGAGCGCGCCTACGTTGATGACGCCGCGCGGGGCGCTCGGGCGCTGCAGCAGGCTGCCGGGGGAGACGAGGGTGATGTGTACTTCCGTGAGCAGATCGCAGCCGGCATCGCTGACGGTCGCACCTTTCACCCCGACAACCACAAGCACGCTGCGGTCGTCGGTGCCGGCGGACACCAAGTGGCTGTGGACGCCCTCGCTGCTCACCCGGATCCGAGTACGCACCCGGCCCAGCACGAAGAGAAGTACACGGAGCGGGAGCTGCGGCGGGACTGGACGGAGCCCGTGCAGGGAGATGACGGCGGGGCGCGGCGCTGATGGTGCATCCGATTCGCCATCAGGTCAACAGCCGGGTGCTGCACAAGGGGCTGTTCACCGACGAGCAACTGATGCCCGCGGCGATCCTCGTGCTGCTGGCGGTGGGGGTCGCGTACACCGCCGGGAGCGTGGCCTTTGGCGTGATTGCTGCGGCGGTCTTCCTGGTTCCCGTCGGGGCGATGATCATCGACAACCGGGCTGGTCAGCTTCTGCACGGCCACGTCGCGTCATGGCTCGCGTACCGCCGCAAGGTCGGGATGTATGACCCCGGTGCGGGGAACAGCGCCATCGGCTACGAACTGCTCGCCGACGACGATGCCCTCCTGGCAGCGGGGGCTCCGACGCCCGGTGAGCTGCAGGCGGTGCTCGGCGAATGAGTGGCGGTGCGACGAGGACGCCGAACGCGCCACGCCGCCGGCGGGGCGAGTCGGTGCCGGTTCAGGCGCTTCCGGCCGGGACGCTCCTGCCGATCAGCCAGCTCGGGACCGATGGGACGATCGTGCTCGAGGACGGCTCGTTCTCGCATGTGATCGCGTGCTATCCGCGCAACCTGCAGACGCTGACCGCGGACGAGCGCCTGGCCACGTTTCTGAACTTCCGCAACATCGCGGCGTTTCAGGAGCGCGGGCAGTCGCTGCAGCTGATCGTCGAAGGCGATCGCGTCAAGACGGCGGCGCATCTCGCGTTCGTCGACGAGCAGATCGAGAAGGTCTACGGCTTTCGTCCCAGCGCGGTGAGCGCCGCCGCCGCGGCCAAGCTCAGCCGGGTGCAGCGTGCGCGCTGGGGGCTGTACGAGATGCTGCTCGAGAGCGTGCGACGGGGCGCGGTCGACGCGGACTTCACGCCGCGCCAGCGCGTCTACATCGTGGTGCGCTATCAGCCGGAGGACGACAGCGACCGGTCATGGCGCCAAGGGCTGCCGGCCGGGACTCCAGGCTCACGCGCGTCACGTCGAAGTGCCGGCTACCGGCCGCCGCGCCGCGGGGCGGCACGCCGGCTCCGCGATCATCAGCAACTCGTGCGGCTCGCCGAGATGCGCGCCATCGAGTTGGTCGGCCATCTCGCGCGCGACGGCATCACCGGCCGCATCCTCGACGGACCGGCCGTGCTGCGCTACGTCAGCTCACGGCTGAACCC
>DATLNO010000240.1:0-6379 GCA_035536715.1 Solirubrobacteraceae bacterium
TTCGTATACGACCACCCGGTGATCGCCGCGATCTCGTTGTAACTGTGCCCCTCGGCCTTCAGCCAAATCGCTCGCAGCTCCTGCGGCTTCAGCCGCTGCAACGCCTCCGCGGCGCGCCCGACGAGGTCTGAGCTCAACACCCGGTCCTCGGGAGAGGACAGGCGCCGCGACTCGTGTTCGTCGACGCCGGGGTCGTTGGCGCTGACGAGCTTCGTGCGCGAGCGGCAGATCGCCTGCGCCTCGCGCTTGACCACGACATGCAGCCAGCCCGCGACCCGCTCCGGGTCAAGCCGGCCGGCGCGGGCCATGAAGATCTCCAGCGCGCTCTGGTACGCGTCCTGCGCGTCGTCGGCGCAGATCGAATGGCGGCGCGCTGTTCGCAGCAGGGAGTCGGCGTGTGCGGCGACAACGCGCAGGATCAACTCCTCCGCCGCTTTGCTGCGGCGTGGGCCCCCACCTCGCCCCTTCCCCTGATCCATCGGCGATCTCCAGCTCTCGGTCCCTGGGGACTTTCTAGCTGTAGGAAAATCTACGGCCGGACTCGCCCCCTCGGGGAGAACAATTTGTCGCTAGTTGCGAGCATTCCGCGCGACCGCGGTGACGGCCGGCGGTCAGAGCCCGAGCTCGCGGCTGTACTTCTCGCGGTACTGCCGGCGTGCGTCGAGCACGCGGCCAACGTACTCGCGTGTCTCGGCGAACGGGATCCTGTCGATGACGAACGCCCGCTGGTCCACGCTCGCTTCCACGATCCAGCGGTCGACGTTGCCCTCGCCCCCGTTGTAAGCGGCGAGCGCGAGAACGGTGTTCCCGCCGTAGCGCTTGAGCAGGTAGCGCAGGTAGAACGCGCCGTAGGAGATGTTGATCTGCGGCGTCGAAAGATCGCCCTGCTCGAACTTCGTGCCGCCCGAAAGCTGGGCGATGTAGCGCGCGGTGTCCGGCGTGATCTGCATGAGCCCCCGGGCGCCGGCGTGTGACGTTGCGTCGCGGAAGCGCGACTCGGCATAGATCACGGCGGCCAGCAGCGATGGGTCGAGCTCCTTCGCCGTCGCCTGCTGGCGGATGATGTCCTCGTGCGACAGTGGCAGCGCGAGCTCGCGCACGGCGTCGGGCAGGCGCGGTATCACGACGCCGGCGAGCAGCACGGCGAGCAGCGCAACGCCGAGCGTCGCGGTCATGCGCCGGCGCCGCCGGCGCCGGAACGCGACGAGCGACCTGCGACGTGTCGCCAGGGGTTTGATGGGGATGGTGCGCGCGCTCATGGGGTGGTCAACCTGTCCAACACCCCGGACAGCTCGCGCTCGAGCTCCTCCAGCGTGCCGCTGTTGGAGACGGTGTACGTCGCCCGGCGGGCCTTTTCCTCCTGCGCGAGCTGCCGCGTGGCGCGTTCGTCCACGCCGACGTGTCCGCGCCCGCCGGCCCGCTCGGCGCGCACCGCCGCGTCGGCGACGACCGCCACGGTCGCGTCGTAGATCCCCTGCATGCCCGCCTCGAACAGCAGCGGCGTCTCGACGACCGCGGCGACCGGCGGCGGCCGCACAGCAGCGATCTCCTCGCGCCACGCCGCGATCCGTGCCCCGACGCGTGGCCAGAGCTGCTCCTCCAGCCAGGCACGTTCCTCGGGGGCGCCGAACGCCCGTGTCGCGATCGCCGCGCGGTCAACGACGCCGCCGGGTGCGACGTCCTCGCCCCAGCGCGCGACGACGAGGTCGCGCAGGTCGGGCGAGGCGTAGAGCTCATGCACGACGGCGTCGGTCGACAGCGTCGCCGCGCCGAGCCGCTGCAGCACATCCAGCGCGGTCGACTTGCCTGCTCCCATCCCCCCGGTCAGACCGACGAACGGGACCGGCGCCGACCGCTCTACGTCAGGTCGCGGCGCGATCGTCCGCCTCGGGCTCGTCGGCGACGTCCGCGACAGGCTCCTCGTCTGCCACCTCAGCTGCGGGCTCCTCCGCGACGGCGGGCTCCGCCGCCTCGGCCGCGGGCTCCTCCGCGACAGCGGCCGCCGGCTCCTCCGCCACCTCGGCCGCCGGCTCCTCCGCCACCTCGGCCACCGGCTCCTCCGCCACCTCGGCCACCGGCTCCTCGGCCGCCTCGGCCTCACGCTCCACGGCCACATCGGCCGCGGGCTCGTCAGCTGCTTCGACCTCGGGCTCAATGGCTGCGGGGGCGGGCTCGGCGTCGGCCTCGACCGCAGCCGCGTCGTCCTGGATCGCGGCAGCGCCGGCAACAGCCGCGAACTCTTCGGCGAGGTCGCTGTCGTCGCCGGCCTCCTGCGCCATCGCGGCGAGCTCCTCGGGCGGCAGGACCTTCGGCTCGAGAACCTGGCCCTCGACGCGCTTGACGCTCAGCGACAGGCGGCGGCGCTCGGAGTCGATCTCGAGGATCTTGACCTTCACGTCGTCACCGGGCGCGACGATCTCGCGCGGGTTCTCGACGTGATGCGGCGCGAGCTCGGAGATGTGGACGAGGCCCTCGACGCCGTCGAGGATCTCGACGAAGGCGCCGAACGTCACGACCTTCGTGACGGTGCCCTCCAGCTCGTCGCCGACGTTGTACGTATCGACGACACGCTGCCACGGATCTTCCTGCGTCTGCTTGAGGCCGAGGCTGATGCGCTGCCGATCACGGTCTATATCGAGCACCTTCACAGCGACGGTGTCGCCGATCGACAGGATCTCGCTCGGGTGGTTGACGTGGGACCACGACAGCTCGGAGATGTGGATCAGGCCGTCGATGCCGTTGAGGTCCACGAACGCGCCGAAGTCGACGATGTTCGAGATCTGACCCTCGACGATGAGGCCCGGCTGCAGGCGATCGAGGATCTCCTGGCGCTGCTCCTTGCGCTCCTCTTCGAGCACGGCGCGGCGCGACAGCACGACGTTGTTGCGGGAGCGGTTGAGCTCGATGACCTTGCACTCGATCTTCGTGCCCATGTACTCGTCGAGGTTTGGCACACGGCGGATGTCGACGAGCGAGGCGGGCAGGAAGCCGCGGACCCCGAGGTCGATGATGAGTCCGCCCTTGACGACCTCGATGACCGTGCCCTCGACGGGCGCGCCGGACTCGGCCGCTGCCTCGATGCGCCGCCACGCCTTCTCGAAGCGGGCGCGCTTCTTGGACATGATCAGGCGGCCGTCCTGATCCTCCTTGGTGAGAACCAGGGCGTCGACCTCCTCGCCCATCTCGACCTCGTCGTGCGGGTCGACGGCCTTGCGGATCGAAAGCTCGTTGGAGGGGATGACCCCCTCGCTCTTGTATCCGATGTCGACGAGCACTTCGTCGTTGTCGATGCGGACGACGATGCCGGTGACGACCTCGCCCTCCTCGAAGAGCGTGAACGTCGCGTCGTAGTTCGGGACGATCTGCCCGTCGATCTCGAGCAGCAGGCCGTCTGAACCTTCTACGACCTTCGCTTCTGAACCTGCGTCGGTGACAGTTGACATGTGATGGGGAGGTTAGCGCTACGCGCCCAGATTCGCTGGACATCTCGGAATCGGCGCATCCGGGCTTACAATCCCGCCGCATGCCAGTTCGAGCGACGAAGCGGGGCGACGAGCGCACGCCCCTGCACGGGGATTGGGACGTCCTCATCTGCGGCGCGAGCTTCGCCGGCCTGACGATCGCCCGCGAGCTCGCGCGCACCGATGCGCGCGTCCTGATGATCGACCGCTACGAGATCGGCGAGCGCCAGACGAGCGCCTGCGCCGCGCCGACGACGTGGCTGGAGTACCTCGGCCTGATGGACGCGGTCCAGCAGACGTTCGGCGAGCTCGTCGTGCACGTCCCGGACCGCACGTATCGCTGGCCGCTGCCGTTCACGTTCTCGACGTTCGACTACCGCCGCATCTGCGCGTTGCTGCGCGAGCAGTCCGCGGGCTCCGCGGTCTTCGAGACGGCGAAGGTCGAGAGCCGCACCGGCTTCACGGTCCACACCGATCGCGGCGACCTCAGCGCGCCGCTGATCGTCGACGCGCTGGGCTGGCGGCGGATCCTCGGCGCGGGTGCGAACGTGCAGCCGCCGAACGCGCGGCTGTCACGTGGGCTGGAGGTCCACCCCCACGCCGGCGGCGACGACCTCGAGCTGTGGATCGATCCGAAGTACGTCAAGCGCGGCTACTCGTGGTCCTTCCCTGCCGACGGCGAGCTGCGCGTCGGCGTCGGCTCGTTCGATCCGCACGATCACGTCAAGGAGCCGACGCTGCAGCTCGCGCAGGACGTCGGCGTGCCGGCGGAGCGCTGGCAGGGCAACTGGATTCCGCATCAGCTGCGGCCGGCCGTCGAGGACGGGATCTTCTTCGTCGGCGACTCGGCGGGACACTGCCTGCCGACGACTGCCGAGGGCATCCGGCCTGCCTTCTACTTCGGCCTGGCGCTGGGGCGCGAGCTCGTCGACGTCGTCGAGGGACGTCAGACGCGCGAGCAGGCGCTTGCGCGCTACGGCGCGTTCTCCGGCGACCACCTCTGGCAGTACCGCTGGCTGCTGCGCGTGCAGAACTGGGTCGGCCGGATCACGCCGACGCGGCTGCTGTCGCCGGCGATCCGCGCGATCTCCCCGCCCGGCCTCGTGAGGTGGGCGTTCGGCAACTACCGCGACATCTGCCCGCCGGAGTTCGCGCTGGGCTCCCCGCCGCCTGACCCTGCTCCGGCGCCTGCTGAGCCGGGCGCCGTCGTCGCCGCCTGAGGCGCTCCGCGCCCCCGCCCCGCCGGCCAACACCCGGACCCTCCGACATCAAGCGTCGCGCACGACGAGATACGTCCCCGCCGCCAGCAGCAGGACGCCGGCCACCCGCGCGGCGTTGATCGGCTGCTTCTCGACACCGAGCAGCCCGAAGTGGTCGACGACGACCGCGACGGCAAGCTGCGCGGCGATCGTCGCGGCCGTCACACCGCCGAGGCCGATATGGCGCACGGTCACGAGCACCGACCCGACGTACGCCGCGCCGAGCAGCCCGCCGGTGAGATAGATGAACGAGACGTCGCGCACGCCGGACAGCTGGCCCAGGCCACCGCCCTTCGTGAGCGCGGCCAGGACGGCCATCGCGATCGCGCCGATCGCAAAGGAGAAGGCCACGGTCTGGAAGGTCCCGATCGACTTGCCGAGGTGCGAGTTGATCGGAGCCTGCAGCGCGACCAGCCCGCCCGTGAACGCCGTCAGCATCACAGCAACACCGCGGTCCATCAGCGGCTCACTTCGCTTCCATCCATGTCGGGCCGACGCCGATGTCGACCGCGAGCGGCGGATCGTGCTCCCAGACGCCGCACATCTCGCGCCGGATGAGCTCGCGGACGGCATCGATCTCGTCGGGCGGCCCCTCGAACAGCAGCTCGTCGTGGACGGTGAGGATCGGTCGCACCGGCGAGTCGCGCAGCGCCGCGTCGATGCGCACGAGCGCGAGCTTCATCACGTCGGCGGCGGTGCCCTGGATAACCGTATTGACGGCCAGCCGCTCGCCGAGCGTGCGGACCTGCCAGTTGCGCGCCTTGAGCTCGGGGATCTGGCGCCGCCGTCCCCACAGCGTCGTGACGTGCCCGTCCGCCGTCGCCTGCGCGATGGTGCCCTCGATGAAGGCACGCACCGCGGGGAAGCGCTCGAGGTACGTGTCGATGATCTCCTTGGCCTCCTCGCGCGGGATGCCGAGGCGGTCGGCGAGGCCGAAGTCGCTGAGGCCGTACACGATCCCGTAGTTGATCATCTTCGCCTTCGAGCGCTGGCCGAGGTCGAGCTCCTCCGGGGGCGTGTTGAAGACCTTCGAAGCCGTCGCCGTGTGGACGTCCTCGCCGCGCACGAAGATCTCCTTCAGGACCGGCTCGCCGGCGATGTGCGCGAGCACGCGAAGCTCGACCTGCTCGTAGTCGGCGCTCAGCAGGACGTTGCCTGGCGCCGCGTCGAAGCAGCCGCGGATCTCGCGTCCGAGCGCGGTGCGGATCGGGACGTTCTGCATGTTCGGGTTCGTCGACGCGAGGCGCCCGGTCGTCGCCGCGGCCTGCAAGAACGTCGTGTGGATGCGCGACTCGCCGTCGACGAGCTGCGGCAGGACGCTGAAGTACGTCTTGTCGAGCTGGTTGAGCTCGCGCCAGCGCTCGATCGCCGGGATGATCTCGTGCTCGTCGCGGATCGCCTGCAGCACGCGCGCGTCGGTCGAGAAGCCGGTCTTGCCGCGGCGCTTCTTCGACAGCCCGAGCTTCACGAACAGGATCTCGCCGAGCTGCTGCGGCGAGCCGATGACGAACTCGGTGCCGGCCAGCTCGAAGATGGTGCGCTCGAGCTCGCGGATCTCGTCGCGCACGCGCGCGGTGATCTCCCTCAACCGCTCGGTGTTCAGCCGCACGCCGGCGACCTCCATGCTGCGCAGCACGGGCACGAGCGGCAGCTCGATCT
>DATLNO010000241.1:0-7921 GCA_035536715.1 Solirubrobacteraceae bacterium
CTCGTAGATGTCACCGGTCTTGATCTTGTCGCGGTTGTGCTTGAACCGGCGATTCCAGTTCTTCGGCATCTCCGAGACCTCGTCGGCGAGAACGGCGAGGACCTTCTGGACGGTCTCCTCGTCGATGACGCGACGCAGTCCCGCCAGCGCGGCGTTCTCGCACGGGACCATCACCGTCATGTCGTTGTGCAGAATCTTGATCGTGAGGTACTCGCGCTCCTCACCGAACATCTTGCGCCGCTCCTTTTTGAGGACCTGCCCGGCCCCGTGGTGCGGATATACAACGTTGTCACCAAGCTCGAACTCGATGTTCTCGAGCGGAATTATAAGGTCCTCCAGCAGCTGCTCTTCGGTCACTTCGGGAATGGTGTCCTCCTTGGTTTCCGTCCCGGCGTCGGCGGGACGATGGGTCAAGTCTGTAGGTAGCGGTCGACGAGGTTGATCTCCTGCAGGCGGCGAAGGCCCTCGCGTATGTCCTTCGCCCGGATCTCGCCGACGCCGTCGACGGTCTCGAGCTCGACGTCGGTCGCTGCCAGCAATTCGTCGAGCCCGCCGAAGTCGCCGACGATCTGCGCGACGATGAGCTTGGGCAGGCGCGGAATGCGCCCGAGGATGCGAAAGCCTCGCGGCGAAACTGGATAGTCGAGCGTGTTGAGCTTGCGGTCATAGCCGAGCAGCTCGGCGAGGCGACCGAAGTCGAGCAGGTCGTGATGCGGCAGGCGGCCGATCTGATCCAGCGCACCGGCGAATGCCTCGTCGCTGTTCTCGGCGAGGTAGTCGTGCACGAGGGCGGCTTTGTCAGCCGCGGTGCCGACCATCGTCTCCTCGAGCTGCATCTCGATGAGACGCCCCTCGGTGCCGAGCTCGACGATGTAGCGCTCGATCTCAACGGCCATACGCGTCACGAGCTCGGAGCGCTGCAGCACGGTCAGCACGTCGTGCAGGGTCGCGCCACCCTCGAACTCGAGTGCCGTCAGGCGCGTTGCGACCTGGTCGAGGCGCGTGCGGTATTTGTCGAGCGTCGCGAGCGCCTGGTTGGCCTTGGCCAGCACGACCGGGATGTCCTCGAGGATGTACTTCCCGCCGTCGACGTAGAGCGAGACGACCTCGCGCCGCTGCGAGATCGCGATCACGAGGGCGTCGGTCTGCTTGGAGACGCGCTCGGCCGTGCGGTGGCGGGTGCCGGTCTCGACGGACAGGATCGTCGGGTCGGGCATCAGCTGGACGTTGACGATCGCGATCTTTGTCGCGTTGGCGTTCAGCACGATCGCGCCGTCCATCTTCGCGACTTGGTAGAGGAGCGCCGGCGAGTAGTCGATCTCGAGCTTGATGCCGCCGGAGAAGAGGAAGCTCAGGTCCTCGACCTCGCCGACGATGATCAGGCCGCCCGTGCGCGCATGAACGATGTTGTCGATGCCTTCACGCAGCGTGGTTCCGGGCGCGACCATCTCCAGCGCCTTTACCAATCGGGGCTCTTGACGTGACTCAAGCTCGTTTGACTCATCCCCGACTCGCTGAACCATCCAGGCCATTTTAGCGGGTACTTAGGCGGTCTGACGGATTCGTCGAATCCGCCCGCTGGAGCGAAGGATCAGACGGCCTGAGGGGCCCGTGCGGGAAGCACTGCGCGCAGCGCCTGGCGCAGCGTGGGGGCGCTCTCCGGGCAGACCACGTCGCGCAGCCCGAACTTCGCGGCTTCGGCCTGGCGGCGGTCGGAATGCCCGACGGAACGCAGTTCGCCGGTCAGGCCGAGCTCGCCGAAGCAGGCGACGACGCTGTCCCCGCCCACCCTGCCGCCGGTCTGCAGCGGCACGCCGCGGACCGCGCTCGCCACGGCCAGCGCGACCGCCAGATCGGCGCCCGGCTCGTCGACGCGCACACCGCCGACCACGTTGACGAACACGTCGGCGTTGCCCACGCCAATTCCCGCATGCCGGCCGAGGACGGCCAGCACGAGCGCCAGTCGGTTGCGATCCAGGCCGGTGACGACGCGCCGCGGCGGCACGATCTCCGAGGGCGACACGAGCGCTTGAACCTCGACGAGCAGCGGCCGCGAGCCCTCCATCGCCGCCAGCACGACGGAGCCCGGCTTGCCGGTCGCCTCGGCGACGAAGCGCGCGCTCGCGTCGAGGACCTCGACGAGGCCGCCGGAGCGCATCTCGAAGACACCCGCCTCGTTCGTGGAGCCGAAGCGGTTCTTCAGCGCGCGAATGGTCCGGTATGTGCGCTCGCGCTCGCCCTCGAACTGCAGCACACAGTCGACGAGATGCTCGAGCACGCGCGGGCCTGCGAGCGAACCCTCCTTCGTCACATGGCCGACGAGCAACACGGCGATGCCGTCGCTCTTGGCGACCTGCATGATCCGCCCGGCGACCTCGCGCACCTGCCCGACCGAGCCGGGCGCGCCGGTCAGGTCGGCCGCGTGCATCGTCTGGACGGAGTCGATGACGACGGCCTCGGGGCGCTCCGAGCGCAGAGTCGCCAGGATCGTGTCGAGGTCGGTCTCGGCGAGCACGGGGACCTCGAGGGCTCCCGACGTCGCGGAGATCAGACGCTCGGCGCGCAGGCGGATCTGCGCCGCCGATTCCTCGCCGGAGACGTAGAGCGTGCGCCGCCCGGCGGCGGCGAGGTTGCCGAGCGCCATGTTCGTCAGCGTCGACTTGCCGATTCCCGGTGAGCCGCCGAGCAGGACGAGCGAGCCGGGGACGAGCCCGCCGCCGAGGACGCGGTCGAGCTCGCCGATCGCCGTCAGCATCCGGGGGACGCGCTCGGTGCTGACGTCGGCGAGCCGCGTCGGTGTGCCGGCGCGCGCTCCGCCACCGCCCGCGCGGCCGCGCCCGCCGCCGTTGCCGGCCGACGGGTGCTCCTCCACGAGCGTGTTCCAGGCGTCACAGCCCGGGCATTGCCCATGCCAGCGAACGCTGGAATGTCCGCAGTCCGAGCAGACATGAACGGTGGTCGGACGGGCCATCTGCCCACCCTAGGGATCGAGCCCGACGGCTCCGCCCACTTAGCCTGGGTCGACCATGAACGTTCGAAACGTTTGTGGTCGGCCCGCTAGGAGGTACCTTTCGCACACGAACCGGGGCACGGAGCCCCGGTCGTCGTCCCGGGAGATCTATATGCGACTGCGAATGCCATCACCAGCCATGGTCGTCGCGCTCATTGCGCTGTTCGTCGCGTCGTCTGGAACGGCGGTGGCCGTCGTCAGCTACGCGCGCAACGCCGGCGCCGTGGATGGCAAGAGCGCCGTTTCGGCGAGCAGCTCGCTCACGCGCGCCGGCGGCAAGCTCGTCGCGACGGCGACCACAGGCCGCAACCGTGGGCGCATTCCCAATCGCTTCGTCTCCGGCGTCATGCGCGGCGGTGCCACGTCGCTGACGCGCTACCTACGCGTCGTCGACAATGCCGAGGGTCCCGTGGTCGCGCTGGCGATCATCCCGCGGATCGGCCGCATCGACGCGCAGTGCCGCGACCAGGATCCGACGCCGGGAGTGGAGTCCACGCAGACGGTGATCACCTTCACGGCCGCCGATCCCGGTGGGGTGAACGTCTCGCGGCTGCTCGGGCGCGACATCGAGAGCGCGCGCAATGCGGTTGTCACCACCGCGCTGGTGGACCAGCCGCTACCGATCCTCAGCTTCGCCGACTCGCTCTTCCAGCTCGTCCTGCAGGCGCGCGACCGCACGGTGTTCGTCAACGGCGCGTCGCGCAGCGACGCCAACCTCACCGCGGACGCGAGGTGCCTGATCTTCGGGATCGCGCTGCGCGTGAGCCAGTAGCGGTCGTCCCAGGGCTACGCGGCGGCGTGCACGAGCGCGAGGCGCGGAGCGCTCGCACGCTCCTGGTGCGCCGGCGCTGGTGCCGGCTTCGGCGCGCACGCGCGCAGCAGCGCGTCGATCGCCTCGGGCGCGCTCTGGCGCAGCAGGCGGATGTCGCGCGTGCTGAAGGTGACGAGGCGCAGGTCGCTGATCGCCGTCATGGTCGCCGCCGGGTAGCTCGCACGCTGCGGCGCGAGCGCGCCGAACGCATCGCCGGGACCGAGCTCCGCGACGACCTCGCCCGCGCAGCGCACGCGACCGCGCCCGCCGCCGACGAGCACGAGATCCTGGGCGAACGGGCCGTCGAGCAGGATGCGGTGGCCGGCGAGCACCGACAGCTCCGACGCGTACGGCGCGATCGCGCTGAGCTCGCGCATGTCCAGCGGGTGCAGCTGCGTCAGCGATGCGAGCCGGAGGATCTCCATGTTCCCTGGGCGTGACGCCGCACCGAACACCGTTCGCTGGGAGTGCACGCACGCCAGCACGCACCGGATCTTGGCTCGTACAGACGGCCAGGGCTCCGGGCGCGATCCGTATGTTGTTCGCGTGACGCCTACCGCGACAGAGATCGCCGACCAGCTATACAGCCGCTGGAACGACAACGGTCTCGCCGTGCTGACCGACAGCGTCGATCCTGAGATCGAGCTCGTCTGCGACCCCCTGCGCCCAGCCGACTCGACGCTGCGCGGGATCGAGGGCTGGAACCAATGGGTTGCGCGCTGGGACGAGGGCTACGAGTCGATGCACATCACGATCGATGGCCTGATCCCGATGAGCCCCGAGCACGTGCTGGCGCTCGTCTCGATCAACGCGAAGCCGCGCGGCGGCAATCACGAGCTGGCGTGGGCTGCGGCGCACCTCTGGACGGTGCGCGAAGGCCGGATCGCGCGCTGGGAGTCCCACGTGGACCTCGCGCTCGCGCGCGGCACCCTGTTGTAAGCCGCGCCGGTCCCGCCGAGGCGCACGCCCGCGCCACGCCCCCATGGACGCGGGTAGTGTCCGCCCCCGATGATCTCGGGGCACGCGGAGCGCGATTGCTCGCCGGACGCCGCGCCCGGGGGCAGGCCACTGCTGCTCGTCATCTGGCTGGCGCTCACGTCCTTCGTGCTCGTAGCCCTCGGGCTCTGGCAGGGTCTGAGCTACTGGGAGTACTCCGACGGCGTCTACTCGCTCAGCGCGCGCTACGTGCTCGACGGCCGCGAGCTGTACTCGGAGTTCGCCGCGGCTCAGCCACCCTCGCTCTTCTATGTCGCCGCGGCGGTGCTCGCGATCGACGACAGCGCGACGGCGATCCGCATCGCGATGGCGGGCTGCAGGGCCGCAGCATCGCTGCTCGTGCTCGTCGCCGTCCGGCGCCTGACCGGGCGCCGCGACGCCGCGCTGCTGGCGGCGCTAGCGTCGCTGCTGACGCCGTGGGCGGTGCGCGAGCACGCACAGTTGCTACCGGAGACGTTCGCCGCACCGCTGATCATGGGTGCGGCGCTCACCGCCGGCCGCCGCAGCACGGCCCTCCTCGCCGGTGCCCTCGGCGCAATCGCGGCGACGTTCAAGGTCGCGCTCGCGTTGCCGGCGCTGGCGATCGTCCTGCTCAGCCGCCATGTGCGGCAGTGCCTCACGGGCTTCGCCGCGACGGGCGCCGCGTGCGTGGTCGTGTTCCTCGCCGCCTTCGGCGAGCCACTGTGG
Source organism: Solirubrobacteraceae bacterium (assembly GCA_035536715.1). Lineage (GTDB taxonomy): Bacteria > Actinomycetota > Thermoleophilia > Solirubrobacterales > Solirubrobacteraceae > CADCVQ01. The sequence continues at coordinate 5,505 of DATLNO010000241.1, forward strand.
ACGAACGTGGTCCGCGCGCAGACGCAGGCGGGCTACGCGTCGCTGCAGTACATCGGTGGGCTGTGGGCGCAGGCCGGCTGGAACCTCCTCCCGCTGCTCGTCCTCGCCGCGCTGGCCTGGCCCGGGCGCGCGCGGCTGCGCGACCCCGACCTCGCCCGCAGCCTGGCCGTCGCCGCGCTCGGTTCGCTGCTGCTACTGGCGACGCTGCTGAAGAACGGCAGCTACCTGACGGTGCTGGTCGTCGTCGAGCCGCCGCTCGTGTGCCTCGCCGCCTGTGGCGTCGTGACCGCGCTGCAGGAGCGTGGCCGCCCCGCAGCGTCGCGCCTGCGTGTGCTCGTCGCCGCCGCCTGCGTGCTCGCCGCGGCACAGGTCCTCTCGCTGGTGCTCTCCCCCGACGACCCGGCGCTCTTCACGCGACCGCTGGCCGCCTCCGGCCCCGCACGCACGTTCTCCGACGCCGAGGTCACTGCCGCCGCCCGGACGATCGCCGCCTGCGCTGCGGGCAGCACGTACGCCGGCCCGCCCTATCTGGCGTTCGTCGCGCGCCGCGACATCGCCGGCCTGCAGCCCGACCAGTTCATCATCCGGGCCGCGCCGGTCCTGCGCGCGTTTCGGGCGCGCGCCGACACCGACCCGCAGGTCTGCCGTGAACCGGGCCTGCCGGTCCTCCCCTGAGCCAGAACGAGCGAGAGCGGCCCATGGGCCGCCCTCGTCTCAGTGCTCGTTCTCCGCCGTAGCGAAGGCGGTCAGATGGTTCCGTCCGCCGGATCCTCGACCGGCGGCTGGTCCAACGCGCCGCCCGGCTCTGCGGGCGTGTCGTCCGTCGCGCCCGACGCATCGGCCTCGGCGCTGCCGCCACCGACGGCGGCCGGCACCTTCGACGGCTCGACGACCGTCAGCGTGACCTCGCGGTCATCCTCCGGCGGCGCCTTCTCGACCATGACCGTTGCGCCCGGCGTCAGCTCGGCACGCAGGACGAAGTCGGCCAGCGGATCCTCGATGTAGCGCTGGATCGCGCGACGCAGCGGGCGGGCGCCCATCGCGGGATCCCAGCCCTTCTCGACGAGCAGATCCTTGGCGTCCTCGGAGAGCTCGAGCTGCAGCCCGCGGTCGGCGAGCGACGCGCGAATCCGTCGCAGCAGAAGTTCGACGATCTCCTTGATCTCGTCCTTCTGGAGCTTGTGGAACACGATCACGTCGTCGATCCGGTTGAGGAACTCGGGCCGGAAGACCTTCTTCAGCTCTCCCATGATCCGGTTCTTCATGTCGTCGTACGTGATGCCGGTCTCGTCGTCGGAGACGGCGAAGCCCAGCGGCGTGTTGCGAGCGATCTCGGAGGCGCCGATGTTCGACGTCATGATCACGATCGCGTGACGGAAGTCGACCGTGCGGCCCTGCGAGTCGGTCAGGCGCCCGTCCTCCAGGATCTGCAGGAGGATGTTGAAGACGTCCGGGTGAGCCTTCTCGATCTCGTCGAGCAGCAGCACGCAGTACGGCTTGCGCCGGACCGCCTCCGTCAGCTGACCGCCCTCGTCGAAGCCGATGTAGCCCGGGGGCGAGCCGACCAGCCGCGACACGGAGTGCTTCTCCATGTACTCCGACATGTCGACGCGGATCATCGCGTCCTCGTCGCCGAAGAGGAACTCGGCGAGCGTGCGGGCGAGCTCGGTCTTGCCGACGCCCGACGGTCCGAGGAACACGAAGGAGCCGGTCGGCCGCTTCGGGTCCTTCAGGCCGGCGCGGGAGCGGCGGATCGCCTTCGAGATGACCTCGACGGCGGCCTGCTGGCCGATGACGCGCTTGTGGAGCTCTTCCTCCATGCGCATGAGCTTCGCCGTCTCCGCCTCGGTGAGCTTGAAGACCGGGATGCCGGTCCACATCGAGACGATGTCGGCGATCTCCTCCTCGCCGATCGACGGACGCTCGGTCTCGGCCTCGCCGGCCTCCCACTGCTCCTCGAGCTCACGCTTGCGCTGCGTCAGGCGCCGCTCGGCGTCACGCAGGTTGGCGGCCTTCTCGAACTCCTGGGCCTCGATCGCAGCTTCCTTCTCGCGCCGCGTCGTCTCGATCTCCTCCTCGAGGTCCCGGTACACGGGCGGGGAGGTCATCGACTTGATCCGCATGCGCGACGCGGCCTCGTCGATGAGGTCGATCGCCTTGTCGGGCAGGAAGCGGTCGGAGATGTAGCGGTCGGCGAGCTCCGCCGCGGCCTCGAGGGCCTCGTCGGTGATGTTGACCTTGTGGTGCTGCTCGTAGCGGTCGCGCAGGCCCTTGAGGATCTGCACGGTCTCCTCCGTCGTGGGCTGCTCGACGCGGATCTGCTGGAAGCGACGCTCCAGCGCGCTGTCGCGCTCGAGGTACTTGCGGTACTCCTCGAGCGTCGTCGCGCCGATCGTCTGCAGCTCGCCACGCGCGAG
>DATLNO010000242.1:0-3407 GCA_035536715.1 Solirubrobacteraceae bacterium
GGCCTTTATCGGCGACACCCTAAAGTCCCCGCGGTGAGCAGCGTCGAGCGCTTCGAGTTCTCGTTCGCCGCGACCTACAAGCCGCTGGCGCGCGTGTTCGGGATCACGCCGTCGAACTCGTGGGTCGAGGTCAGCGACGAGAGGTTCCGCGCGCGCTACGGCCCATTCAGGTTCTCGACGCCGCTGCAGAACATCACCGACGTCTCGATCACCGGCCCCTACGCGCTGCTGAAGACCACAGGCCCAGCGCGTCTGGCCATCACGAATGCGGGCCTCACGTTCGCCAGCAACGGCGATCGCGGCGCGCTGCTGACGTTCGCGAGACCCGTCAGCGGACGAGGTCCGCTGAAGGTGCTGCGCCACCCCGAGCTGACCGTCACCGTAGCCGACCCCGAGCGCCTCGCAGCCCTCCTGAAGAAGCGCTTGACAGCTGCGAGCGCGTAGATCCCGGGCGGGGCGCACCCTAGCCCGATCCCGCTCAAGGACCGGCTATCGGCTTCCCGCCGAGCTCGATGAGACTGCTACTTCATGCGAAAGGAGGCGTCACCAACGGCTCGCTAGATGCTAGGAGCAGGTCGGAAGCGCGACACGACCGCGGACACCGATAGGTCCCCGGCTTTGACGCCGGGCAGGGACCTCTCAACGCCCACGCGCTGTCGAAGTCAACCCATCTCCAAGGTCGTGATCACCGACGCGCAGCAGCGCTTGGTCGCTGGCGAGACAACGTTGCTGAGTCGGCTATGAACTGCTGGAGCGGCGTGCCGGTCCCGGCGGACCGCGGCGGCCGTCTACCCGCTCACGAGCGCGCGCAATGCCGCGTCGATCGGCGTGTCGCCGTTGAACGCCTCGAACGTCAGCCCGATTGTCTCGGGCATGTCGAGGCATGCGAGGAGGATCGCCGCGACGTCGTCACGTGTGATCGGGCCGCGGCGCCCGAGTTGCGTCTTGAGGTCGACCTGTCCTGTGCCAGGGTCGTCGGTCAGCGAACCGGGCCGCGCGATCGTGTAGTCCAGGCCGCTGGAGACGAGCGCCCGGTCGGCCTGGGCCTTGGCCTGGAGGTAGGGCCGCATCGCTTCTGAGCCGCTCGCCGGGTCGTGCGCGCCGATCGAGCTGACCATCACGTATCGCGGGACGGCAGCGCGCTTGGCCGCGTCGATCAGATTCACCGCGGCGCCGAGGTCGACGGTCTGCTTGCGCGCCGGACCGCTCCCTGGTCCCGCTCCAGCAGCGAACACCACGGCGTCCGCTCCCCTCACGTGCGGAGCGAGGTCGTCGAGCTGCTCGATGTCGACGAGCACCGGCTCGGCGCCGACCGCCTCGAGATCAGGGGCGTGATCCGGGTTGCGGACCAGCCCACGCGCCCGATCGCCGCGGTCGACGAGCAGCCGCAGCAGCCGCAGCGCGATCTTCCCGTGCCCTCCAGCAACGACGACATGCATGGTCGCCATCGTTACAGGCATTGGAGTTTCGCGTTCAGCCGCGCCACCGCGGTCAGTGTCCGACCGGCTTGCGGGGCGGCCCCCTCGAGCGCGACGAAGGCGAAGTGAGCAGTCAGGCCGGTCGAGGCCCGACGGCTGGCCTCCAGCGGCGTTCCGGTCGAGGTTGGTCTGCGGCGAGTCCCGCAGAACGGGCGCCTCGTGGGACAGCTCCACCGAGCACGCGACGCTCCGCTTCCGGCATTGCGTACGGCCGACATCCCGGTGGTGGTCCCGTTGTGGAGCGCGCCGTCGGAACCGTGCAGCGGCCCGCGGGCGGCCGATTCGCGTCCCGCTCAAGGACCGGCTTGCGGTTCTCGCATGGAGCGCGTTGCAGTGCGTCGTGTTCGTCGACGTGGGCGACGGCCAGCCGTACGGTCTTCGTTGTCAGAGTGCCGTGCGCTCTGGCGAGGGCCGACGACGCGCGTGAGTCATAGGCTTGAAAGGTCGCCTCTCGCCGTGACGGGGACAACCCGATGGGCGATACGGGTTCTGCGGACTGCGTCGGTGTCGTTGCGTTTGACGATGGAGTTCAGGCAGATCAGCGCGAGCGGTGCGGCATAGCTGCATGACAGTCCCGGAGTCACGCACGAACAGCGCGAGCAGCTGTCCATTCTCACAGCGTCGCCCGGTCGGTCAGCTCGATGGGAAGGCTGCCGTGTGGTCCGACGAAGCTGATGCCGTGCTCCAGCGCGATCCGTTCGAGCCGCTCGAGGTCCGGCTCGCCGTCCTCGACGGGCAGCTCGAGGCGCGGCGCGGGCGTCCCGACGGCGCGGATGAAGTCCACGAACCCCGCCGGCACCCCGATCACCACGTAGCGCGCCGGGCCTGGGCTCGTCACCTCGCCGGTGTGCGGTTCGCCGAGCGGCAGGTGACCCGCCTCCCCGGCTCGCACCGCATGCGGGCCGGCGGCCGTGTGCAGCGTCAGCTCGCCTTCGAGCACGAGGATCCCCTCGGACTCGTTGGCGTGGATGTGCGGCGGCGGCATGTCACCCGGCGGCGACGTGAACGTCGTCACGTCGTAGGCGCCGCCGGTGTCCGCGCCGTCGATGTGGACCTCGACGAGTTCGTCCAGGAACCAGATGGCTTCGTGTGACATGGTCTCCTCCAGTCGTTGGTCGACGCGAGTCTTCTCGGACCCGACCGTCCCCGCCATCCCAGCTTGACCGGGACCTGCGAGCAACCATGAGGGGCCCGGTCGACCCCCCAGAACACTGGGGTGGCGGGCGCGCCGACCGCCCGTCATGCTGGCCGTGTGGGGAGCCAGCTGACAGCTGAGCGCGTGCGTCGCGACGTCGAGGTCCTTGCTCGCGGTGGGCTGGACATCGCCACCTTCTGCGCCGAGGTCGACGATTCGCTGGGCCGGGCGGTGCGCTCGTGCGCCAGCTGCGTGGCGACGCTCGACCCCGCGACCAACCTGCTGACCGGCGGCTTCAAGTACGGCGACCTCGCCGACAACGACGAGCACGACCAGGAGTGGGGGCTCATCGAGTACGGGCAGGTGGAGCCGACCAGCTTGACCGAGCTGGCGCACGCCGACGTGCCCGCCGCCGGTGTGCATCTCGCAACCGGCGGCGATGTGCAGCGCTCGCCGCGGATGCGAGACCTCATCATCCCCCACCTCGGCTACGCCGACGAGCTGCGGCTCGTCGCCCGAGCGGGCGGCCGCGTGTGGGGCGGGGTGGCGTGGTTCTCCGAGGAGCCATTCGACGCCGAAGACGTCGCCTTCGTCGCGTCCGTCTCCGCGTCGTTCGCCGCGGGCCTGAGGGCGGGGATCCTCGCCCGGCTGGGATCGCTGGCACCGCCGACGCTCGCCACCGGCCCGGCCGTGATCATCGTCGACGCCGACGACGAGATCAGCCAGGTCAGCGCAGGCGCCCAGGCGCGGCTCGACGAGCTCGCCCTGACGAGCGACGCCGTCACACCGATGGC
>DATLNO010000243.1:0-2550 GCA_035536715.1 Solirubrobacteraceae bacterium
CGCTACGACTTCAGTCATCCCATCCTTGCTGAGGTGCTCTACGGTGAGCTCGGCCTCGCGCGCGGCCGGCTGCTGCACGCGAGCGTCGCCGAAGCCCTCGAGACCCTGTACGGCGACGAGGCCCCGGCTCGCGCCGACGTGCTGGCGTTTCACTTCTCGCGCGCCGATGCGCGCGGCCTCGCCGGCAAGGCGGTGAAGTATCTCGCCGCCGCGGGACGTGACGCCCTGGCGAAGCACGCCGACCGGGAGGCCGCCGGTTACCTGAGCTCGGCCCTCGAGCAGCTGGGGAGAGTCGGCGACGCGGATCGCGGCGTCGATCACGAGCTGGTCGAGGATCTCGCGCAGGCGCGCCAACGGCTGGGCGAGTACGACGCGGCCATGGCGTTGTGGGAGCGCGCCCGCGCCGAGGCAGTGCAACGCCGACAGCCGGCGCGGGTCGCGCGTATCGAGCGCCGGATGGGACTCGCGAGGTATTGGAGCGGACGCTACGACGAAGCGCTCGCTCACCTGGACGCGGGGCTGGCTGCTCTCAATGACGCAGGCGACGAGGCCATGGCCGCGCAGCTGCGATTGACGAAAGGGAGCTGCTTTCAGGCAGTGGGTCGCGCCGACGATGCCGCGCGCGAGGTTCGGGACGCGCTCACCGCGGCCGAGCGGGTCGGAGACGCGTCGCTCCTCGCGCGCGTGCATCGCGCGCTGCTCTTCCTCCACACGTTCATCGGACCGCCGGACGCCGCCCGTCATCATGGCGAGCAGGCCATCCAGCTGGCGGAATCGTCGGGTGAGACGACGATCAGGTGGAGTGCACACTGGGGGCTCGCGACGCTCGCCGGACTGACTGGGAACGCGGCCGCGGTGTCATACCACATTGGCGAAGCCCAGCGCCTGGCCGAAGAGCTCCACTCGCCGCTCATGCGCGTGTGGACTGACGAAGTGTCAGTCGAGTACCTGTCGGGATCGGGCGACTGGGACGCGGCGCTGCCGCTCGCCGAGCGCGCGATCGCAATGGCTCGAGGGCTCGGTCAGCGAACGCTGCTCCCGCGACTGCTCGTGTGGGCGGCGTTGATTCACGTCGGGCGGGGGGAACTGGAGCGTGCGAAGCAGTACCTCGACGAGGCGTGGGGGCTCGCTGGCGCCCGCGTCGACCACCGTGGCGGGCCGATGGACGTCCACACGCACGTGCCGCTACACATGGGGTTCGCGCAGTACCACCTCGCGACGGGGGACTTCGAGCGCGCAATCGAGGTTGGGGAAGCGGGATTGGCGATCGCCGACCGCACCGGGTACGTCGCATGGGCGATCCACCGGCTGCTTCCCGTGCTCATCGAGTCGGCCCTCAAGCGGCTCGACATCGAGCTCGCGCGCGCGTATGGCGAGCGGCTCCGGCGCGACGCCACGCGGACGGGGCATAGACTGGGGATCGCGTGGGCGCATACGACGGAAGCGTTGATCGCAATGCTCGCCAGCGACTGGCAACGTGCGGCCCCCCTGCTGGCCGAGGCGGCAGACGAGCTCGAGGCCGTCCCGTGGATCTGGGACGCCGCCCGGCTGCGTCGCTATCTCGCCGAGGTGCTGATCCGACTCGGGGACCGGGAAGGCGCGATCCGCGAGCTCCGACGCAGCCACGATGCCCTGGCTCGCCTCCGAGCGGAGCCCGAGCTCGCCCGAACCCGAGATCTGCTGCGGCGGCTCGGCGCACGCCCACCCGCGCGCGTGGCGCCGGCCGGGTCGGGAGCCCTCACCGGCCGCGAGCTCGACATCGCCCGCCTGGTCGCGGGCCGGAAGTCGAACAAGGAGATCGCGTCTGCCCTCGGCATCTCCCCCCGAACGGTGAGCACCCACGTCTCCAACATCTTCGCGAAGCTCAGCGTGACGTCACGAGGCGAGCTCGCGGAGATGGTGAGAACCGGAACCCTGGTAGGGGCCTGAGATCGCAAGGGCTACGTCCTGCGTGCCGCAAGGACGCAGATGTCCTTTACCGATCAGCTAACCCGTCTACGTCTGTATAGAACGACTCGATGGACCAGGAGACGACGCGGGACACGAGGTCGCCCTGAAGGGTCACCCGGCGGGTGATCGGCACCGCCGGCGACAGGAGGGCTTTCAGGTCGACGATCATCTGGGACGCCGTGTCGCCACGGACACGGGAGCGGCGGGCGTACTCGCAGGCGGCGACGCGAAGGGTGCGGGAGCTCGGGAGTCGCTCGTCGGGCCGCTCGTGGCCGGGTAGGTCGGCGCAGATATCTGCAAGCGCCCCACGAGCTTCCGCGTCGGCGTGCGCGATGAATGCGCGCACCAGCACTCCACCGGCAGTCACGACGTTCGTGTACTGCTGTTGGGCAGTGTCGGCGTCGGCGAGCGGCTTGTGGGCGTCCATACCCCGCATGGGTAGTTTCGGGGGGCAGCGAGACGGCGCCGTCATCGGCGCGGGCAGAACAAACCCGGCTGCTTTGTGCTGCTGCGGGGCCGCGCGTCGCGTAACGTCAGCGTCGCCGAGCAACGACGGTTGCAGCACCGGGCACAAGAGTGGTGCCGGCGCAACGAAAACGC
>DATLNO010000244.1:0-7672 GCA_035536715.1 Solirubrobacteraceae bacterium
ATCCTTCATCGATGCTGTGCGCAAGCGCAGCACCACACCTGCGCCAGGCCACATCGCCGGGCGCCCGCCCGACACTAGGACGCGGCGGAGCGCTGCGCGAGCCGCGTCTTGCGCGACTTCCTGAACGTCGCCAGGCATGAGATCTCGCGATCGTCCTGGGCCCAGCTCTGCTGCGTCGGATAGACGAACTTGTAGCCCAGCCGCGGGTCTCTGAACGCCTTGTTCGTCGCCTGACGCCGCAGGCGCGCGCGGCAGCCGCGCTGGCCCTTGCCGGTGACGACCTTCTTGCCGGGGTACTTGGCGGCGTCGGGCAGCTTGATGATCGTGAAGACCTCGCCGTCGTGCGCCTTGTCGCAGTCGATCTTGTCGAAGGTCGTCACGAGGGTGGTCGTCGCGGTCGCGTCGGACAGGCAGTCGCCCACTTCGAGGTCCTTGCCGGCGACGGGCTCGGAATCGGGGTTCGGCGGCTTGGCATCAGGGTCCAGTTCCTCGGCCGCGATCGTCGACGTCGGGGTGGCGACCTCGGGGGTGACGTACGGCTCGTCGTCGCCGCCGCCGCTGAACAGCAGGACCAGGACGATGATCACGATCACGAGGAACGTGCCGAGGATGGCCAGCGGCCTCCAGAGTTCGGACAACATCGACCGCGAGACTAGCGCGCTCGCACGCCACATACGTCATAGGCGGCGAACGGCCCGTGCACGACGGCGGGCCGCCGTCGTGGCGGGCGGTTCGTCGCGCGCGAGACGCCATCCGCACGGCCGAAGCGCCGCTCGAACTTGTCGTCGCCGGTGACGTAGACGGCGACCGCGCCGGGCGCGCGGTTCCCCGCGCGGGTGTGAATCGCCCCGGCATCGGCGTTCAGTTGCCAGCGCGCGTCGGGCACGAGACGGTAGGTCGGGAAGGTGAGCGCGCCGCAGCGCATCCCCACGAGAACGCGCGGCTCGGCCAGCAGTCCCGCGAGCTCGTCGTGCGTGCGGTCGATGAACCGCAGCTCGTCGTACAGCCGCCCGAAGCTCGCGGCCTTGACGGCCAGGAATGCGATCCCCACCGCCAGGGCGCCGATCGCCAGGCGCCGCCAGCGCTCGCGCTCCGGGCCGGCATCCAGCGTCGTGAAGCCGAGCACCGCGTAGCCGGCGAGCACGCACAGCGCGACCGCGGGCAGCGTGAGGTAGCGCGGGATCAGCGACAGCCCGGCGATGCCGATCGCGACGAACGTGATCAGGCCGGTGCCCGCGAGCGCCAGCGGGATCACCATCCGGCGCGCGCCGAAGCGGCGTACCGCGAGCACGAGGCCGACCGCGCCGGCGAGCGCGACCGGCGGGCGGGCGAGATCCGCGAGGAACGTCACGAACGACGTGGGCACGTTGGCCAGACCGCGCTCGCGGCCGAGCGACGCCGCAAGGTCGCTCGTGGAGTGCAGGCTGAAGAGCGGATCGCCGGTGACGGCGACGTCGACCAGCGCCCACAGCACGGGGGCGGCGGCGGCAAGGGCGAACAGCGTCCCTCGCTCGCGCAGCGCCCGCCCCGGAAGGCACCACAGCCAATACAGCCCCGCCAGGACCCACGCCTCGGGGCGCAGCAGCCCGGCTGCCACGAGCAGAGCCATCGGGGCGAGCCCGCGGCGAGGGGAGCCTGCCTCCAGCGCAGCCGCCCAGATGACGAGCGCGAGGAAGGGCACGTCGACGAAGGCCCGCACCGCGTACAGCGCGAGCGCGAAGCTCGACCCGACGAAGACCGCCCCCGCGATCCCGACGGCGGAGTTGAAGAGCGCCTTGCCGAGCGCGTAGGCGCCGGCCGTGAGCGCGACGAGGCTGAGGATCGTCACGAGCACCAGCAACCGGTCGCCGAACTCCCCTGCCAGCGACAGCAGCGCGCCGAGCGCGAGGTACAGCGGATGCTGGGTCGGCGCCGCATAGTCCTCGAACCCCGGAGCGGCCCCCTGCAGCAGGTCGCGGCCCCAGACGAGGTGGTGGTACGCGTCGTAGTCGGGATACGTCGGGATGAGCGCCCACGCCAGCACGGCAGCGAGCGCGAGCGCGGCAAGCGCCAGGCGCTCCCTCACGGCTCCGGCTCGGTCTCGGGCTGGCGCAGCGCCGCGCCGACCGCCAGCAGCGCCCACGCCAGCGGATCCTCGAGGAACGCGGCGTAGAGCAAGGTGTGAACGACGAGAGCGACGAACGCAGCGGCGGTTGCCGCGCGCGCGATCGACCGGCGCGCGCCGCGCAGCAGCGTGGCGATCGCGACACCGATCAGAGCGAGATAGAGCGCCAGTCCGCCGAGGCCCTGCTCTGCCGCGATGGTGATCGGGATCGTGTGCGACGCGGCCGACGCGCGCTCGCTGGAGGCTTTCTCCTGCTCGCGGAACTCCTGCTTGAACGCGGCCGAGCCCCAGCCCTGCACCGGGCGCTCGCCCGCCAGCTCGATGCCGCCCTTCACGAGCGACCAGCGCCCGCTCGAGACGTTGTCGGCCGAGCCGTCGAGCCCGACGGCGCCCGGCGCGCCGAACACGACGATCGCCCCCGCGACCGCGAACGCGGCGACGACCGCCATGGCGCGCCCCGTTCCCCAGCGCAGCGCGCCGAGCACGATCAGGCCCGCCAGCAGCGCGGTGAACGAGGACTGCGACAGCGTCAGCACGAGGCCGGCCCACAGCAGCGCGAGGCCGGCGGCGACGCCGGCCACGATCGGCGCGCGGCGACGCCACAGCAGGATCGCGGCGAGCCCGAGCATCACGATCACGAGAAAGCGGCCGTAGATGTTGGGGTCGAAGAACAGCGAGTTGACGCGGAAGTACGACTCGAATTGGTTGGAGCTGATGACCTTCGGGTTGAGCAACAGCGTGCGCTGGGCGTACTCGACGAAGCCGATCCCGACGAACGCCACCGCCAGCACGACCAGCACGATCAGGCAGCGAGCGGCGAGTTGCCGGGTCCAGTCCATCCGCACGAGCAGGGCGTAGAGCAGCGCGAACGGCACGTAGAAGAAGATCGTCTGCGACAGAGCCCCGTCGAAGTCGCTCGAGTACGACGCCTGCACGGCGTAGAGCACGATCGCGCCCGCCAGTAGCCAGTCGAGCAGGCCGCGCGGGTACCCGCCCTCGTCGGGTGCGACGTCATCGAGACCGCGCGGCGCGCGCAGCCGCGGCATCGCGTAGGCGAGCGCGCCGGCGGCGATCACGAGGTACAGCGGGACGAGCAGGTTCGCGGTGTCGCCGCCCGATTCGATCGGCACCCGAAACGGCAGCGTCGCCGTGGCGCCCAGCGCGAGCAGCTCGGGGCGGTGCTGGATCGCGAACGCGCCCAGCGCGAGCATCGCGAGGGCACATCCGCCGGCGGCGAGGGCGAGCAGCGGGCGCTCGCGCAGCGGCTCGAACTGCGGCGTCGACCAGATGTTGGCGACGAGCAGCACGGGCGTGAGAACGAGGGCGGCGAGCATCGCCGCCGCGCGCGCCCGTGGCGAGCGGTGCAGCAGGACGACCGCTGCAAGCAACGCGGCAGCGATGACGCCCGCTGTCTGCGCGAGGTCGCCGAGAGTGGTGACGGTGGCGATCATCGCGGCTTGCGCAGCAGCGTCCAGATGCGATCGAGCAGCTCGGCGAACTCGGTGCTCTTTTTCAGGCGCAGCGAGAAGTCCGGCAAACCCGTCCGGATCACGAGGCCCTGGCCGAAGCGCGAGGCGACGATCACCTGCCGTGGCGGGGAGTCCGGCGTCGCCGCCGCGGCGGCGATCGGGTCCGTGCCGCGCACGTCGAGCGTCTGCTCGAACGCGGTGATGCCGGAGAACTGCCCGGTCGTGCCCGCGAACAGATCGACCTCGTCGGCGACGTTGACGAGCGTCACGGGCTCCTGTGCGACAGAGCGCAGGCGGGCGCCGAAGAGATCGCGCTCGGTCGGCAGCGTGGGCGTGATCGCGCGGCCGCCCGGCGTCAGCGTGATGCTGCGCCGCAGCGAGCCGATGCCGGCGGAGAAGAGGGTGCCGCCCTCGCGCACGAAGGTGCGCAGCGCCCGTGCGGCGCGGTCGTCGAGCCAGCGCGCATCGCCCGGGATGATCACGCCGCGGTGCCCGGCGAGCCCCGGCCCCTCGCCGCGCGCGAGGGCGACGTCGGTCGTCATGTCGTAGCGGCGGCCCTCGCGGTCGAGCTGGGACAGCAGCAATGCCTCGTGGCGTTTGATCTGCGCCGGCAGACCGTCGTTGACGAACGGGCGCCCGAGCACGCGCGTCGCCAGCCCGGCGTTCAGCGTGTTCGGCCGGCCGTCGCCGTCGTCATCGACCGGGTTGCGGCCCTGCCAGGTCGTCACCGGCAGGACGACGAGCACGTCGCGCTGCTGCTGTGACTGCACGACGAGTGGGGTCGCGGTGCGGCGATTGCGCGTGTGCAGCTCGAAGAGGTACAGGCCAGACTTGCCGCCGGGCGCGACGAAGCGCACACGGCGCGAGCGGGTGCCGCTGCCGCGCTTGCGGATCGCGCTCGAGCCGACGCGCCGGACGCTCCACGTGAAGCGCGCTCCTGCCGATTCGACGGCGACGAGCGCGTCTTCGCCCGCGAAGACCGGCGCCGCCGGGGCCCGGGCGCGCAGGTAGCGCACGGTGATCCCGCCGCGGCCGGGTAGCGGACGCCCGTACTCGAAGCGCGGCGGCAGCTCCGCGGAGTTGCCGATGTTGCCCGCGCGGTCGCGCGCGCTCACGACGACGAGGTACGTACCGGCAGCGACGCGACGTCCTGCGGCGGTCCCGTCCCACTCCCAGCTCGTCGCGTCGTCGTCGAGTGAGACCGGCGTGTCGAAGACCGCCTTCAGCGGGCGCACGTCGGTGCGGAAGACGACGATTTCCTTGCGCCGCCCCGGCGCCAGGAAGGAGACACGCGCTGGCTCGCCGCTGTCGGTCGGCAGCAGCTCGGCACCGGGCTTGTTGACGGGCCCGATCGACGTGACGAGCACCTTCGGCGGGGTCGTGTCCTTATTGATGTTGCGCGGGATCACGATCGCCCGGCCCTGGCGGCGCAGGTTCACGCGGATGCGATAGGTGCCGTCGGTGACGCCGCGCCCGCGCCCGTCCGTCCCGTCCCAGACGAGCCGCAGCCGCTGCTTTGCCCCTAGGCGCCGGCCGTCGACGAGCCGTCGCACCGGGTCGCCGTCGGCGTTGATGACCGTCGCCGTGACCTCGTCGGCGCGCTTGAGCCGAAACGAGATCCGCGCGCGGTCGAAGCGCCCGTCCCGGTTGGGCGAGAAGTACGGCGACTGGCGGGTGACGTCCTGCACCAGCGGCGGCGTGCTCTTGAGCTCCTGGGCGGCGAAGAACGCCCCGAACGTCGCGCAGACGAGCAGCGCGAAGACGATGCGGGCGGGCGCGGTCACGTTCGCTTACTCGGCGCGGCTCTCACCGCCGGCAACCGAAAGATCGCGCAGTTGGCGACGCTCGAACCCGTCGCACCCGCCCACTGGATCGCTCCGACCGCGCGGATCGAGCCGCCGTGGGTGACGACGAGCGCCGGCAGCGGCCCCGCCGCGACCTCGGCCAGCGCCGCCCACACGCGCGCCGCCTGCTCGGCGACCGACTCGCCGCCGGGAAAGCGGAAGGTGGGGTCCGCGCGGCGCCAGCGCTGCCAGGCCTGCGGATTCTCGGCGATGACGTCGGCGATCATGCGCCCCGACCAGTCGCCGGCGTCGGCCTCCATCAGGCGCGCGTCGACGATCGCCTCGAGGCCGAGCAGGTCGCAGACGATCTGCGCGGTCGCGCCGGCGCGCTGCAGCGGGCTCGTGTACAGCGCCCGCAAGCCCTCCCCGCGCAGGCTCTCCGCGAGCGCCCGCGACTGCTCGCGACCGCGCTCGTTGAGCAGCGTGTCCCGGCGGCCCTGGAAGCGAGCGGCCGCGTTGTCGTCGGTCTCCCCGTGGCGCACGAGCAGAACCTCATTCGGGGCGGCCAACCGGAGTCCCCCTGTGAGCTCAGGTTCCGTCGAGCGAGCGGCGCACGGCGGACCCTTATTCGATCTGGTCGGAGCCGACGATGACGATGACGTCGGCGCTCGCGGCGGCCGCCGTGTTCGCATCGGCTGCCTGCACGGAGCCCCTGTCGATCCCCATCACCTTCGCGACGGCCAGCGCGGCGGGCTCGTTGTCGCCGGTGTGGGAGACGATCGTCGTCGGCACGCTCTGATCGGCGTTCGTGTCGACGCCGACGATCGTGAAGCCGTCCTCCTGGATCTTGTTCGCGACGGCACGCGCAAGGCCCGTCTGCGTCGTTCCGTTGAGCACGGCGATGTCCGTCGCGCGGCGCTCGGCGCTCGTCAGCGCGGAGGAGGAGGCCCCACCGGAGCCCGCACCAGAGCCCGCGCCCAACGAATCCGAATCGCTCGAGGGCGGCTGCGCCGCGGGCGTGTCGCCGATGCTGTTCTGCGGCGTCGGCGTGTCCTCCCCGCCGGTGAGGACGAGCATCAGCACGACGGCGACGACGACCGTTGCGACGGCACCGCCGAGGATCATGGCGACCCGGGCGGGCGAGAGGCCGCCCAAGAGGCCCCCCTCGTCGCTCACGTCAGCGTCTTGGAACGGGCTCGGCGGCGGCGGAACGGGCAGCGGCTCCGGGCGCGCGGCGGCGGACTCGTGGGTGTCCTGGTTCGTCGAGCCGTTGGGCGTGCTGATCGTGCGGGAGGCGGCGGCGGCGCCCGCGACCGCAGCGGGGGACGTGGCCGGCGGTCCAGGGGTGGCGGTCACGATCGGCCGTCCGACGGGCGAGGCACCCGGCGCGGGTGTCGGCGTGGGTGCGGGTGCGACTGTCGCCGCCGGTGGTGTCTGCGTCGCGGCCGATGCGGTGGGCGCCGCGGCGGCAGGCACCGAGCCCGGGACCGCCGCGGCCGGGACCGAGCCAGGGGCCGGGACGGTCCGTGCGAGCTGGCCCGGCGGTGGCGAAGCACCGGGCGGCTGGGCGCCGACGCTCGCGTAGACGGCCGCCGTCGCGGCCTGCGCGCGCGCCTCGGCAGACTGGGCCCCGGCTGCCGACGCCGGTGCGAGCGGCTGCGCCACGACGCGCTTCTGGGCGTCGGCCTGGACGCGCTCCTCGAGCTCGGCGGCGCGCTCGGGCGCGCGGCCCGCCCACTCGCGCAGCCGCTTGACTTCCCGCGCCTGCGTGAAGTACAGCAGCGCGAGGATGCCCAGCCCGATGATCGAGGCGTAGCCGGCGTACGAGCCGATCTGCTGGACGACGTCCCCCGCGGAGGCGGCGATCATCGTCGCGCTCACGACTGCGCGCCGTCACTCATCGGTCGGTCTTCGGCAGAAATCACAGCGGCCTCCGGCTCAGATCGAGGGATCCTAGTAGGAGCGACGTCCGAAATCGCGGACAGCTCCGACACCTTCGCAGCGAGACCGGCCGCGTCGCCCTCCAGGACGAGCAGGCCGATCTGGTCGAACATCTCATCAACGACCTGCGGCGGGCGGGCCTCGCGCTCGGCGCGCAGAATCTTCTCGGCGGGTGTCGGCTGGGGCCGCTCGTAGGGGTTGAAGAGCTCCTCGTGAAGCTTCTCGCCGGCGCGCCGGCCGACGACCTCGATCGCGATGTCGCGGTCCGGGTCAAGCCCGGAGAGCTCGATCATCGTCCGCGCCAGATCGAGGATCTTCACGGGCTCGCCCATCTCCAGAACGTAGATCTCGCCCTTGCCGTTGCCCTTCCCCAG
>DATLNO010000245.1:0-8745 GCA_035536715.1 Solirubrobacteraceae bacterium
ACGGCAGCGGGGCCGGCGGGATCTGGACGATCGCCGGCGCGTTCGGCAGCCCGGGGACGGAGATGATGTTCGAGATCGGCGGCAGGCCCGAGACGAGGGAGACGCCGGGGAGCTGCAGCGCCGCGTGGGCCGGTGTCGCAATCGTGAGCGCGAGGGCCGAGGCGAGCCCTGCGCGGCGAAGAAGTCGTGGGAGAGCCTGAACCATGTGGACTTCATCGGCGGGCCCGCCAAGATGTCCAGTACCCGGCGGGGGACGGCGGACGTATGGAGGACTTGACGCATTGTCAGGTGGTGCTGACTGGCTAGTCAACCAGTCTGATATAACCCTCGCAGGAAGGCTCCGGCGAGTGTGACGCCGGTGTGAAAGAGACGCCCGTGGAGTGCGACCGCCGGGGGCACAACCGACCAAGTCGAGGAGCACCACAATGCCCGAAGCAGTGATCGTGGACGCCGTCCGCACACCGATCGGCCGCGCGTTCAAGGGATCGCTCGTCGGCGTTCGAGCCGACGAGCTCGCGGCCACCCCGCTGCGCGCGCTCATCGCGCGCAATCCCGGCGTCGACTTCGCCCAGACCAACGACGTGATGATGGGCGCCGCATCCGCCGTCGGCGAGCAGGCCTACAACATCGGCCGCAACGCCTCCCTCGTCGCAGGCCTGGGCCACCATGTCCCCGCCTGCACCGTCAATCGCTTCTGCGCCTCCTCGCTGCAGACGCTGCGCATGGCCTTTCACGCGATCAAGGCCGGCGAGGGCGACCAGTACATCGCCGCCGGCGTCGAGGCCGTATCACGCGCCGGGCTGGGCGCGGGCATCCCCGAGGAGGCCAAGCACCCGCAGCTCGACGGCTCCGAGGGCTCGGCCTACGACGTCTACATCCCGATGGGTCTGACGGCCGAGAAGGTCGCCGTGCGCTGCAATGTCAGCCGCGAGGCACAGGACGAATGGGCGCTGATCTCCCAGACACGCGCCGTCGCATCGCAGGAGTCCGGCCACTTCGACAAGGAGATCGTCGGCGTCGCGCTGCCCGCCGGCGGCGAGCTGACCAAGGATGACGGCCCGCGGCCCAACACCACGATGGAGAAGCTCGCCGCGCTCAACCCGGTGTTCGATCCCGAGAGCGGGACCGTCACGGCCGGCAATGCCTGCCCGCTCAACGACGGCGCGGCTGCCGTCCTCGTCGTGTCCGCCGCGAAAGCCGCGTCGCTCGGCCTCGAGCCGCGGGCGCGGATCATCGCGTCCACGGTCGCGGCGATCCGTCCAGAGCTCATGGGCCTCGGGCCGATCCCGGCGATCCAGGCGCTGCTCGCGCAGACCGGCATGTCGATGGACGACATCGACATCGTCGAGATCAACGAGGCATTCGCGGCGCAGATCGTGCCCTGCCGCGACGAGCTCGGGATCGACGAGGAGAAGCTCAACCCGTTCGGCGGCGCGATCGCCCTCGGTCACCCGTTCGGCAGCACCGGCGCACGGATCATGACGACGCTGCTCAACGGCCTCGATGCCGTCGACGGGCGCTACGGGATCGAGTCGATGTGCGTCGCCGGTGGCATGGGCCAGGCGATGCTCGTCGAGCGCCTGACGAACTGAGCGGAGCGACCACCCGGGCCGCGGTTCGCCCCGACACGCCGCCAACCGCGAGGCGCCAGGTGTGGTCCTGAGCACGTGGTTCGTGGGGCGCCGCCGGGCGGCGGCGCCGGGACCTGCGGCCGAGCGCGCGGGTGTCGGCCGGGCGCCGGAGATCGGGGCTGGCGCAGGTGTGCTGCTGCGCCCCTTGGGTACAGCATCGATGAAGGGACGCGGGTTTCGGGCCGCGTCCGTCCTCGGTCCTGCGATGCGGTGATCGTGGCGCGTCGCGGGCGATATCCGCACCTTCCGCGCCAGGACCGTTCTCCGCGCCGTGATCCTGGCGCGCCAGGTGCGATATCCGCACCCGGCGCGTCACGACCGTGGCGACGCCGGTGGCGCCGAGCCACGATCGGCCCGCGGGGACCGCCACGAGCGCCCGTTCACCGGTTCCGCATCAGCGGCGGCGTCCGTGAGACCGTCGAGCGCCCTCCGCTCCTCGCCACGGCGGACGCACAGATGCCACTCCTTCATCGATGTTGTGCACCAACACGGCGCGCCCTCACCGCGCGCGCAGCGCGACCACCAACGATCAGCCACCTGAACACCCCGCTCGGGACGTGCAGCTAACGCAGCTCGCGCAGGCGGCGCAGCAGGCCCGCCGCGCCCAAGCCCCCGCTGACCTGCAGACGCGCGAGCGCGTACGGGTCGCCCGGGCGGGCGAGACCGCGTCTGACCGTCGTCGCGGCCAGGTAGCCGGCGTCGCGGACCGCGGCGACGACCCGCGTGTCGTAACGGCCGGACGGATAGGCGAAGAAGTTCACCGGCACGCCGAAGCGCGCCTGCAGCTCGGCGCGGGCACCGGCGGTCTCGTCGGCGAGCCGGGCGGCCGGCACCCGCGTCAGGTCGGGGTGCGTGCTCGAGTGCCCGTCGATCTGCCAGCCGGCGGCGATCAGGCGCCGCACCGCATCGTCGCCGCCGAGGTCGTCGACCCAGTCCAGCGCAAGGTTCAGGACGCCCGGCCAGCGCTCACGGCGAAGCAGCGGCAGCGCGACCCTGACCTGGCTCTCGTAACCGTCGTCGAAGGAGAACACGACCGGCTTGCGGGGCAGCTTCGCGCGGCCGTGCCAGGCATCCCAGACGCGCTGCAGGGTCACCGCGCGGTAGCCCGAGCGGCGCAGCGCGCGGACCTGCGCGGCGAACTCGCGCGGCCTGACGAACAGGGCGGGGGAGCGCGTGCCCGCGGGCGCCGTGCGCAGCGCGTGGTACATGAGGATCGGGACGGCCTGGCGGCTGACTGCAGCGGTGTTCGCGACAGCGTGCGCGGCGCCCGCGTCACGCCCGTCCGCGGAGCCGAGGACGAGCAGCGCCACCAGCAGCGCGGCCGCGATGCCGGCGATCGTCGGCAGCAGGCCCGGCGCGACCGTTCGATTCATCGGCCAGACGCTAGCGAGGGGCGCCCGCGCGGGCGCCCTTCGGCCGTGTCGAGGGCTCAGCCCACGACAGGCGGGAACGCCAGCGTCAGCTTCTCCGTCGGCGCCGAGGTGAGGCCATCCTGGCTCGTGCCCCTGATCGTGCCGGTGCCCTTGACGCCCCGGCAGTCACCGGTGTCGCTGGTGACCGTGATCGTGCCGCTGGGCTTGGGCGTCGCCTTCGGCGTGGTCGTCGTGGCGGTCGTCGAGGTCGTCGGCGTGGTCGGCGTGGTCGATGTTCCGGAGCCGCCCTGGCCGCTGGCGGTCTGCGTCAGGCTCGCGACGCCGAGCGCCGTCTTGACCGCGTGGGGGCTCATGGCGGTGACCGTACCGCTGACGCGGACCCTGCGCTACGCCGCGATGCCGGCGGTCGCCTGCCCGTCAAGGCGAGGCGAGCTCCTCCAGCGCCGCCCGCAGCCCGTCGCTCGCCACCTCGAGCGGTGGGTCGAGATCGCGGTCGGCGAGCAGGCCGAAGCAGACCGTCCCGGCGTAGCTGATGATGCCAACGGTGAGGCCTGCGTCGCGGGATTGAGCGGCACCGCGGGGTGGACCACCAGCAACCGACAGCCGTTGAGCCAGAACGGCTGCTGCGGCCCGGGGACGTTGGAGACGACGACGTTGAACGCGCGCAGGCCGCCGGTGGCGCGGGCGAGCGTCGAGGAGACGAGCGGCGGCGCCCAGCCGCTCGCGCCGACCAGCAGCGCCCCCGCGCGGATCGCGGCGGACTCTTGATCGCCGTCATCGACTGATGGATCCGCGCGATCCGCTCGCGCGGGTCGGCCTCGTCGACGGGCAGGTCCACGCGCACCGTCGAGATCGCGTTGCCGCCCTCCTCGCCGCTCCTGCGGACGCTCACGGGCACGAGCGCGACGAGCGGCTGGTCGGTCGGCCGGCCGGCGTGCTCCAGGTAGCGGCGCAGCATGCCGGCGACCGCCGCCAGCAACGCGTCGTTGACCGTGGCGCCCTCGGCCTTGCCGGCGCGCTTGAGGTCGGCGAGCGAGGCCCCGGCGAACGCGAACCGGCGGTTCGGCCCCCAGGCCCAAGTGTCGAGCGGTGACATCGGCGCCGACGGGCGCAGCTTGGCGAGCTCGACGAGCAGCTCCGTCGCTCCAGATGTCGCCCGCGGCGCGCCGCGGGTCGGGCGACAGCGCGCGCGTCGCGCTGTCGAGCAGCAGCTTCTGCGCCCGCACGACGGGCGTGGCCGCGAGCCGCGCCAGGTGGCGCGTGCGATCGTAGGCGCGCGGCTCCCACGGCTCGTCGGGGGCGGCGATGTCCAGCGGCTGTTCGGAGGGATCGAGCAGGACGGTGCCGATGTCGACCGCCGCGACGCCGTCCACGAGCGCGGGGTGCATCTTGGCGAGCAGGGCTGCGCGGTCGCCCGCGAGCCCCTCGACGACGGTCAGCTCCCACAGGGGTCGCGTGCGGTCCAGGCGCCGCGACATCTCGCGGCCGACGAGCTCGGCGAGCTCCGGGTCGCCGCCGGGTTCGGGCAGCACGGCGCGGCGGACATGCCAGCGGATGTCAAAGTCGTGGTCGTCGACCCAGACCGGGTTGCCCAAGCCCGCCGCCGCCTCTGCAGGCGCTGGCGGTAGCGCGGCACGAGGTGCAGGCGGTTCTCGACGCGGGCGACGACCTCGTCGTAGCGCATCCCCCCGGGCCGTCCTCGAAGCTCAGCAGGCCGCCGACCGCCATGTTCACGGGGCCGAGCTCGGCCGCCAGCGAGGAGCGATCGGCTGGGGGAGAGGGGTTCGGCCATTGCTCCGGCGAGCGTAGCCGCGCAACGGTGCACGGGCCCCGCGAAACGCCGGCGCTCGTCAAAGGCGATCGACCGCTCCGAGCCCGAGCGCGGCTCTGCGTTCACTACGGTGCTCGAGGTCGTATGTCGGTACGGCGTGCGCGTCAGGGTTTTCATGAGCAATCTGCCCCATCTTCGAAGCGCGCAGGCGTCCGACGTCGGCGCGATCGTCGACGTCTTTCAGTCCGCGCGCGCGGCGGCGCTCGGATTTGTTCCCGTCCTCCACACGGACGCCGAGGATCGCGACTTCTTCGGCGGCCTGATCACCGGCGGCGCAGCGACCGTGGCGGTCGAGGACCGGACCGTGATCGGGTTCATCGTGCTCGGCGCGGCCTGCGTCGAGCATCTCTACGTCGCGCCGGTCGCCTGGCGCCGCGGCATCGGCAGCTTGCTGCTGCGCCACGCCCAGGCGCTGCGCCCCGCGGGGCTCGACCTGTGGGTGTTTCAGCGCAACCGCGCCGCAGTCGCGTTCTACGAGGCGCACGGCTTCCAGATGGCCGAGACGACCGACGGCGCCGGCAACGAGGAACGCGAGCCGGACGCGCGCATGGTCTGGTCTCCCGGCATCCCCTAGACCAGCGAGCGCAGCGGTTCCCGCGGTGGCGCGCCGTGTGGGGCGTCGCTGTGGGTGGGCGCCGGTCAGACGGCATCGATGAAGAAGGCGTGATCGACGGGCAGGTCGCACCACTGTTGTGTGCGAACACTTGCGCGACACGCTCCGAGGCGAGAGCGCTACGCGCGGCGATGACGGCGTGCACGGCCTCGGACTCGTCGCGCCGAGGCGCCCGCAGCCGCAACATCAGCGCGGCGCCATCCGCAGCGCGCCGTCGAGCCTGATCACCGCGCCGTTGAGCATCCGGTTCTCGGCGATATGACAGGCCAGGGCGGCGAACTCGCTCGGCTCGCCGAGGCGCGTGGGAAAGGGGATCGACGCCGCCAGCTGCGTGCGTGCGTCGGCCGGCAGCCCGGCGAGCAGCGGCGTGTCGAACATGCCCGGAGCGATCGCGCAGACGCGGATGCCGGAGGCGGCGAGGTCACGGGCGGCGGGCAGGGTCAGCGCGACGACGCCGCCCTTGGACGCCGCGTAGGCGACCTGCCCGATCTGCCCGTCGTAGGCGGCGATCGAGGCGGTGTTGACGATGACACCGCGCTCCCCGTTCTCGGCGGGCTCGTTGGCGAGCATCGCCGCGCTGGCCAGCCGCAGCGCATGGAAGGTGCCGAAGAGGTTGACCGCGATCACCTGCTCGAACGTCTGGGGGCGGTGCGGGCCCTTGCTGCGGGCGATCCGCTCGGCGTGGCCGATGCCCGCGCAGTGCACCGAGATCCGCAGGCCGCCGGGCGCCTGCGCCGCGAGCGCGATCGCCGGCTCGAGCTGCTCGGGCCGGGTCACGTCGGCGGCGGCGCACCGCGCGCGTGCGCCGAGCTGCGCGGCGAGGGCGGCGCCTCGCTCGGCGTCGAGGTCGGCAATGACGACGTGCGCGCCGTGCTCGTGCAGCGCGCGCGCGGTGGCCTCGCCCAGCCCGGAGGCGCCCCCGACGACCAGCGCGCCTGCTCCCTCGATCCGCATCGCCGCGCAGCGTACCGGCGTGCCCGGCGACGGCCACTCGCTCGTAGCCCCGACCCGGGCCGTAGCCTCTGCGCGATGACGACGCCCGAGCCCTGCACCGCGTTCGTCCTCGGCGGCGGGGGCATGTTGGGCGCCGCGGAAGTGGGGATGCTGGCCGCGCTGATGGAGGCCGGCATCCGCCCAGATCTCGTCGTCGGAAGCTCGGTCGGCGCGATCAACGGCGCGGTGATCGCGGCCAACCCGACGGTCGAGCAGGTGCAGACGCTCGGCGTGCTCTGGCGCGGGATTGCGTCAGAGGACACCTTTGGCGGACCGCTGCTGGGCCGACTCGCGCGGCTGGCCCGCAGCCGCACGCACATCCACTCGCCCGTGCCGTTGCGGCGCCAGCTCTCCGAGCGGCTGCCGCCGACGTTCGAGGAGCTCGAAGTCCCTTTTCAGTGCGTCGCGGCCAGCGTCGAGCGGGCCGCCGCGCATTGGTTCGACAGCGGCGCGCTCATTCCCGCGATCCTCGCCTCCTGCGCGGTCCCAGGACTGCTGCCGCCGGTCCGCATCGACGGCGAGCACCACTTCGACGGCGGCCTCGTCCACAGCATCCCGCTCGGCCGCGCCATCGAGCTCGGCGCGCGCACGGTCTACGTGCTGCACGTCGGGCGCATCGAAGCGCCGCTGCAGCGGCCGCGCTGGCCCTGGGAGGTCGCGCTCGTCGCCTTCGAGATCAGTCGCCGTCACCGTTTCGTCGAGGACATGGCGCGCGTCCCTGACGGCGTCACCGTGCACGTGCTCCCGACCGGGCGCGAGGAGCCGCTGAGTTACACCGACCCTTCACAGCTGCGCTACCGCGACACGACGCGGGTCACCGGCAGCATCGAGCGCGCGCAGCGCGCGACCGCCGCGTACCTGCGTAGGGCGGGGGACTGAGCCCGATGCCCGTGCCCCGTCTCGTGCGCCGCGTGGTCTTTCCGGTACTGGTCGTGCTCGTCGCGCTGCTCGTCTTCACGACGATCCCCCTGCTGGTGATGGCCGCGGCAATCGCGTCGCCGTTTCTGCCCGGGCGGCGGCGTGCGTTGCGGGTGCTGATGTTCGCGCTCGTGTACCTCGCGCTCGAGACACTCGTGCTCGCCGTGCTCGGCATGCTGTGGCTGGCGGCGGGGTTCGGCCGCCGGATCGATTCGCCGCGCATGCAGGACGCGCACTACCGGCTGGCCGCATGGTTCCTGCGCGTGCTCATGCTCACAGCGCGCAGAGCGTTCAAGGTGCGGATCGAGGTCCACGGCTCAGCGCCGCCACCGCTGCCGCCCGTCCCGCTGATCGTCCTCTCGCGGCACGCCGGACCGGGCGACTCGTTCTTGCTGATGCACCAGCTCATGAACGCCGAGCGACGCCAGCCGCGGATCGTGCTCAAGGACGCACTGCAGTGGGACCCGCTCGCCGACATCCTGCTCAACCGGCTGCCGGCGCACTTCGTCTCCGCGTCGCATCCGCGGGAGCGCGCCGTCGCGGAGATCGCCAGGCTCGCGACGGGGATGGACGCCGACGACGCCCTCGTGATCTTCCCCGAGGGCGGCAACTTCACCGAGCATCGCCGCCGCCGCTCGATCGCCAAGCTCGAGGAGCTCGGTCGCTACGAGGAGGCGCGGCGCGCGCGCGAGCTCGATCATCTGCTCGCGCCGCGCTCCGGCGGCGTGCTGGCGGCGCTCGAAGGCTGTCCGACCGCCGACGTCGTGCTCGTCGCGCACACCGGACTCGAGGACCTCAGCACCGTTGTCGACCTGTGGCGCGGGCTGCCACTCGACGACGACATCGACATCAGGATGTGGCACGTTGCGGCCGCCGACGTGCCGCCCGAGGAGGCGGGCCGGATCACGTGGCTGGGCGACTGGTGGCAGCGGATGGACGAGTGGATCAGCACCGAGCGCCCACCGGCGGGAAAACGCGATGGATCTTGAGAATGCGACGCGTGGCTACGAGATGTTCGGCGGTGCAGGAAGATCATCGGATGGCGGAATGGTACGACCAGCTTCTGGCGCTGCAGCTGCGCACGAATCGCGAGGTCTGGGCCGGCGTGCAGGAGCATCTCGAGCCCGACTCCGAGCTGCGGCTGGGCTTCGTCTACCTCGCGCCCGGGGAGCCCGAGGCGCAGGAGCTCGTGGAGTTCCTGGACGCGGAGACGGACTACGAGGTCGAGGCGCGCAGACGCCCCGGCGAGGAGGGTGCCGAGCCGGATCGGGCGTGGATCGTCATCGGGACCACGCAGCCCACGGCGGTCACGCTCGACATGCTCGACGACTGGGTCGAGTGGATGATCGCCGCGGGCGCCGCTCACGGCCCATGCGCCTTCGATGG
>DATLNO010000246.1:0-2978 GCA_035536715.1 Solirubrobacteraceae bacterium
TGTGGATCCGCGCGACCCTGCCGCGGCTGCGCTACGACCAGCTGATGAGCTTCGGCTGGAAGGTCCTCCTGCCGCTGGCGACGGCCAACGCACTGGTGACCGCAATCGTGGTGGTGGCAGCTTCATGAGTTCTTCCTGGACTCCTGGTGACGACATGATCGTCGTGCAGCGCGCCCCGCAGCCGGGCGCCGCGGGCGGTACGTACCGAGCGTTCGGCGAGACGCTGCGCGGGCTGAAGACGACGATGGCGCGCCTCTTCGAAGGGCCGAAGACGATCTCCTATCCGGAGGAGAAGGTCCCGGTCTACCCGCGCTTTCGCGGCCGCCACCGGCTGCACCGCTTCGAGGACACGGGCCTCGAGAAGTGCGTCGGCTGCTCGCTGTGCGCGGCCGCCTGCCCCGCGGACTGCATCCGCGTCGTCGCTGCGGAGAACACCCCCGAGAACCGCGTCAGCGCGGGCGAGCGCTACGCGGCGGTGTACGAGATCAACCTCTCGCGCTGCATCTTCTGCGGCTACTGCGAGGTCGCATGCCCGTTCGACGCGATCACGATGGGCCACGACTACGAGATGTCGGCCTACAACCGCCAGGACCTGATCTTCACGAAGGAGATGCTGCTCGAGGAGCCGCTCGAGCGCACGCCGCTGCGCAACGAGGGCGAGTAGCTCCGCCCCTCAGCGGTTGTCAGGATGATCCGGGGGCAGCTGCGGCTCGCCCTCCCACATCTCCTGGATCCTGCTGATCTCCCGCTCGCGGTGCCACTCCAGCTCGGCGTCGTCGTCTCGCCGCATGCCGGTCTGATGGATGTACATGTAGACGTGGTCGGCCGAGATCGGCGCGTTGATGTCGCCGACGCGCTTGACGAACTCCGCCCGCCGCCGGCCGAAGTCGCCTTCCACGCGCATCGACCAGCCGCCGTCCGCGGGAGCGCCGAGCTCCTGTCCGTCCTCGTCACGCAGCTGGCTCTGGGCCGCTCCCGCCGGCAGCGCCGCCAGTGTGGCCTCCAGCGGCGCCCGGATCGACCACTCGTCGTTGGTCAGCGCGATCCGCACCTCGAGCAGAACCTCCTGCGCGCGGTGCAGGCGCAGGTCGACCCAGTAGCGGTTGGGGTCGCAGACGCGCAGGTCGATCCACGTGTGGTGCGACCCGACGAGCTCCGCCCCGCCCTCCTGTAGCGCGAGCAGGATCGCGTCCGCGCTGTCGGGCGGGACCGTGAGGTAGTAGCTGGCCGACTCGCGTCCCATTGCTGGAGGAGTACCCGATCGCGCCCGGACGGATAGATTGCGCCGTTCATGGGAGAGGTGCTGTTCTTCGTGGCCGGGATCGGGGCAATTGCGGGGGCGATCGGCGTAGTCGCCGTTCGCAACCCGTTCTACAGCGTGCTCGCGCTCGTGTCGCATCTGCTGTGCCTCGCCGCGCTGTTTCTGCTGCTGCGCGCGGAGTTCGTCGCCGCGGCGCAGGTCGTCGTGTACGCCGGCGCGGTCATGGTCCTCTACGTCTTCGTCGTCGCCTACGTCGGCGGGCAGGACGAACCGCTCGGCCCACGCGCGGGCAGCAGCCTGCGCGCGCTGTCGATCGTCTTCGGCGCCCTGCTCTTCATCGAGCTGTGCGTCGCGACGCTCGGCTCGGGCCTGCAGCTGATCGACAGCAACGGAGCGCCCGCCCCCGACAGCTTCGGCTCGCCGGAGGCGATTGGCACGCTGCTGCTGACGAAGTTCCTGCTGCCCTTCGAGGTCGCCTCGTTCCTGCTGCTGATCGCCGCCGTGGGAGCGGTCGTGCTCGCACGCCGCCGCGGTGGGCTGACCGCGGTCGAGGAGCAGGCGCGCTACAGCGCGATGGACATCCTGCGCCCGGCCTACACCGGGACCATGGCCGAGGGCGTCGGCGAGCGCCAGTCGCTGCCGCGCAGGGCCGTCAACACGCAGACGCCCGCCGAGGCCGCGGCCGCGACCCCGACAGAGACCGAGAGCACGTAGGTGGACATCGGCTGGTTTCTGGCGGTCTCGGCGCTGATCTTCTCGATCGGCGCCGCCGGCGTGCTCACGCGCCGCAGCCCGCTCGTGATCCTGCTGTGCCTCGAGCTCATGCTCAACGCGGCCAACCTCGCGCTGATCGCGTTCGCCCGCATGCACGGCAACCACGACGGCCAGATCTTCGCGGTCATCGTCATGGTCGTTGCCGCCTGTGAGGTCACCGTCGGCCTCGGCGTCATCGTCGCGATGCAGCGCCGCCGGCTGCCGATCGACGTCGACGAGATGCAGGAGCTCCAGGGATGAACAGCCTCAAGCTCTTCGCCTGGTGCACGCTGCTCTTCCCGCTCGCGGGCTGCGTGACGATCGCCCTGATCGGCCGCAGGCTGCCCGGCCGAGGCCCCGGCTACGTGGGCTCGCTCGCGCTGGCGCTCTCCTTCGCCTCGGCCATCGCCACGCTCTTGAAGCTGCTCGACCAGCCCCACGAGGAGCAACAGGTCGTGGCGGTTGCATGGGACTACGCGGTCTCCGCCGGCGTCGACGCGCAGCTCTCGCTGCTCGTGGATCCGCTGTCGGTCTTCATGATCCTGGTCGTCTCCGGCGTCTCGACGCTGATCCACATCTACTCGATCAGCTACATGGACTCCGACGAGGGCTACGCGCGCTTCTTCGCGTACCTGAACTTCTTCGTCTTCTCGATGCTGCTGCTCGTCCTGGCGGGCAACTTCCTCGTGCTGATCGTCGGCTGGGCCTTCGTCGGCGCGGCCTCCTACCTGCTGATCAGCTACTGGTATCGCCGCACGACGGCGACGGGCGCGGGCATCAAGGCGTTCGTCATCAACGTGCTCGGCGACGTCGGCCTCGTCCTCGGCACGTTCTTCATCTTCAAGCACGTCGGGACGCTGGACCTCCTCGGCACGTTCGAGGCCGCGCGCGAGGAGTTCGAGCCCGGCAACGCGGACCTGACCGCGGGCTGCATCCTGCTGCTCGTCGGCGCGTTCGCGAAGTC
>DATLNO010000247.1:0-26420 GCA_035536715.1 Solirubrobacteraceae bacterium
ACGCCCATGACGATCGACTGCTCGAGCGCCATGATCAGGCCGCCCACGGCCTGGTCGGTCTCGTGCGAGAGGCCCCAGTATTCGGGCGAGCGCTCGTAGAAGTCGTAGATCGCCTCGGGTGCGAAGGTCAGCAGGATGCCGAGCAGCCCGACGAGCACCTTCGTCGCGAGCATGTAGACGACGGGACCCATGCCGCCCAGCCGCCGGCGCGCGCGGATCGGCGAGAGCAGGTGCCACCAGTACAGGCCGCCGGCGATGCCGAAGCTCAGGTGCTCGAGCCCGTGGACGACCGGGTACTCGAGCGCCGCGTCGTACATCGCGGGCACGTGCCAGATCGCCATCGTCACGACGTACAGCACGATCGCGAAGACGGGATGCGCGAGCGGGCCGGCGGCGCGCTCGACGCGGACGAGGCGGCGCGTCAGCGGGCGCAGCAGGACCTTCGTCAGGCCCAGCAGGACGAGGATCGGCGCGAGATCGAGCAGCAGCAGGTGCTGCGTCATGTGCATGAAGAACAGCTGCTCGCCGAGACGGTCGACGGGCGAGCACAGGGCGATCAGCACGAGCGCCATGCCCGCCAGGAAGCTCGTCAGCCGCCCGATCGAGCCGTCCACCTCCCGCCAGCGGCGTACGTAGAGGAACGTCAGCACCGCGACGAGCACGATCGGCCCCGGCTCGAACGTCCATCCGGCGTCGGGTGAGACGGCTGACACGATCGGCGCGGAGAGGATGCGCGCGATTGTGGCAGTCCGAGCGTCCGCCGTAACAGCTCGCCCGAGACGATCATCCGATGGCGCTGCTCGAGGAACTCGTTGCGCTTGTCGCGCCGCCGCGGTGCGCGGTCTGCGGCGCGGCGGGAGCAAGCGCGGGGGAGGTGCTCTGCGCGGCATGCCGCCGCGGGCTCGCGTGGCTGCCCGACCCGCGCTGCCGGCGCTGCGCACTGCCGCTGCCGCACGCCCGCGGCGGGCACTGCCCCGCAACGCACGCCGCGTTCGACACCGCGTGGGCCGCGGTCGCCTACGAGGGCGCGGCGCGCCAGATGTTGCTGGCGCTGAAGTTCGCTGCGGCACGCCCGCTCGCCGACGTCATGGCCGCACAGATCCTGGCCGCCGTGCAGATCGACTCGCAGGCCACGCTCGTGGTGGTCCCGGCTCACCCGCGCCGGCGCCGCGCACGCGGCTTCGATGCGGCCGAGCTGATCGCCGCAGCGCTCGCCCGCCGCAGCGGCCTGGCGCTGCACCGCGGGCTACGCCGCGGAGGCGGCGCGTCACGCCAGCTCGGCGCCTCACGGGCGCAGCGGCGCAGTCCCGCCGGCCTCGACTTCCGCGCCCGCGGGGTCGCGCCCGCGCGCGTCGTGCTCGTCGACGACGTCCACACGACGGGCGCGACCCTCGACGCCTGCGCCGCGGCGCTTCGATGCGCCGGAAGCCTGCACATCACGGCTATCACATGGGCCCGGACCCTGGACGATTGTCCACGTTGAAAGCGCCTGACCGGGGAGTACCATCTGTGTCTCGCACGTCCTTTCGATAGAGAGGTCTCGAGATGCAGATCGAGGTCAAGGGCCGCAACGTCCCCGTCAACGACGAGCTGCGCGAGCTGGTGGAGCGTAAGTTCCGCAAGGTCGCAGCCCAGGTCTCCGACCTGGCGCGCATGGAGATCGAGCTGCGCGTGGAGCGCAACCCGAAGATCGCCGAGTCACAGGTCGCCGCGGTGACGCTCTACCTCAAGCGCGTCACGCTGCACGCGGAGGGCACCTCGCGCGAGATGACGCACGCGATCCGATTGTGCTCGGAGGAGCTCGCGCGCCAGGTCAAGCGCGACCGCGACAAGCGCCGCGCTCGCCGCGAGGCGCGCAGCAGCCCGCCGCAGCCAGCCGTGTAAGAGGCACACTGAAAGCGCGGCGGGCGAGGCCCGCCGCGTCGGTATCCTGACCCACATGGCTCTCCTCGACCGCGCCCTCCGGATGGGCGAAGCCAAGCAGTTCAAGCAGTTCGAGAAGCGCGTCGCCCGCATCAACGACTTCGAGCCCGAGCTCGAGCTCGAATCCAGCGATGAGCTGCGCGCGCGGATCGACGCGCTGCGCGAGCAGGCGCGCAACGGCGCGAAGCTCGACGATCTCCTGCCCGAGACGTTCGCGATCGTGCGCGAGACGGGCACGCGCGAGATGAGCATGCGGCACTTCGACGTGCAGATGATCGGCGGCATGGTGCTGCACAACGGCTCGATCGCCGAGATGAAGACCGGCGAGGGCAAAACGCTGACGGCCACGCTCGCGGTCGTGCTCAACTCCCTGCCGGGCACCGGCGTCCACCTCGTCACGGTCAACGACTACCTCGCCCGCCGCGACGCGGAGTGGATGAGCCCGATCTACCTCGCGCTCGGGATGAAGGTCGGCGTGCTGCAGAACATGCAGGCGATCCCCGACAAGCTCGACGCCTACGGCGCCGACGTCACCTACGGGACAAACTCGGAGTTCGGCTTCGACTACCTGCGCGACAACATGGCCGCCTCGCTGGAGGAGAAGGTCCAGCGCGGCCATCCGTTCGGGATCGTCGACGAGGTCGACAACATCCTCATCGACGAGGCGCGCACGCCGCTGATCATCTCTGGCTCGCCCGAGGCCGCCGGTGACATGTACGGGCAGTTCGCGAAGCTCGCAAAGCGGATGGTCCCCGGCAAGAAGCCCGAGGGCATGGACCCGCGGATGAAGAAGGACTACGAAGCCGACTACGATTTCGAGTTCGAGGAGAAGCACAAGACGGTCGCGGTCACCGAGCAGGGTGTCGCCAAGGCCGAGCGGTTCCTCGGCATCTCGCACCTCTACAAGGCCGAGAACGGCCCGCTCGTCAACCACCTCCAGCAGGCCCTGAAGGCCGAGTCGCTCTACAAGCGCGACGTCGACTACGCCGTCATCGATGGCGAGGTGATGATCATCGACGAGTTCACGGGGCGCATCCTCGAGGGCCGGCGCTGGTCGGAGGGGCTGCACCAGGCGATCGAGGCAAAGGAGGGCGTGCACGTCCAGGAGGAGAACCAGACCCTCGCGACGATCACGCTGCAGAACTACTTCCGCCTGTACGAGAAGCTCGCGGGCATGACCGGCACCGCGCTCACCGAGGCGACCGAGTTCATGAAGATCTACAAGCTCAGCGTGGTCGAGATCCCGACGAACCGCAACATGATTCGCCAGGACAAGAACGATCAGGTCTACAAGACCAAGGGCGGCAAGTGGAGCGCCGTCAGCCGCGAGATCATCGAGCGCCACGAGGCCGGGCAGCCCGTGCTCGTCGGCACGGTCTCCGTCGAGGTCTCCGAACTGCTGTCCGAGGACCTCAAGCAGCGTGGTGTCAAGCACGTGGTGCTCAACGCCAAGCCGGAGTTCGCCGAGCGCGAGGGCGAGATCGTCGCCGAGGCAGGCCAGCCCGGCGCGGTCACGATCGCGACGAACATGGCCGGTCGTGGCGTCGACATCAAGCTCGGCGGCAACGCCGAGCACCTGACCGAGCTCGAGATGAAGAAGCTGGGGCTCAAGCCCGGCGACCCGGACTACGACGAGCGCTTCGCCGACGTGCTGCCGAAGATCGAGGCACGCGTGGAGGCCGACAGGCAGAAGGTGCTGGACGCGGGCGGCATGTACATCGTCGGCACCGAGCGCCACGAGTCGCGCCGCATCGACAACCAGCTGCGCGGCCGCGCCGGCCGCCAGGGCGATCCGGGCGAGTCGCGCTTCTTCCTCTCCGCCGAGGATGACCTCGTGCGCCTGTTCGCCGGCGACCGGATCTACAAGATCCTCGACCGGCTCGGGACCGTCGACGAGGAGGGCAACGAGGAGCCGATCGAGGCCAAGATGCTCACCAACCAGATCGAGAAGGCGCAGAAGAAGGTCGAGGAGCAGAACTTCCTGCAGCGCAAGCGCGTGCTCGAGTACGACGACGTCATGAACGAGCAGCGCCGCATCGTCTACAAGTTCCGCGACGAGCTCCTCGAAGGCAAGGACATGGGCGAACAGGTGCGTGCGGAGATCGGCAACGTCATCGAGCGCACGATCAGCGAGTTCACGCCCGGCGACTACATCGAGGACTGGGACATCGACGGCATGGTCACGGCGCTCGACGACATGTTCCCGGTCTCGATGCTCGACGCCGACGACCTGTCGCCCGAGCAGACCGACCGCGAGCTGCTCGGCAACCGGATCACCGATGACGCGATCGAGCTCTACGACGCGCGCGAGCAGGAGCTGGGCGACGAGATCATGCGCGCCGTCGAGCGCTACATCCTGCTGCAGTTCATCGACACGCGCTGGCGCGAGCACCTCTACGACATGGACTACCTGCGTGAGGGCATCCACCTGCGTGGATTCGCGCAGATCGAGCCGATCGTCGCGTACAAGAACGAGGCGTTCACGCTCTTCCAGGACCTCATGGACACGATCTGGGCGGACTTCACCCGGATGGTGTTCAACCTCGAGTTCGAGGCGGTCGAAGAGGGCGAGGAGCAGACCGCCGAGCGCTATGAGACGAGCGGCACGTCGACGCGGCCCGGTCGTGTGTCCTACTCGGGCGGCTCGGCCGCCGAGCCGAGCGCGCTGGCGATCGCGGCGGCGGGTGGCGGTTCGGGCGTCGCCGAGGAGTATTACGAGGAGGGCGAGCTGCCGCCCCCGGTCGCGCAGCGCGTGCTTGCCGAGGAGGAACAAGTCGGCCGCAACGACCCCTGCTGGTGCGGGTCGGGCAAGAAGTTCAAGAAGTGCCACGGCGCGTAGCGCGCCGCCGGCCGGACACCAGCCCGCTGCGCGCCGAACCGCCCATCGAGGCCCGCTGCCATCAACAGATCTCGGTGCGGCGCGCGTCGCCGTGCGCTGCGGCGATGTCGAGCAGGTCACGGCGCACGAGGTCGAGCACGCGGTCCTCGGAGCGCAGCCCGCTGCGTCGGGCGACGACGTCGCGGCGGTGCTCGACGTAGCGCGCGATCGCGTCGCGCAGGCTGATCGGCTGCGCCTGGCCGGCGACGTTCGCGACGAGCTGTAGCTCGAATGTCGTCTGCAGACGCGTGTGCTCGTAGAGCTGCTCGAGGACGATCTCGGCGTCGGCGTCGCGGGCGAGCTCGATGACGATGCGCAGCCCAGCAGCCTCGCTGGACTCGTCCTCGACCGCGCGCACGCCGCGGATCCGCTTGTTACGCGTCACGCGCCGGATCTCGGCGAGAACGCCGCCGCGGCCGCCCTTGCTGACCATGAAAGGCAGCTCGGTCACCACGATCGCCCGCGGCGGCAGCGGGCCCGGCTCGATCCGCGTCCGCGCCCGGACGCGGATCGAGCCATGGCCGGTCCCGTATGCGTCGTGCAGCTCCGCGCCGGCCAGGACGATGGCGCCGGTCGGGAAGTCCGGTCCGAGGATGTGGCCCATGAGCGCGGCCGTGTCGATCGCCGGATCGCTGATGTAGGCGATCACGGCATCGATCACCTCGCGCAGGTTGTGCGGCGGGATCCGCGAGGCCGCGCCTGTCGCGACGCTGAAGGAGCCGTTGACGAGCAGGTTGGGAAAGCGCGCCGGCAGGACGCCCGGATGTGGGCTCGCGACGCCCGGGCCTCCGCCCTCCAGGACGTCCTCGCCGACGTCGAGCAGCAGCTCGTCGCCGAGCGCGCCGAGCCGCATCTCGGTGTAGTCCGCGCTCGCTGCGCCGTCATCGTCGATCGAGCCGAGGTTGCCGCCACCGTCGACCAGCGGGTGGCGCAGCTCCCAGTCACTGGCCATGCGCACCAGTTCGCCGTAGATCGCCCGCCGCCCGCCATCCACGCGGCCCTGCCGCAGAATTGCGTCGACGGTGTCAGCGCTCTTGCGGTACAGCGACGTCTGCGCCCGCAGCGCCCCGAGCTCCCGGAGTGCGCGCCGACCCACCGGGGTCAGCCCGTCACGAACGTCCGGCGCAACCCCATCGGCCACGCCCGCACCCTACCCAGCAGGGAGTCGGGCGGTGGGGGATTGATGTCCTCCGACCGCACGCCGCACGCAGCGCCGCGACAACCGGGTGACCGCCGGTTAGGGTCCCGGCCATGGGCATGTTCTGCGACTACTTCACCGCTGACTCGGACGAACAGGCCGCCGCCGCGCTCGACGGCGTCGATGTCGATCAGCGCGACGTCGTGTCGGCCGAGGGGATCGACCCCGTGGTCCAACTCGGTGCCGTCGAGGCGCTGCTGACCGGCCGCAGCTACGACGAGGTCACCGCCGGCCCCCGCAGCGGCGTGCTGATCGCCCACGGCGGCGACGGTGAGCGGATCGTGCTGTCGGTCTCCGACGAGCTGTGCGCCGCGCTTGCGCAGGCGACCGACGAGCGCCTCGCCAACGTCGCCGTGACGTGGTCGCAGACCGAAGAGCTCGTGGGAGAACCTGACCCCGAACAGCTCGCCGAGGTGCTCGGCGAGCTGGCGGCCCTCGCCCAGCGCGCAGCGTCGGGAGGCCGGCGCGTGTTCTGCCGCGTCAGCGTCTAGCGGCCGTAACGCGGACCTTGATCGCATGTGGTGGACGACGGGCCCGCTGACCCGCCGCCCTCCACTCTGTGGTCCAGCCGGCCGCAGCCGGCCCTGACCGTCTTCGTCGCTGCGCTGCTGGGCAGCTGCTGCGCGGTCCCGGTGAACCGGGCCGTGACGCGCAGCATGCGCGGGGCGCGCAGGACGCCGCGTCCACCCACCTTGCAGGTGAGCTTCTGCGAGAACTTGCAGCGGCGTCGACGTGAGGCCGGGCTGCTCGGAGGCGAACGTGACGAGCTTGTTGGAGGCCGTCAGGCCGTAGATCGTCTCGGCGGCCAAGGCGGCAGTCGTTCCCGCCAGCACTGCGGCCACGCAGACGATCAGAGTCGCAACCCGCGCGACGTCGCATACAGAACCTCCAGCTCAGAGACTGATTCCTCCTGCGCTATGCGGACCGCCGGTCCTATCGGTTCATCCGCCATGGCCCCCTTCTGCGCCATTACTGCTCCAACGGGGTTGAGCATCACCACGCGCGCCCTACGGATCCACGAGCGCGCCGCGCTCAGCCTGAATCCGCGAGCGCTGCCGCGAGCTGTTCGCGGGAGCTGATGTCGAGCTTCATGTACGCGTTGGTGAGGTGGCCCTCGACGGTGCGCGCGGTGACGAACAGCGCTTGGGCGATCTCACGGTTGCCAAGACCATCGACTGCAAGCTGCACGACGCGACGCTCGCTCGGCGTCAGCGAGTCGCGTCCGCGCAGCGCGAGGCGCCGCGGGCGTGCCCCGGTCGCGATGAGCTCGTCGCGCGCCAGGCCGGCGAGCCGCAGCGCGCCACAGCGATCGGCGAGGTCGAGCGCCTCACGCAGCGTCTCGCGCGCCGCGCGGCGCCGGCCGGCGCGGCGCAGCGCGGCTCCGAGGTCAGTCTTCGCACGGGCATGCTCGTAGCGCGCGGGCGACTGCTCGACGGCGGCGACAGCCTCGAGCAGCAGCTCGATGCCCTTCGCGCCGCCCGCGATCAGGCCTGCGGCTCGCAGCGCGTAGGCGAGCCCGCTCGGCGTGGCCCACTGCCGTGCCTGCTCGAGCGCCTCGGTGGCGCGGGCGGACGCGGCGTCATGGTCCCCAAGCTGTAGGTAGGCGAGCGCCTGCGGCGCCAGGGACGGCACCGCCGGCGTGTGCTGGCCGGAGAGCTCGTCGCGGTCCCATAGCGCCTGGAAGTCGGCCAGTGCGGCGTCCGGCCTGCCGGCCGCGAGCCAGACGTGCCCGCGGGCGTGCAGCAGCATCCCGCCCATCACTCGCTGTGCGAGGTCGCCCTGCAGCTCGTGGTCGGCGAGAAACGGCTCCCACGTCTTGGGGTCGGCGCGCTCGATCATCGTCTGCATGAGGCACGCGAGCAACAGCGCCCGCGCGATCACGTGCGGGTCCAGCGTGGTGAGCACGCTGAGCGCTTCGGCCTCTGCCTCGGCGATTCGCCCCTGCCGGAGCAGCACGTGGCTCAGGCTGCCCCAGACGCCGCTGAACTCGCCCTCCCAGCCGCGGCGGCGCGCGAGCTCGAGCACCCGGTTGAAGTGCAGTTCGGCCTCGTCGAGCTCGTCTGCGTAGATCAGCGACCAGACGGCGAGAAACGGTGCCGCAGAGCCAGGCCGGTGCTCGTCGAGAAGGCTGCCGCCCGCGAGCGCTCGCCGCGCAAGCTCCGCCGTCTGCGCTGCGGAGCCCTCGCCATGGGCGGCACCGAACGCAAGACAGGTCAGGATCAGGCACTCGCCGTGCGACCGGCCCGTCAGCGTATCCTTGTAGCGCCCAAGCCGTTCACGCTCGGCCTTGGCGAAGCTCGGCGCGAACTGCGCGACGAGCGCGAGCTCTCCCTCGAAGCGCATGCGCAGATCCGGGTCCGCGTCCCTACCGGCCGGTCCGTTGAGCAGCTCGTGACCGACCTCCATCGCCTCCGGCATGCGGCCGTTGTGGGTCAGCGACCCGACGAGCAGCCGCGCGGCGCTGAACCGCTGGTTTGCGTCGGTCGTGCGGTCGAGAACCTCACGCAGGGGGTCGACGGCCCCGAGCATCCCGGCGCTGAGCTGCGCACCGCCGAGCGCGAGCAGCAGCGCCAGGCGGTCGGGGGCCGGAGCCGGTTCGCGATGGGCGCGCTCGAGATACCTGCAGGCGGCCGCCGGCGCCTGCTCGGTCAACGCGTCTGCCGCCGCGCGCAGGCGGTCGACGACCCATCGATCCCCGCTGGGCTCGGTCGCGAGGAGATGCGGCGCGATGGCCGCGTCGCCGGCGCCATCCTCGGCCAGCATCCGGGCGGCACGCTTGTGATGCGACGCGCGCCTGGCCGCAGCGAGCTCGGCGTAGATCGTCGTGCGCACGATCGGGTGAATGAACTGCAGCGGACGCCCGCCGCGCAGGATCGCGGCGCCCGCGAGTGCGTCGGCGGCCTCTCCGGCGCGCTCGATGTCGAGCCGCGCGAGTTCTGCCGCGTGACGCAGCTCGGCGCTCGCGCCGAGCACGGCCACGGCGAATGCAAGCTCGCCCGCGGCAGGGCCGAGCCGCCGGAGCCTCGCGAGGGTCGCGCGGGCGATCGAGCGCGGCACGATCTGCGCCACGCCTGCCGTGTTGGCATCGTCAGGGACGATGCCGTCGGCCTGCAGCGCGCGCGCGAGCTCTTCGAGCAGAAACGGATTGCCCGCGGTCGCCAGATGGCAGGCGCGCGTGAAACCGCCCGAGCTCGTCTGCCCGAGCAGCTGCTCCACGAGCAGGGCTGTGGCCTGCTGGCTGAGCGCTCGCGGGCGCAGCACGCTGCTCCCGAGCCCCGGGTCGGCAACGGCCGGCAGCGCCGCGCTCTGACCCTCATCGACGCGCGAGGCGTAGACGATGAGGATCGCGAGCTCGCCGGCCCGGCGGGCGAGGTAGGCGAGGAACGCCAGCGACGCATCGTCGATCCAGTGCGCGTCGTCGACCGCGAGGAGCAGCGGCTGATCGATGGAGACGTTCGCGCTGAGCCAATACAGGCCGTGCAGGACTGCCCCGGGGTTCGGGCTGGGCTCGGCGTCGTGCGCCGGTGCCGCCGAGACGACCGACGCCGCGAGCCCTGCGGCACCCGCCAGCCAGCGTCCTCGATCGGCCGCTGTCGCCGCGGCCAGTGGCGCCTCGAACAACTGGCGCACGACGCCGAACGCAAACTCGCGCTCGAGCTCACCGCCGCGCGCGGCCATCACGCGCATGCCCGCCTCCTTCGCCGCACGTGTCGCGTGCGCCAGCAGGGCCGTCTTGCCGATCCCGGGATCGCCCTCGAGCGCGACGACGGCGCCCGCGCCCGCAGCCGCCGCTGCGACCGCCGCCTGGAGCTGCTCGATCTCGTGATCGCGCTCCAGCAGCCCCGCGGCCACCGGCGCTGCATGGGCCTCCATCGACCGATTCTCCTCGGTGATCGTCACAAAAGTCCAGGGGTGCGTCCACGTCGCCGTGAGCGACGCGGCCGTGCACGATCGCGGCATGGATCGCACAACCACCAGGAGGCATCACATGCGACGCAGGCTCATCATCACGACCGCCCTCGCGGCGACTGCCACGCTGGCCATCGCAGCGGCGGGCCCGCTCGGCGCGAACGCGAAGGCCAAGCACGTCACGCAGCTCACGTGCGCCTTCGAGCTGTTCCCCCAGGGACCGCCCCAGGGCGTGCCACCGATAGCCAACAGCTTCGGCCTTGTCGCATGCCCGCGTCCGCTCGGGAAGGGCTTGCACTACGGGTCCGCCACCGCGACGCAGACCGGCGACGGTCGAGGAACGGTCGCGGTCAGCTTCAAGAAGTACTTCGACCAGGGCACGATCAGCGGTACGGTGGCGGGAACGTTCGCCGCCGCGAGCCAGACCAACATCGCGTACGAGGGAGTCGTCACCGTGACCGGTGGGACTGGCCGGTTCAAGCACGTCAAAGGCAGCGGCAAGCTCGCGTGCACGTCGGCCGACGGCGGTCCCCACAAGTCGTGCACGGTCCGCCTCCGGCTGCGCGGCCTCTGATCGGACACACACGCACATGGCACACGACGTGACGCTCTACATGTTCAACGGGTCGGCTCCGTCGCTGACGGCGCGGTTGATGCTCGAGCACAAGGGGATCGATCACAGGTGCAGGCACCTGACGGTCGGGCCGCACGCGTTCGCGATGGCGCCGCGCGGGTTCGAGATGATGACCGTTCCGGCCATGAAGATCGGCGGCCGGCCGGTTCAGGGCTCGCGCGTCATCGCGCGAGCCCTCGACGAGCTCCAGCCCCAGCGGCCGCTTTTTCCAGCCGACCCGCGAGTGCGCAAGGAGGTCGTCGAGGCCGAGTGCCGCGGCGAGGAGTTGCAGGACGTCGCGCGACGCATCGTGCTGTTCGCCGCGCGGCGCGATCCAAGCGTGTTCACGAACGTGTACGGAGACGTCATAGCGGTCATGCGTCCGCTGCAGCGACTCGTTCCCGGCCGGCCTCCGAGGATCGTCCCCGTCCTGCCGCAGAGCGGCTCGTGCCGCTGAGCCTCGATGGCTGATACCGAGCTCTTGCAACTGCAGGTTGCCGTAGACAGAGACAGCGAGCCGATTCACGGCACCTTGGACGATGGTGCAGGCATCATCGAGTTCACCGGTTGGCTGGAGCTCATGTCGGCATTCGACACCGCCCGCGACCGTTCGCAGGCCTCCACGAGCTGACGCCGACGGGGTTCGCCCGTCGCCCGTCGGGTCACCAAGCGCGACGAGCGTGAACGTGCCAACTTCGAGAACGCAGGCAGTGGGGCACGACTGGTCCGTGGTGGGTGCATAGCCACCCGTCCACAGCCGAGGAGCACACCCACCATGACGTTCACCACCAAGATCACCGTCGGCACCGCGCTTGCAGTCGCCGCCGTGGTGAGCAGCGCTGTTCCTGCAGCCACTTCGGCGCAGCCGCGTGCTGCTGCCGAGATGCGCGAGGTCTGCGCCCAGTCCGTATACGTGAAGCAGGCTCCAGGCGTGATCCCGGTCGGCTCGGTCCGACGCGGCGAGGAGGTCGAGGTCACCCGCTACTCCACGTCTGGCCGGTTCGCGCACATCGTCGCCCACAGGCCGATGTACACGACGCGCGGCTGGGTGCCGCGCAGGTATCTGTGTGCCAAGGGAAAGCGCGCAGAGTTCGCAAAGACATCCCGCTACAGCGTGAGGATCGTCAACTCGCCGGCCGGTGGCGATCCGGGCTTTCTGTATGTGGGCGGGCCGGCGAACGTCACGGTGATCGACCGAGAACGAGCGGGTCAGACGCTCAAGCTGTGTGTCACGCCTGCTCCGGTCGAGCGCTCGTCGTGCCGTTCGGGACGGGCGGGGCGCACGATCGACTCGGTCGCGTGGTCTGAGGCCGTGCCGACGGAGGTGCGGATCGAAATCGACGGTGGTCCTGTGCTCGTCGATACGGTCCACCCGTACGCAGTGCCGGTGATCGGAGATTCCCGGTAATCAGCACGACCGCGGCGCCGCTCGGCGATGCCGAGCTGCGCTCCCGACACTAGGTGGGACCGAGCGCCTGGCGGCGGCGCCGCAGGAAGCCGCGCTCGGCGACATTCCCGGCGCCCGCGATTGCCGCGTCGTAGGCCAGCGCGGCTTCGTCGTTACGGTCCAGGCGGCGCAGCAGGTCGGCACGGATCGCGTGAAAGCGGTGACTCGCGCCGAGGTCGAGCTCCTCGACGAGCTCGAGCGCCGCCTCCGGCCCGTCGAGCTCGGCCACGGCCACCGCACGGTTGAGCGCCACGACTGGGCTTGGGACGAGCGCGAGCAGCTGGTCGTAGAGCGCCACGATCTGGCGCCAATCGGTGCCGGCGGCGGTGGGAGCGTCGCTGTGGACGGCGTTGATCGCCGCCTGGATCTGGTATGTCCCCGGCTCGTTGCGCCGAAGGCAGCGGCGCACGAGGGACTGCCCCTCGCCGATCAGCGCGCCGTCCCAGCGCGCGCGGTCCTGGTCGGCCAGCAGCACGAGCTCGCCGGCCGGACCGGTGCGGCTCGCCCGCCGCGACTCGACGAGCAGCATGAGCGCCAGCAGCCCGATCACCTCGGGCTCGTCTGGCATCAGCTCGGCCAGGAGCCGCCCGAGCCGGATCGCCTCCGCGCAGAGGTCGTCGCGCACGAGGCGCTCGCCCGAGGTCGCCGTGTGACCCTCGTTGAAGATCAGGTAGATGACCGCCAGCACTGCCCGCAGGCGCTCGGGCAGATCGGCGTCGCGAGGCACGCGGTAGGGGATATGGGCGTCGCGGATCTTGCCCTTGGCCCGGACGAGCCGCTGCGCCATCGTCGCCTCAGGCACGCCGAACGCGCGCGCGATCTCGGGTGTCGTCAGGCCGCCGAGCAGTCGCAGCGTCAGTGCAACCTGCGCGCTCGTCCGCAGCGCCGGGTGACAGCAGGTGAAGATCAGGCGCAGGCGGTCGTCGCGCACGGGGCCCTCCTCGTCGGGCGGCGGCTCGTCGCGGGCGTGCAGCAGCGCGGCCTGCGCGTGACGATCGTGGCGCGAGGACTCGCGCCGCAACCGATCGATCGCGCGGTTGCGGGCCGTCGTGATGATCCAGCCCGCCGGACTGGGTGGCAGGCCCGAAGACGGCCAGCGCCGCACGGCCTCGGTGAACGCGTCCTGGACCGCCTCTTCGGCGATGTCGATGTCACCGAAGACGCGGACCAGAACGGCCACCGCGCGTCCGTACTCCTCGCCGAAGACACGCTCGATCTCCGCGGCGGCGAGCGCCGGCACGACCGTGTCTCAGCTCTCCTCGGAGGATTCGGGCTGGAAGGGACGCACCTCGATCGGGACGCGGCACGCCCGCGTCGCCTTGCGCGCCCAGTCCAGCGCGGCGTCGAGGTCGGGCGCCTCGATGACCCAG
The DNA here is from genome assembly GCA_035536715.1 of Solirubrobacteraceae bacterium. GTDB lineage: Bacteria > Actinomycetota > Thermoleophilia > Solirubrobacterales > Solirubrobacteraceae > CADCVQ01. Next base: position 13,339 of record DATLNO010000247.1, read on the forward strand.
TAGCCCCCGACCTGCTCCTTGCCCTCGGCGAACGGGCCGTCGGTGATCAGCACCTCGCCGTCCTTGACCTGCACCACCGTTGCCGTACTCGACGGCTCCAGACCGCCACCGAAGACCCACGCGTTCGCGGCTCTGAGCTCGTCGTTGAGGGTGTTGACGTCGGCGTAGACCTGCTCGATGTCGAAATCGGCGGGCGGCTCGTCCTCGGGGTGGTAGACGCTGAGCTGGTACTGGGTCATGAGTCCTTCTCCTCTGGCGTGTGGCTCCGGCGCGGCCGGCTTCTACGAACTACACGAACGGCTTGGGGGAAATCGACATCGCGCCGAAAAGGTTTTGCGCCGACCGCGACCGTCACGTCGCGGGGTCGATCTCGGCGCGAAATGTCCCTGCCGGATACACGCTCGCGCCGGCGGCGTTGACCTGCTGGGACAGCACGCCGTCGGAGGTCACGACGCGCACCGAGGCCGGATCCTCGGCCTCGCGCACGAGACGGACGATCTCGTCGTCGGCGGAGTTCGGGCGCGGCCGCTGCGCGTGGGTGACGTCGACCACCGACGAGCGGATCGGCGGGCGCGGCGGCTGCTCGAAGACCACCGTGACGTCGGCGCCGTCCGCGGCCGACCAGCGCTCGAGCAGGTCGACGAGGTTCACCATCGCCGCGTGGCGGTCACGCCACCAGCCGTCGGGACGGCTGCCGATGACGTTCATGCCGTCGACGATCCAGCGCATGGCGTGGCCTATCGGCGCTTGCTTCGGCGGCCGCGCAGCCGCGACGCCAGCTTCGTCTTGGCGTTCGCCGCCTTCGTCGCGCGGTCTGCGGCGAATCCGCCGGGCGGGAGCACACCGGTCGGCGGTGTCGCGGCGACAGCCATGGCCCGAAGGCTACTCCTCGGTTGGCGCGCTCCAGCGGCCTTTGAGCGGCCGCGTGCGGTCGTCGTGCTGGTCGCGGACCTCGATCGCGATCTCGTCAGCGTCCCAGCCCAGCGTGATGTCCCAGTGCCGCGCACCGGAGCCGACGAGGACGGTTTCGTACGGCGTCTGCATCAGCATGCGGTCCATCTCCAGCGGCGCTGCGGTCAGCGCCGCGGGCAGCGTGTAGCGCACCGACACGCGGCCGCGCGGCTCCTGCAAGAGCGGCGGCGACGTCGGGCGGAAATGCAGGTGGTCCGCGCGTGGCTCGCTCACTCCTTGTGGGGATCGAAGGTGCCGCGTCGGCCGGCACGCTCGTCGAAGCCGCCCTGCACGGTGATCGGGATCTCGCCCATGGCCATACGTGACGCGCGCTTCGGCGCACGCCAGCCGGATTCGAACCGCGCGTATGTGGGTTCGAACCCACATGCACGAACGCCGTAGGTTCGTGAGAAGCTGGCTTGCGCCGATCCGCCGCGTGGGTTACGGTAACTCCCGCGATGATCTCCATGGCCTCCATCACGTCGACGTTGTTTCACGGCGGCACGCCCGCCGAGCGCGTGAAGTGCTGGCCGCAGCCGGAGCTCGCGCAGCGCGCCAACGACGCAGCCCTCAGCGGCTAGCGGGAGGTCATCCATATGGCTCCCGCGATGATCGCGGGAGCTGCGCTCCACACCCGGCAGGGGCGTGGAACGTCGTGGGACCGCGACTCGATCATCATCGCCATCCAGGAATGGGTGGCCACATACGGCGAGCCGCCCCGTGCGGCTGACTGGAACCCGTCCTCGGCGAAGTGGGCCGGGCAGCTGTGGCGCGTCGAACGCTACCGCGCCGGCCGTGCCGACGGGTCGCCCTGGCCCGCGCTGAACTCGGCAAAGCGCCCGTTCGCCGGATCGCTCAACGAGGCGATCCGGGCGGCCGGATTCGAGCCGGCCAAGCCGGGACCGCGGCGGCGCACCGACGTCGACCCTGAGCAGGCGCACCGGGCTGTCATGTGCCCGGAGGCGCGCGCGATGGTCGCCGCGGCGCTCGCGCAGGCGCGTGAGGCTGAGCGGCGCATCGCGCAGCTCGAGGGACGGCTCGAGCGTGCCGGTGACCGTGCGGAGCGAGCGATCGCCGAGCGCGACGCCGCGCGCCGGGCCGGGCGGATCGGCCGCCGGGTCACCGTCAAGCCGAAGGTCGTACGTGAGCGTGTTGTCGACGACGCCGCGACCGCCCGTGCCCAGCGCCGGGTGGTCAACGCGGAGGCGAAGGCCGACGTGACGATTCGTGACGCCCGCGAGAAGACCGCGGAGGCGCGGATGGACGCGGCGGAGGCGCGCACGGCGGCCAAGCGGATGGCGGCGAAGCTCGAGCGGGCGGAGGCGACGATCGGGACGCTGCGCGGCGAGCGCCGCGAGCTCAAGCTGGTGCAGGACGGACTGGCGGACGAGCTCGTGGTTGCCGAGCGGCTGCTCGAGCGCGCGCGAACCGAGGCCGGGCGGGCGCCCGCGATCGTCACCGTGCGCGAGGAGGCGCCGGAGACCAGCGAGCTGCTTGCCGCGCAGGCCGCGGCCATGCGCGACCGCCGCGCCGCCACCGAGGCCGAGCTGCGTGCCGCCCGCGCGGAGCGCGAGCTGCGGGAGACCGTGGCTGCGCTGCGCGGAGAGGCGCGCCGGCTCACCGCCGCGGAGCGCGCCGAGCTGCGTACGAACGGCCCTGGTGGCCCCGCCGTGATGGCGGAGGCGCTCAAGACCCTCACCGCGGCTCGCCGGACGAACAACCCGCCGCGCATGCAGGACGCCCTGCGGCGCGTCGCGCAGGCCGCCGTGATGTGGCAGGAGCGGATCTAAGGTCGGTCCGTTCCTGCCGCCAGCGGCGCGTCGTGCGACTGCTTTGCGATGGCATCACCGACCGGGACAGACGACCATGACCGAACTTCAGCGCCTCATGAGGGACTTCGCCCGCGATGACGCGGGCACACCACTCGGCATCGGCATGCCGATCGGCGGGCCGCTGCGCGCCGACGGGCAGTCGCACTACGAGGCGTGGCAGTCGCTGCTGCGCCGCGACCCCTGCTCGTACTGCGGCGCGGTCGGCGGCGCGGGCACGGTCGACCACGTCGATCCGCGCTCGCGTGCCGCGCGCGGCTTCGGCACGGTCCACGGCTGGGTCAACACGGTCGGCGCGTGCACGGGCTGCAACGGCGCCAAGCGCGACCTCGACCTGCTCGTGTTCTTGTATCGGCGGCGCTGGAAGGGTGCGATCGTCCGCCCCGGCTCGCCCGCGCGGGCGAGCCGGCGCATCGTGCGCCGGTGGCCTCCCGAGGCCACTGCCCACCTGCGGGTGGGGCGGGCGGGGCGCCGTCATGGCGCTAGCGTTCCGCTGCGATGACGGGATCTGTGAACTCGGGCGAGCGCGATCGGGACCGCGCGCGAGAGGTCGCGCTCGACGGGCTGATCCTGCGCGGGCTCGTCGGCTCGACCGTGCACGGCCTCTCGAACCCCGGCACTGACGACCGTGACGAGATGGGCGTGTGCATCGAGCCGCCCGAGTACGTCATCGGGCTACGAGCGTTCGAGCACTATGTCTCGCGCACGCAGCCGGAAGGCGTGCCGTCGGGGCCGGGCGACCTCGACCTCACGATCTACGGCCTGCGTACGTTCTGCCGCCTGGCGCTGAAGGGGAGTCCGACGGTGCTGCTGCTGTTCTTCATCGAAGGCGAGCACCTGCTCGGGCGCACGGAGGCGGGCGAGCGTCTGCAGGCGCTTGCGGGGGCATTTCTCTCCAAGCGCACGGGGCGCGCGTTTCTCGGCTACCTCGAGGCGCAGCGGCGCAGCCTGCTCGGCGAGCGTCACGCGACGCGGACGCGCGAACTGTCGGCCGAGCACGGCTACGACACGAAGTACGCGATGCACGCGCTGCGGATCGCGGTACAGGGCATCGAGCTGATGTCGACGGGACGCATCTCGCTCCCCGTGCCAGAGCCAGATCGTGGTCGGCTGCGCGCGGTGCGTGCCGGCAGTGTGCCGCTCGACGGAGTCGTCGAGCGGCTCGACGACCTGACCGCGCAGCTGGAGCGGCTCACCGCCGGCAGCGATCTGCCGCCGGCCGGAGACCAGGAGCGCGTGAACCGGTTCTTGGTGGAGGTGTACCGGGACGCATGGGGCTCGGCCTGTGCGCCTCGGCTCGCGCCGTAGTGGCGGGTTTCTGCTCCATGACAAATTCGGAGCGCCACAGACCTATCTCCTACATGGCGCCCGTTGACGATCCGCCGTGCGCGGACGCGCAGATCGCAGAGCTCGCCACCGCGCAGCACGGTGTGGTGGCGCTCAGGCAGCTGCGGGCGCACGGCATCGGCAGCGGCGCGACGTACCACCGCGTTCGATGTGGCCGCCTGCACGCGGTACACCGCGGCGTGTTCGCCGTCGGTCATACCCGGCTCACCCGCGAGGCGCGCTGGATGGCGGCTGTCCTCGCGCTCGGTGAAGGTGCCGCCCTCAGTCACGTGAGCGCGGCGGCGTTGTGGGGCATGCGGGCGAGCGCGGCCAGCCGGATCCATGTGACCGTGCCGACGAGTGCCGGACGTGCGAAGCGGCCGGAAATCGTTGTTTACCGCTGTCGGTCGCTGCGCCCCGAGGACACAGACCGTGTTGACGGGATCCGCGTGACCAACGTGGCACGCACGCTGTTCGACATCGCAGGAATGCTGGCTGCGGGGCCGCTCGAACGAGCCGTCGAGCAATCACTCATCCTGCGGCTGTTCGACATGACCGCATTGCGTGCGCTCATCGACGCGGATCCGACGCGTCCCGGCGCCCGAACGCTCGAGCGCATCGTCACGACGATCCACCACGACCCGGCCATCACTCGTTCCGGCCTCGAGGCACTGATGCGTGATCTCTGCGATGCGACGGGCCTTCCACGCCCGGAGGGCAACGTGATCGTCGAGGGCGAGGAGGTCGACTTCTTCTGGTGTGAGCGGCGCCTCATCGTCGAGACCGACGGACACGAGACGCACGGCACTCGGACGGCGTTCGAGCGCGACCGCGCCCGCGACGCGCGGCTCACGATGCTCGGCTACCGCGTCGTGCGCTTCACACATCGCCAGCTCACCCACAAGCGCGACCACGTCGCGGCCACCCTCATCGCGCTGCTCGCGGCGGCCTGATCCCGCGCGAGCCCTCAACCCCGCGGCGCCGGCAACCCGGCTCGCACATGGTTCGCGATCGCGGCGGCTGTCGCGGGACGCAGATCCAAGAAGGTCCAGCGCTTGCCGCCGTAGCGCGGCTGCACGCGCAGGCGTGCACGGGCGCGGCGGGGCCAGACGAGCTCCTGGTCGGCGGTCTCCGTGTCGCGGAAGCGCAGCGAGCGCACACGGTTGCCGACTGCGTCGTCGAGCAGCCACAACAGGCGGCGGTCGGTCACCGCCAGCAGCGTGCTCGGGCTCGCCCAGGTCGCGGCGGGGGTGACGAGCTCGACCTGCTCCTGCGGCTCGAGCGCGTCGAGCAGCTCGCGGCCAAGCGCTCGTCGCATGGCGTCCGACAGCCACGACCCGGCGCCGCGCCCGTCGCGCGTACGGACCTCCATGCGCGGCGTCCGCGTCACCGCGCCGGGCCGGTGCTCGGAGCGCAACAGCTCGTAGGCGACGTTGAGCTGGATCATCCGCCCCGCGCCCTGCTCACCTGCCCGGTCGGGGTGCCACTGCTTGGCGAGCTCGCGATAGGCGCGCGATGCGTCGTCGAGCGAGGCGCCGGGATCCAGGCCGAGCACGGCGTACGGGTCCATTCCCCTATTGAACCTGAAGCGCCCTACCCGACGGCGAGGTCGCGCGTCATCGAGCCGTGGCCCGAGATCGAGCAGAACAGCCGCCAGCCACCCGGCGTGACGGTGACCGACTTCGCCGCGGCGCCGCCCTCGCCGACGTCGTCGCTGACGAGCACCGGTTGTCCGCCTGTTCTGAGCACAGGCGCGAGCCACAGGTTGTGCAGGCTGGAGTCCCGGTTGCGAAAGTAGACCGTCAACGTGCCGGCTGGAACCGCGGTGCGGGTGAGGCGCAGCGCGAAGGTGCCAGTGTCGTGTGCCTCGACTCCGAGCGTGCTCACGACGATCGGCGCGAGCACCGATCCTGGGGCCGGTGCGTGCGCGACGTCGATCGGAGCATGAGATGCCACCTGGTCAGGTCCGGCGGCGACGGGTGCCGTGGCGCCGGCCAACACGCCGGCGCCGGCGGACGCGCCGGCACGTCCCGCGCCTGTCCCGACCCGCGCCACACCACGCCCTGCGGCGTACTTGAACGCGGCCCGGGAGCGCGCGCAGCGCCTGCGCGCCTGCTTGCTCTTCACGATCGCGCAGGCGGAGCCGCCGGACCCGGCGTGTCCGGGTCGCCGGGCGCGGCCGGCGGTCGGCGGATGTTCGACGCGAGCGGCGGTCGGCGCGGCCCTTCTATCCTGGCGCCATGGCCGCAACGCCGACCCCCGAGGGCATCCCGCAGCGCCTGGCTGCGATCCGCGCGCAGATGTCGCTGCTCGCGGACTACCTTTGACCCCGCTTCACTGAGCGAGCGCGCCGCAGTACTCGAGGACCAGATGTCCGAAGCCGGCTTCTGGGATGACCAGGGGGCCGCGGCCAAGGTCAGCGCCGAGCACTCCCGCGCGACGCGGCGCCTGCAGGAGTTCGAGGCGCTGCAGACCGATGTCGAGGATCTCGCCTCGCTCGCAGAGATGGCGCAGGACGACGACGAGATCGCCGGCGAGCTCGAGGAGCAGCTTGCGCCCGTCGAGGCGCGCCTGGCGACACTGGAGGAGGAGCGCCTCTTCAGCGGGCGCTACGACAGCGGCGACGCGCTCGTCACAGTCAACGCCGGCGCGGGCGGCACGGACGCGCAGGACTGGGCCGAGATGGTCCTGCGCATGGAGATGAAGTGGGCCGAGCGGCGCGGCTTCACGGTCGAGCTGCTCGAGGTCAGTCCGGGGGAGGAGGCCGGTATCAAGTCGGCAACCTTCGAGGTGGCAGGCGACAATGCCTACGGCCTGTACGGCGCGGAGAAGGGCGTGCACCGGCTCGTGCGCCTGTCGCCGTTCGATTCCGCCAACCGGCGCCAGACGTCGTTCGCCGGCGTCGAGGTCGCGCCGGTGGTCGAAGATGCCGGCGAGGTGACGATCGACGCCGACGACCTGCAGGTCGACACCTATCGCGCCTCGGGCGCGGGCGGCCAGCACGTCAACAAGACCGATTCCGCGGTGCGGATCACGCACCGGCCCAGCGGGATCGTCGTGCAGTGCCAGAACGAGCGCTCGCAGACGCAGAATCGCGAGTCGGCGATGAAGGTGCTGCGCTCAAAGCTCGTCGAGCGCGAGGAGCAGCGTCGCGCCGCGGAGATCGCCAAGGAGAAGGGCGAGGCGCAGGACGTGAACTTCGGCTCGCAGATCCGCTCGTACGTGCTGCATCCGTACACGATGGTCAAGGACCACCGCACCGACCACGAGATCGGGGATGCCAACCGCGTGCTCGAGGGCGACCTCGACGGGTTCGCGCGGGCGTATCTGCTGCGCGGCGCGGCGCGGTAGCTCAGCGAGCAGCCGTCAGGTGGCCGGCCAGCGCGCCGGCCAGCTCCGCAGCAATCTCCGCGTGATCCTGCTTGAGCAGGCAGCAGCGCAGCACGGTCGTCGCCGGCGCGTCGGCCTCGATCTCGGGGTGGCCACGACGCAGCCAGCCGGTGTCGACGCGAAGCTTCGCGACGTGCCAGCCGCTCTGCGCGAGCGTGTCGAAGGCGCGGATCGCCGCGGCGCTCGCCTGGCTCGCCGATGCGCCGGCCGGCAGCATGCAGACGATGTCGAGCTCGGGGTCGACGACGAGCGCCATCCGCTCGTCGTCCTGTAGCGCCGCGCAGAGATCGAGCGCGGCGGTGCGCGCGCCCGCGAGGTGCCGGCCGAGGCCGCCGCGCGTCGGCGGCAGCGCGCGCAGCGTCGTCCACAGCGCGGCGGCGGACGCGCCGGCGCGGGAGCATTCCAGGCTGATCTCACCGAGATGCAGCTCGCCGGAGGTGAAGTACGTGTACGGCGAGTCATGCGCGTACAGCGTCCCGACGCCGGGGTCGGCGAAGAGCACGCAGCCGCAGCCGTAGGGCTGCAGGCCGTGCTTGTGCGGATCGACGACGACCGAGTCCGCGCGGGCGATTGCGGCAAACGGGTCGGTTGCCACGCCCGGCACGCCGCCGTCGGCGAGCAGGCGGAAGAACCCGCCGTAGGCGGCGTCGACGTGCAGCCGCGCGCCATGGTCGGCGCAGAGGCCGGCGACGACCGCGACGTCGTCGACGGCGCCCAGCGCGGTGGTGCCGGGAGTCACGACGACGGTGCCGACACCGCCGCTGCGCAGCCGCGCCTCGAGCGCGTCGAGATCGATCCGGCCGCGGGCATCCTCGGGGACCGTGTCGTGGCGAGCGCCGAGAACGGCACAGACACGGGCGTGCGTGTAGTGGGCGTTCGCGCCGAAGACGATCGCCCCGTCGGGGTGCAGCTCGCGCGCCACCCAGAGCGCCTCGAGGTTGGCGATCGTGCCCGACGAGGTCAGATGCCCGAGGTGCCGGGGGAGGCCGAACATCGCCGCCAGCTGCGCCACCGCCTCCTTCTCCATCTCGGCCGTCGCGGGCCCGCCGTCGAGCGCGTGGTTATTGGGGTTCAGCAGCATCGCCGTCGCATACGCGGCCCAGGCGATCACCGCGGGCGGCTTGAGCATCTGGCCGGCGTAGCGCGGGTCCGGATAGGGATACGTGTTGCGCAGGCGCTCGGTCAGCTCGCTCAGCGCCTCCCGCTCGCCGGGGCCGGCGGCATGGTCGTCCTCCAGCAGATCGCCGAGCGCCAGCAGCGCCTGCGCGCGCGCATCGAGTCGATCGGAGAGAACCGCCGGCAGACGGACGCTTCGCGCATTCACCGGCCACACGCTAGTGGGCCGAGGTGGGGCGCTCAGGCTGTGCGCAGCGCGGCGAGCCGCGCGACCAGTTCGTCCAGCGAGCCCGCGATGAAGCCGCCCGAGAGCACGATGAACGCCTCGAGCTGGAGGTTCACATGCATGCCAGGCTCACCGCTGGCGCGCAGGTCGGTGCGAATGCCGAGGCACGGCAGGCCGAGCGCCGCGGCGTAGCCCACCTCGGCGGCGGTGCCCGCGTCGATCTCCTGGCCGTCGAGGTGCGCGATCAGCATGTGGGACGAGTAGATCGCCGCAGCGTTGCGCCCGCCGACCTCGATCCCGAACTCGTGCACGCGGTCCGTTGCGGCGGCCGCGGCGAACTCCTCGGGCAGCGACAGCGTCCACGGATCGACGGGCTCGACCTGCTCGATGAGCGCCGGCAGGTAGCGCCGTTCGTAGTAGTCGCGACCGGCCTCGGAGAAGCCGAGCGGGCTGGCGATGTAGCAGCGCGGACGCGGAAACGTGGCGAACAACTCGGTCAGCGCATTGCGGGGCGGCACGGCGCCATCCTTCCAATCCCCGTCAGCCGCGCGCGGCGGAGTCCTGCGCCCACGCCGCCGCGAGCGACAGGGGCTCGGCGCCGATCAGGCGCTCGAACGGGCCGAGCGCCATCCACAGCGCGCGCAGCCGCATCGCCGCGAGGGCGTCGGTCGGGGCGATGCGCGCCTCGCTGTGCAGCGTGCTGCTGTCACCGTCCGGCCCCGGCGTGACCCAGTGCGCGAACAGCACGCGCACCGTGCGCGGCGCGTCCCAGGCGACGAAGTCATCGGGCCCGGCGAGGTCGCCGTAATCGCGCTGCAACGTCCAGATGCGCCCGCATAGACCGGAGATCGAGTGCAGCGGGCCCTCGTCGAGCACGGTGAACGGATCCTCCGCGAGCAGGCCCATGAAGGACTGGCCGGCCGGGACCCCGGGAATCCGCCAGCGCACCATGCGACCGATCGTGCCGGTGTGATCGAGCCGCACGCTCCGCGCCGCGGCCCACAGCGTGTCCGGATCGGCCCGCGCCTCGCGCTGATGGCGTGTGACGACCTGGGCCTCGGGTAGCCAGGCGTCGAGGTCCATCGCGGGCTGGGTTTGTGGCGTGGCCATCCTCTGCATGTTCCCGCGTATCCTGCGGTCACTCGTGAGCGTTGGATCACACACCCTGCAGCAACTCGTCCGGCGTGCGCTCGAAGAGGACATCGGCGACATGGATGTCACCAGCGACGCGACCGTGCCGGCGGGCACGCGCGCGGTCGCGACGATCACCCAGAAGGCGCCGGGCGTCGTCTACGGCCTCGACGCCGCCGAGTTGACGTTCCTGACGCTGGATCCCGACGTGAAGCTCGAGCGGCTCGGGCCGGAGGGCGAATGGCGCGAGCCGCCGGCGCCCGTCCTGCGCGCGACGGGCGACGCCCGTGCGCTGCTTGCCGCCGAGCGAACGGCGCTGAACTTCCTGCAGCGGCTGTCGGGGATCGCGACGCTGACGGCGCGCTGCGTCTTCGCCGTCGAGGGCACGGGCGCGCAGATCCTCGACACGCGCAAGACGACCCCCGGGATGCGCGCGCTCGAGAAGGCGGCGGTCGTCGCGGGGGGCGGGTCCAACCACCGCGCGGGCTTGTACGACATGCTGCTCGTCAAAGAGAACCACGCGACGATCGCGGGCGGCGTCGGTCCCGCGGTGCGATCCGCGGCGGAGGCGTTTCCGGAGCTGGAGCTCGAGGTCGAGTGCTCGTCGCGCGCCGAGGTCGACGAGGCGCTCGCGGCGGGTGCCCCACGGATCCTGCTCGACAACATGGGCCCCGGCGAGCTGCGCGACACCGTCGCGCATGTCGCGGGCCGGGCGAAGCTCGAGGCCAGCGGCGGGATCGCCTTCGACACGCTGCGAGCCCACGCGGAGGCGGGCGTAGACTGGATCTCGATCGGGGCGCTCACGCACTCCGCTCCCGCACTGGACCTGTCGCTGCTCCTGGAGGCGCTGCCTTGACGCTCCTACAGCTCTACGACGTCGCCGCGATGAAGGACGAGGTGCGAGCCCTCGCCGAGCAGCGCGACGCGGTGATTCTCGCGCACAACTATCAGCTGCCCGAGATCCAGGACGTCGCGCATTACGTCGGCGACTCGCTCGGTCTCTCCCGCCAGGCGGCCGCATCCGACGCGGCGGTGATCGCGTTCTGCGGAGTGCATTTCATGGCCGAGACGGCGTCGGTTCTGTCGCCGGACAAGACGGTGCTGATCCCCGACCTCGACGCCGGCTGCTCGCTCGCCGACGCGATCACGCCGGCGCAGCTCGCAGCGTGGCAGGCGCAGCACCCGGGCGCGATCACCGTGATGTACGTCAACACGACCGCCGAGATCAAGGCGATGACCGACTACTGCGTGACGTCGTCCAACGCGGTGGCGGTCGTCGAGCACATCCTGCGTGAGCATGGCGCGGACACCGAGATCCTGTTCGGGCCGGACATGTTCCTCGGCGCCTACGTCGAGAAGCGGATCGGCCGTGCGCTACACGTCTGGGACGGCGAGTGCCATGTCCACGCCGGAATCCGCCCCAAGGACATCGACCAGGTTCGCGCCGAGCACCCAGACGCGGACTTCCTGATCCATCCCGAGTGCGGCTGCTCGACCTCGTTCATGGAGTACAGCGCGGCAGGCGACATCGACCCTGCGGGCGTCCACATGCTCTCGACGGGTGGGATGCTCAGGTACGCGCAGGAAGCGAAGCCCGGGCAGATCGCGATCGTGGCAACGGAGATCGGCATGTTGCATCCGCTGCGCGAGGCCGCGCCCGACGCCGAGTTCATCGCCGCCAATGAGCGGGCGGCCTGCACGTACATGAAGATGATCACGCTGCCGAAGCTGCGCGTCGCGCTGCGCGACCTCGTTCACGAGGTGAAGGTCCCTGCCGACGTCGCAGAGCGCGCGCGGGTACCGATCGAGCGCATGATCGCGATCTCGTAGGGTGGCGCGGTGCTCCGCCGCCACCTGACCGCCGTCCTGCTTGCTGCCGTGTTTCTCGCGGCCGGGTGCGGAGGAGATGACAAGGGCCCGCAGACCAAGGAGGGGTTCATCTCCGCCGCTGACGGCGTTTGCGAGGACCTCTTCAGCGAGTTCGCGCAGGCCAAGGGGACCGAGCCCACGACGCCGGAGGAGGTCGCAGAGGCCAACGAGCAGCTTGCCGACACCTACGAGAAGCTCGGCGACAAGCTCGGCGAGGTGCGGCTGCCCTCCACCGGCGCGGCCCGAACACAGGCCCAGGCCTTCGTCGCCTCCGTGCGCGGCGCCAAACGGCTGCTCGCGAACCTGCGCGCGTCGTCGCAGCGCTTCGTCGACGCCGCCAACGCCGCCGACCGAGAGGCGCTGACGAAGGCAGGCAACGATGTGCGCGGGGCCCTCGACGCCTTTCGCTCCTCCCGCGCGGACTCCGATCGCCTTGCGATCGCCTACGGCCTGAACTTCTGCGGCAACCTGGGCTGAGGTCCGGCCACGCGGACGACTTCGGCACTCGTGACCGTCAGGGCGCCTCGTGGCGCTCCAAGGGGCGGACGGCGGGCCCGGCCAGGACCTCGCCGTCGATGTCGAAGCGCGAGCCGTGGCATGGGCAGTCCCAGCTGGTCTCCGCCGCGTTGAAGTGCAGCAGGCAACCGAGGTGGGTGCAGCGCAGCGAGACGGCGTGGGGGACACCGGCGTGGTCGCGGTAGACGCCGATCTTCCTCAGGCCGGAGCGCACGACACGGGCCTCGCCCGCGGGAACGTCGTCGCTCGTGTGGGTATCCGCGCAGGTGATCCGGTCGCCGATCAGGTGCCGCGCGACCCAGAACTGGGCCTTCGCGACCTCGGGCGCGGACTTCACGCTCAGGCGGTTGGGGTCGAACACGCCGGCGTAGGGGTTCTCCCGCCCCGCGATGCGATCGGCGAGCACCTGCGCCGCGGTCGTCGCGCTCGTCATGCCCCACTTCTGGAAGCCGCCGGCGACGAACAGATGCGACGAGACCGGCGTGTACGCGCCGATGTAGGGCAGCTTGTCGGAGGGCATGCCGTCCTGGGTGGACCAGCGGTAGGGGATGTCGATGACGTCAAAGTGCTCGCGCGCGAAGTCTTCGAGGGCGTCGTAGCGGTCGGGTTGCGCTTCGTCGGATCCGGTGAGATATCCCTCGCCGCCGACGAGCAGCCAGGTGTCCTGGCCGTCGTGGTGGGAGCGGATGGAACGACTTGGCGTGCCCGCGGTGATGAACGTCCCGGCC
>DATLNO010000248.1:0-5810 GCA_035536715.1 Solirubrobacteraceae bacterium
CCGCACGCGACCTGCTGACCAATGACGCATCGGCGACCGCCCGCGGCAACCTGCCGTAGCCGCAGAGACACAAAGTCGTCGCTCATTTCCATTGCTCGGGAACCCACCAGGGCCAGCAACAAGCCGTTGTTCAAGATGATGGGCCAGTTCGCCGCGAGCGCCACAGGTGCGACGCGAGCGCTTCGAGCACGCGAACAGGACAACGGAGTTGAGGCGAAAGGGCGAGCTTCGCTGCGTCCTGCGGCGCGGTGCTGTCTTGCGTCGTTGTCGCCCCGAGTGGCTCGCACGGCTGAGAGATCAGAGGGGGATGCCGATCAGCGTACGGGCGGGTATGTCGAGTACCCATATACGGCGCCTGCGCCGATGGCCACGTCTGAAGGCTCGCCCTGGCGTCAGCGCGGTCGATCGGCGTCCGGTGGCGTGGTCGATGCGCAGCAGCACGCCGCCGCGTCGGTCGTGGTCAGTCTGGCTGATCCAGACGGCGTCGTGGCTGACGCGAGACCGCGCAACTCGCCTTCGGGCAGCGGCGTGACGGCGGCCGGCCGGCCGTCGCGAAGGCCGATGCGGTGCAACGCGGGTCGCCGGTGTTCGTAGAGCGACCGGCTATCGGTCGTCCGGGCGCGCCGATCGACGTCGTCGCGATCGGCGCGCCAGCGCGACAAGCCGGCTGATGCTTTGGGCTGCAGGCTGCGTCCGTGCGCGGACGTTGGGATGATTGCTATCGCGCTTGTGAGCTGGCGCGCGCCCAGCGCTCACGAGTTCAGGCGAGTTGCGGCGCGCCGGTGAGGTCGCCGGCGATCAGCATCTGGACGTCGAACTGCGTGCGCTTCGTGTCGGCGAACGACAGGCCGGCCTGCTCGAAGGCCGGGGTGAGCCGTTCGGCGAAGAACCGCTCGCGGGCATCCGCGGAGTCCCAGACGGTGACCACGCGCCAGCCGGGATTCGCTGGGCCACCCACCACCAGGCGCGCGCCCTCCGGTGGGACGGGGCCCGTGCTGCGCACGTGCGCCTGAATCTGCTCGGCCTGCGCCTGGCTCTGGCCGGGATGCTCGAGAATCGTGGCGATCGCCATGGTTGCTCCTTCATAGTGTTGTCTGCGCCTCTGCCGGGCTCGGCGGGCTGAGGCGACCGTATGCAGGCGCGGTCTCGCGAACATCGGTGCAACTACGCAATCGCTACGGAATCCGTGCCGCCGGCCCAAATCGCAGCTCAGTGGGCTGTTGTCCTCAGCGCAACTGGATTCGCTCGCGCGCCCAGGTTGCCAGCTGCGTGCGGTTGGCGAGTCGGGTCTTGGCCAGTGCGTGGCGCACATGGCTTTCCACGGTCCGCACCGACAGCTGCAGCTTCGCGGCGATCGCCTTGTTTGAGAGCCCTCGTGCTACGAGGCCCGCCACTTCGGCTTCGCGGTCACTCAGTCCGGCGGGCATGTCCGTCGGCGGACGCCCGGTGCCGAACGCCAGCGCGATCGCCTCGTCGAGCCCGAGGCGTGACCCCTCGGCCCACACGCGCGGAGCCTCAGGGCCGAGCGCGGTCGTCAGGGCGATCCGGATCGGCTCGGTCCGGGTCAGGAAGTATGGAGCGAACCTGCCACCGCGACGAGCGCGAAGGGCGTAGGCCGCGGCGACGACCTGCAGGCCGCGCCGGGCGTCGCGGCGCCCGACCACACCGCCTTGTCCGACGAGCGCGACCGGGAGCAGCGGCCCGCCCCCGTAGGGCCCATGGAGTTCGACCGCCCGCCGGTAATGCTCGCTGACGCGGTCGGGCTGCGCGCCGGTCTCCTCGGCGAGGATCCCCAGATAGACCTGGCACTGGCCCTCGCCCCAGTCGTCGTCTCTGGCGAGATTGAGCGCCAGCGCCTCCTCGATCAACTCGCGGGCGCGGTCAGGCTCGCCGTCGATCAAGAACCCCATGCCCAGCGCCGCGGTCGCGAGCGCTTCGCCGCGGGCGCCGAGGTCGCGGTGCAGCGTTCGGGCGGCTTGCAGATTGGCGCGCCCCGGATCGATCGCGCCGACGAACGTCTCGCCCAAGCCCAGGAAGAACCGAGCCCACCCTTCCAGCGCGCGCTCGCCCAGCGCGGCACTCAGCTCGCGTGCCTCCACGAGCACGCGCGCCGCCGCCTCAATGTCTGCGATCATGATCGCGAGCGACCCTGCGGAGATCTGCACCTCGGCCCGCAGCCGGTCCTGAGCGAGACAGCGATCGAGCAGCAGCTGTGCCAGCCGCAGCCCGTCGGCGTGTCCGAGCAGCATGAACAGGTCCTGCGCGCCAGTGAAGAGCCTCCGCGCCGCGCAGGGATTCGAGTCGATCGCCCACTCCAGGGCCGCACGGACGTTCTCATAGTCATCGCGGTGCTCAATGATGATCTGCCGTGCGCGCGTGGAGGGCCAGCCGTCGAGTGGTACTCCGGCCAGTGCCGAGTAGTGGTGCAGGTGGCGTTCGCGGGTGCCGTCCAGCTCGCCGCACTCGATGAGCAGCTCGTGGACATACTCGCGCACGGTCTCCAGCAGCCGGTACCGCGTCCGTCCGTGGTGTCTCTGGACGACCGCCACCAGCGACTTGTCGACCAGCCGCACGAGTCGCTCCAGCGAGAGTCCCGGGCCGACCGATGTCGCTGCGTCGGCGTCGAACCCGCCCACGAACACGCCGAGCCCGCGAAACGCCTGCTGCTCGGCGGGGGTGAGCAACTGGTAGCTCCACTCCACGACGGCGCGCAGCGTCTGGTGACGCGGCGACGAGCGGCGCGTGGCTGCCGCGAGCTCCCCCAGGCGCGCCTCCAGCGCTGCGGCGATCTCCTCCGCGGACATCACGCCGATCCGCGCGGCGGCAAGCTCGATCGCCAACGGCAGACGGTCCAGCCGCGCGCACAACCGCTCGATCGTCGCATCCGTCTGCTCATCGGGCGAGAAGCCCGGTCGCCGCTGCCGCGCGCGCTCGACGAACAGCCGCCGCGCATCCTCCAGCCCCAACGGCTGCACCGTCCACACCGTCTCGCCGGCGACGCCGAGCAGCTCGCGGCTGGTCGCGATGAGCCGCAGACGCCCGCACGCGCCCAGCAGCGACGCCGCAAGCTCGGCGCACGCGTCGACGACGTGCTCGCAGTTGTCGAGGATCAGCAGAACGTCACGATCGGCGAGATAGCGCCGCAACGCATCCGTCGCTGTCGTGCCGGCCGGCGTGCCGACGTTGATCACACGAGCCGTCTCGCCAGCGACGTCAGGCGCGCCCGCGCTCGCCGCCAGGTCGACGAACCAGACCCCGTCGCTGCGGCGCGCAAGCTGCCGGCGCGCAACCTCCCGCGCCAGGCTCGTCTTGCCGACACCGCCGGGACCGGTCAGCGTCACCAGCCGCGTGCGGCGCAGCGACTCGACGATCCCGTCGAGCTCTCGCCCCCGCCCCACGAGCGAGCTCAGCGGCACCAGCAGGTTGTGCTCTGCGGCGCCCGTCCGGCCCGGGCCGTGCGACGAGATCCTCGTCATCACCGGAGATGATCACAGAGAGCAGGAGCGCGATGGCGTTTTCGCGCTCAGTCGCAGCCCCGGCGGAGGCGCGCCTGCAGCGAGGCGCAAAGCGGCGGGTGCGCGCGCTTCGTTCAGTAGCGAATCCGCATTGGTGCTGATGACCGACTGCAGCGAACGCCCGTACGTTCGGACCCCGGCCGCGGTACCCCGCCCGGTAAACGAACAGGAGCACTGCAATGCACGCGAAGCGAGCTTTCACATGGCGCCGGGCGCCGGACCAGCGCCCGCCGGATCGTTCGCGCACACCGCACGCTCCGGTGCGGCGCTGGCAGGACATCGGCAGCGAGCTGGCCGTCCTGCTGGGGATCGCGCCGTGGGGGACCACGCAGTTCCTCGAGCACTACGCGGTGCTGCCGCGGGACGCCGGGAACCCGAAGTCCGTCCGAACGCTCGGGTCGGCAGCCGGCATGACAGTCGTCGGCGCGCACCTCGACGCCGCTCGTCCGCCGGCCAAGCCAGCCGCGCCTGATCAACAAGGAGACTCGCAATGAAACGCTTGACCGTCGTAATGCTGGTGGCGCTGTCGGCGCTGATCGTCGCCGCGCCCGCACCTGCCCGTCCCTTCCCCGGCGTCATCGAGCTGCCTGTCGGATGGCAGCCGGAGGGCATCGCCACCGGCACCGGCAACGCCTTCTACGTCGGCGCGATTCCGACCGGCGCGATCTATCGTGGCGACCTGCGGACCGGCACGGGCCGCGTTGCAGTACCGCCCCGACCTGGCCGCATGGCGGCCGGGATCAAGGTCGACGCGCGAGAGCGCATCTTCGTCGCCGGAGCCTTCACAGGACAGGCATACGTCTACGACGCATGCACCGGCACGACGCTCGCCGAATACCAACTCGGCACCCCGGGCGCGACGATGGTCAACGACGTCGCGCTGACCGACGACGCCGCGTGGCTGACCGATTCATTCCGGGCCGTCCTGTACCGCATTCCGCTCGCCCGCAACGGGACGCTCGGCCGCCAGTCAGACGTCCGGGAAGTGCCCCTCACGGGCGACTTCGAGCTCGCCGGCGGCTTCAACGCCAACGGCATCGATGCCACGCCGGACGGCAAGACGCTGATCGCGGTGCAGACGAACCTCGGCCGTCTGTACCGGATCGATCCTGCGACTGGCGCAGCGCATCGCATCGAGCTGTCCGGTGGCGACGTCGCATTCGGCGACGGGCTCCTACTCACGGGCCGCACGCTGTACGTCGTGCAGAACGAGCTCAATCGCATCGCCGTCGTGCGCCTTTCGCCGGACCTGCGCTCGGGAACGATCGTCGACCACCTGACCCACTCAGCGCTCGACGTGCCGACAACGATCGCCAAGCACGGCGACCGCCTCTACACCGTCAACGCGCGCTTCGGGATTCCTGAGCCCGAGACCGCTCGGTACGCGGTCGTTCAACTGCGACGGTAGACCGACGGCCGCGGCGCGCGACACCCCCAGCGCGGGCGCGGGCGCGCCGCAGATCGTCATGCGAGCGGGCCGACCGCGATCGCGTCACACGAACACCGGCAATCTCGACTCCCCCGTGAACCACTGTGCCGCGCGAGGGCCGACCGGTAGCGCCGACTCGAGCAGCCGCACCGCCTCCCCGCTAGCGGGTGCTCGTGCGCGACGTTGGGTGGTGCTCAGCGCGCTCCTGACAGCAGAGGAATCGCAGGTTGTCGGTAGATCGCGGACCAGCAGTGAGTGTCGCACTAGGCTACCTGCGGTGCTACACTTCGCCTGTGCCGACGACACGCCCGCGATACACCGTGACCGACACCGGCCAGACCGCGCAGCTGCTGGATCTCGCGCAGCGCGCTTGGCCGCAGATCACCGATCGCCGCCAGCTGCTGCTCCGTCTCACGGAAGCTGGCGGCCGCATGCTCGAGACCGAGTTGGCCGCTCAGGACCAGCGGCGCGAGCGTCAGCGCATCGGGCTCGAGCGGGCGTCGCGGCTCGTCGACGCCGACGAGCTCGTCGGCGACAGCGCGTGGCGCTGATCCTGCTCGACAAGTCTGCCTGGGTGCGAGGCGGCGCCGAGCTGCTCGACTACGGCGAGCTGTGCATGTGCGCGATCACGCGCTTGGAGATCCTCTACAGCGCCAGGTCGGCGCAGGACTTCGTGACGTTGCGCGAGGACCTCGATGCATACCGGGACCTGCGCATCGATGCGGCAACGCTGGCCGCAGCCGAGTCTGCCCAGCGCGAGCTCGCCGAGCGTGGCCAGCATCGCGTTGCGCTCCCGGATCTCCTGATCGGCGCCTGCGCCCAGCAGCATGGCGCCGATGTGTTGCACGTGGATCGGCATTTCGATC
>DATLNO010000249.1:0-5040 GCA_035536715.1 Solirubrobacteraceae bacterium
GAGCGCGAATGGGTCCGCGGCCACCTGCACGACACCGCGCTGCAGATCCTCGAGTTCATCGCCGGCGACGGGTTCGGCACGGGCTTGTCGGCGTCGAAGATCGCGCGCCTTGCCGGCGGCGCGGCACACGACCTTCACCGCTGGGTGGACTCGGTGGAGGCACCCGAGAAGCCGGAGCTGCTGCCCGAGCTGCAAGCGATCCTCGAGCATGCACGTTCGCTGGACCCGGGCGTCGAGCTCGTCGTGGGGGACATCCACACGCCGCCGTCCCGCGATGAGGTGGAGGCGCTCGCCGGTGCCGTGCGCGAGGCCGTCACGAACGCGCGCAAGCACGCCAACGCCACGAATGTCGTCGTCCGGGTCGAGTGCGACAGTGACGGACGGACCGCCGTAACCGTCACCGACGACGGAATCGGTATCGATCTGGAGCAGGCCGAGAACGGCAACGGACTCGGCGTCAAGGGCAGCATCGTCGGGCGCATGAAGCGCGTCGGCGGGTTTGCATTCCTCGAGGATGTGCCCGGCGGGGGAACCCGCGTCACGCTCATCACGACTCGGCAAGGAGCCTGATCCCCACGATGAAGATCCGCGTCGTTGTCGCCGATGACTTCCCCCTCGTGCGCGAGGGCGTCGTACGTGCGCTGAACTCCGACCCCAGCATCGAGGTCATCGGGCAGGCCGAGAACGGCCGCGATGCCCTGAAGGTCGCCGAGGAGCTCAAGCCCGACGTCATGATCCTCGACCTGCGGATGCCCGACCTCGGCGGGCTCGCCGTGCTCGACAAGCTCCGCACGAGCCGCCCGCAGATCCGCGTCATCGTGATGACCGCGAGCGAGCAGGCGAGCACGCTGCTGGACGCCATCGCCGCGGGCGCCGCCGGCTATCTCTCCAAGCGCAGCACCGGTGAAGAGCTGCGCCAGGCCGTCATCACCGCCCACGGCGGCGGCTCCGTCATCACCCCATCGCTCGCAAGCCACCTGCTAAAGGAGTTCTCGAGCTCCGCCCGCGGCGAGCAGTCGCAGGTGCGCCCGCTGCAGGGTCGCGAGCTCGACGTCCTGCGCCTGGTCGTGCAGGGCAAGACCGATAACGAGATCGGCAAGGAGCTCTTCATCTCACCGCGCACGGTGCAGAACCACCTGACGCGGATCCGCGAGAAGACGGGCCTGCGCCGCCGCTCGGAGCTCACGAGGTGGGCTGTCGAGCACGCGATCGGCTAGTCACTCCGCAACTCGGACGCGCCCGACCATGCCGCGCTGCTCGTGGTCGGCGAGCGGGCAGTACCACTTGTAGGTGCCCGGCGGCAGCCGCACGGTGAAGACGCGCCGCTGGCCCAGCGCCAGCGCCGGGGTGCGGACGGTGCCCGCCGGACCGTCGACCGCGAGCGCGTGGTGCACGAGCCCGTCGTTCGTCGCCGTGAACGCGATCAGGCCGGCCTTCGGCACACGCGCGTCGGAGACGTCGAGCGCGTAGTCGACGAGCGACACCTCTGCGGTCGCCGCGGCACGAGCGTCGACGGTCGGGACCGGGCCGAGCTGC
Organism: Solirubrobacteraceae bacterium; assembly: GCA_035536715.1. Classification (GTDB taxonomy): domain Bacteria; phylum Actinomycetota; class Thermoleophilia; order Solirubrobacterales; family Solirubrobacteraceae; genus CADCVQ01. The sequence goes on from DATLNO010000249.1 coordinate 1,537, forward strand.
TCCGGGTTCGTGCGGGTGAGGTTGCCGCGCTCCTCTCCGCAGCTCACAAGCGGCCCCACGACGAGGGCCGCTGCGGCAGCCACGAGCCCGGCTCTCATGGCGCTCAGGCTACGGCGCACCCACGACGAGCGCGTCGGGCGCCCGCGCGCGGTGCGCTCATGCGGGCGCCTGCGGGAGCGTGACGACCATGTGGCTGCCGCGCGGCTCGCGCCGCTCGGCGCGAATCGTGCCGCCGTGCAGGTCGACGATCCAGCGCGCGATCGCCAGGCCGAGCCCGGCCCCGCCACCGTCGGAGCCGCGGTGCCCGTCGCCGCGATGGAACCGCTCGAACACGCGCTCGAGCTCCTCGCTCGCGATCCCCGGCCCCTCGTCGTCGACCTCGAGCACGACCGTGCCGTTCGCGCCAGCGGACGCGCGGAGCGCGATGTGACCGGGCCGCGGCGAGTAGCGCACAGCGTTCTCGACGAGGTTCATGACGACCTGATGAATGCGCTCGGGATCGCCCTCCACCTGCAGCGCCCGCGGCGCGTCGATCGAGAAGACGACGTCCTCGGGCGCATGCAGCCGTGCCTCGCGGGAGGCGCCTTCGAGGAGGTCGCGCAGCGCGAACGGGCGGATGTCGAACGGCTGCTCGCCGGCCTCCAGGCGTGAGAGGTCGAGCAGTTGGGTCACGAGGCGCCCGAGGCGGCGCGTCTGCGCGAGCATCGTGCGCAGTGTCTCGGGATCGGGCTCGCTGACGCCGTCGACGACGTTCTCGAGGACGGCCTGCAGCGCGCCCAGCGGCGTGCGCAGCTCGTGCGACACGTTGGCAACGAGGTCGCGCCGCAGGCGATCGGTCTCCGCGAGCTCGGCCGTCATTCGGTTGAACGCCTTGGCGAGCTCGCCGACCTCGTCGTTGGACGTCACCACCACCTGGCGGCCGTGCTCGCCGGCCGCCATCGCGCCTGCCACCGCGGCCATCTCGCGCAGCGGCTTGGTCGTGCCGCGCGCGAGCAGCTGCACGCAGGCGAGCGCGACCGCGATGCCGGCGGCCGCCCCGACGATCGACGGCAGCCCGAGCCAGCGCACGGCGACGAGCGTCGCGACCGCGGTGATCCAGACGGCCGCCACGATGACGATCCCAAGCTTGAGCTTCAGGGAGCTCAGGGACCGCAGCGGGCTCAAGATCCTGATCCCGCGCGGGGAGCATCTCCCGGTGTGCCGAAGGCATAGCCGATGCCCTGGACCGTACGCAGGACGTCGGCGCCCAGCTTGCGCCGCACCGCAGCCACGTGCGAGTCGACGGTGCGGGCGCCCGCGCTTCCGTCGGCGTAGCCCCAGACCTCCTCGAGTAGCTGCTCGCGGGTGAACACCACGCCCGGCCGCAGCGCGAGGCGGTGCACGAGGTCGAACTCCGTCGGCGTGAGATGGACGAGCCGGCCGTCGCGCCGGACCTCGCGGCGCTCGGGATCGATCGTCACCGGGCCCGCGGTGACCGGCTTCGTCTCCGGCTCCGACGACCGCTGCGCGCGGCGCAGGAGTGCACGCACACGGGCGACGAACTCCCGTTGACTGAACGGCTTCGTCATGTAGTCGTCGGCTCCAATGCCGAGGCCGACGAGCAGATCGGTCTCGCTGTCGAGCGCGGTCAGCATGAGGACCGGCACGGCGCGGTCGCGCTGGATGCGGCGGCAGACCTCGTGGCCGTCGATGCCCGGCAGCATGACGTCGAGCACGACGAGGTCGGGCGCGATGCGCTCGCACAGCTCGACGCCCGCGAGGCCGTCGTGCGCGATCTCGACCGCGTAGCCCTCCGCGCGCAGCCGTGCGGCGAGCGCGCCGGCGATCGCCTGCTCGTCCTCGACGATCACGATCGTCTCCCGGATCCCCTCCACGATGCGGATGCTAGGCCGCGCGGGTGGCGGCGGGTTGGGGAACATGTGCAGATGATGTGCAGGCCGCGGCGTCGCGGCCATCTAGCCTTGCCCGATGCCGCGCGCCGCGCCTGCCGCGATCACCGACAGGGTCCCGCCGCAGGCGCTGTTCGTGCTCGGCGCGACATCGCAGTACGTCGGCGCCGCGCTCGCGGTGCTGCTGTTCGCCTCGGTCCCCGCCGCCGGCGTGGCGTGGCTGCGCGTCGTCGCCTCGGCGGCCGTGCTCGTCGTCTGGAAGCGGCCGTGGCAGACGCGCTGGAGCCCGGCGCAGCTGCGGCTCGTCACGGCCTTCGGCCTGACGCTCGCGTTCATGAACCTCACGTTCTACCTGGCGATCGACCGCCTGCCGCTGGGCACCGCCGTCGCGATCGAGTTCTGCGGGCCGATCTTCGTGGCCGCGCTCGGCTCGCGCACCCGCCGCGACGTCCTCGCGCTCGTGCTCGCGACCGCCGGCGTCATCGCGCTCGCCGACGTGCATCTCGCGGGCAGCCCCGACGGGCTCGCGCTGGCTGTCGCCGCCGGCGTCGCGTGGGCGGGCTACGTCGTGCTCGGCCATCGGATCGCCGCGGACGCGAGCATCCGCCCGCAGGAAGGCCTCGCGCTGGGGATGGCGATCGGCGCGGTCGGCTTCGCGCCCGCGCTCGTCCCGAGCGCCGTTCCCGCGTTCGTCAGCCCGCCCCTGCTGGCGGCCTGCCTGGCCGTCGGCGTGGCGTCGAGCGTCGTGCCCTACGCGCTCGAGCAGATCGCGATGCGACGGCTGCCGCGAGCGCGCTTCGCGTTGCTGCTGGCGCTGCTGCCGGCGACGGCGACGGTCGCCGGCGCGGTCCTGCTGGGCCAGATCCCGACCCCGGTCGAGGGCGCCGGGATCGCGCTCGTCGTCATCGCCTCGGCGCTGCGCAGCCACGACTCGCCCTGAAACGCACAACTTCTGTGTGCGCAGGCGGTTAGAGTGACCGAGACTGATGGAGGCCGGAGCACTTCGAGCACCCGCCGCACTCAACCGGATCTCGGTCACGGCGCCACTGCTGCGGCTGCGCTCGGACGAGCAGCTCGTGGCCCTGTTTCGCGCCGGCAACGACGCCGCCTTCAGCGTCATCCACGACCGCTACCGCCCGCGGCTGTTCGCCTACTCGCGCCAGATGCTCGGCGGGTCGCGCCAGGACGCCGAGGATGCGCTGCAGGACGTCTTCATGCGCGCGTACTCGTCGCTGCGCTCCCACGACCGCCCGCTGTCGCTGCGGGCGTGGCTCTATCGCGTCGCGCACAACCGCTGCATCGACCAGCTGCGCAAGCCGGTCCCGCCGGCCGCCGACCTGTTCGACAGCTCGCGCACGCCGATGCTCGACCCGATGGACGAGGTCGAGCGCCGCGAGGACCTGCGCCAGCTCGTCGCCGACGTGCGCCGCCTGCCCGAGCAGCAGCGCTCGGCGCTGCTGATGCGCGAGATGGACGGCCTCAGCTACGCCGAGCTCGGCGACGCGCTGGGCATCTCGCTGCAGGCCGTGAAGTCGTTGCTCGTGCGCGCGCGGATCGGGCTCGTCGAGGCGGTCGAGGCGCGCGACACCGCCTGCTCGCAGATCCGCCTCGACCT
>DATLNO010000250.1:0-19573 GCA_035536715.1 Solirubrobacteraceae bacterium
CGACCGCGCCGGTCGCGGCGACGCCCGCGACGCCGGCAAGACCGAGGAGCTTCCAGGGCACTCGCATTAGTGCTCCCTCCGATAAGTCCTGACGCCCTTGGATCGGGCGCTGATCACCGCCTGGCGGCGTCCTCGATCCTCGAAATGCCAGAGGCATTCCTTCGAATCTGCGTCCTTGCCAGGCGGCGCCAGCGACCGCTCAAGGACATCACGACTTACCGGAGGAACCCCTACGCGTAGGTTACGGGCCGGTGCCCGTCAAGCCCGCCATCTCGCTCACGCTCGCCGACGCGGTCGCCGCCGCGCAGACCGGCGACGTCTGGCTCTTTCGCGGCCGCTCGATCGCCGACCGCGCGATCCAGACGGTGACCAACAGCCCCATCAACCACGTCGGCATGGTCGTCGCGCTCGACGATCTGCCGCCGCTGCTGTGGCACGCCGAGCTCGGCCGCTCGCTCGAGGACGTCTGGACCGGTGAGCGCCAGCGCGGAGTGCAGTTGCACCTGCTCGCCGACGCCGTCAGGACATGGAGCGAGAAGTACGGCCAGCGCGCATGGGTGCGCGAGCTGACGGGCGGCACCCTCGAGCGCCACCACGAGGACCGCCTGATGGAGATCATCGAGCGCTTCGACGGCCACCCGTTCCCGACGATGCCGCGGCTCGCGCGACGCTGGGTGACGGGCCGCATCCGTCGCCGTTCGACAGCGCCGCTGGAGACGATCTACTGCGCGGAGCTCGTCGCGACGACCTACCAGCAGATGGGGCTGCTTCCGGCCAAGCGGTCCGCGAGCTTCTATGACCCCGGCGCGTTCTGGAGTGGCGACCGGATCGAGCTCGTCGCGCCGTTCAGGCTGTCCGGCGAGGTGCGCGTGCGTTAGGCCAGGTTCGGCTGGGGCGACTCGACCTCGCCGATCGACACGGCGAAGACGACGTGCTGGCGGTGCACTGCGATGAACTCGTGGTGGGCGACCTCGTGATCGCCGTCCAGCTCGGTCACCGTGGCGTCCGTCAGCGAGATGAATTCGCGCTCGGGAGCGTTGAGGAGATCCGACAAGCGGCTGCGGTAGCCGTCGCTTGCGAGTGTCGCGATGCCGACGATGCGGTGCCGCGGCGTGTCGATGGAGATGCGCTCGTAACGATGTTGCACCCTGCCATCTTCGGCACCGGGGCACCAATCCCTGAGGCCGGCCGCAGATTTTCGGCAAAGGAGGCAGGATGGTGGCGTGAGCGAGCCCATTCAGGTGTATCGCAAGCGCCGCGCCATCGCGCTCGCGGGTCTTGCCGGAATGCTCGTCCTCGTGTTCCTCGCGCTGCGCTCGTGTGGGGGGGACGCAGCGCCGACAACCGCGACGCCGGCCGCGGACGCAGGCACGACGCAGCCCCCCGCCGAGCTTCCGCGGGGCGGCCGGCGCATCTTCCCGGACTTCCGCGTCGTCGCGTTCTACGGTGCGCCGCAGGACACGCAGCTCGGGGCGCTCGGCATCGGCACCCCCGCCGAAGCGGGACGGCGCCTGGAGCGCGTCGCCCGCGGCTACGCGCGCAAGACGCGGCCGGTGCTGCCGGCCTTCGAGCTGATCTCGACGATCGCGACGGCGGCGCCGGGCGCCGACGGGACGTACCGGATGCACCAGAGCGACGAGGTCATCGGGCGGTACCTGCGCGCCGCGCGCGCCGCCAAGGCGCTGCTGCTGCTCGACATCCAGCCCGGCCGCGCCGACTTCCTCGGCGAGGTCCAGCGGCTCGAGCGCTGGCTGCGTGAGCCGGAAGTCGGCATCGCGCTCGACCCCGAGTGGCACGTCGGGCCTGGCGAGGTACCCGGCAAGGTCATCGGCTCTGTCGATGCCGAGGAGGTCAACGCGGCATCCAAGTACGTTGCGCGCTTCGTCGTCGACCACAACCTGCCCGAGAAGCTCTTCGTCGTGCATCAGTTCACGAGCGACATGATCGAGAACAAGGAGCGCGTGGTGAAGCAGCCGGGCCTCGCGGTGACGATGAACGTCGACGGTTTCGGCGATCGTCCGAACAAGATCTCCAAGTACGCCCAGTTCACGACCGAGCTGGCGCGCTTTCACGACGGCTTCAAGCTGTTTTACGAGGAGGACACGAACCTCATGTCGCCCGGCGCGGTGCTGCAGCTGCGCCCTCCGCCGGACCTCGTCGTGTACGAGTAGCGCCAAGTCCGGCGCGGTGCACGCGGTGCCGCCCACCGTCGCTGACTGATTCTCTAGGCTTCACGCATGCGTCAGCACGACGACGAACGACGCTCTCCCGTCGAGCGGATCGTCGGGCGAGACCTCGACGAACAGGCGGGGAAGGGCAAGCCGCTCTCCAGCCGCGCCGCCCAGCGCCGGCGCTCGATCGAGGACTACCTGAAGGCCGGCCTGCGCCCGCGCTGGATGGAGCGCGTCGGCGACATCGACGCGGGCATCGCTCGTCAGCGCCGCCTTCTTGCGGGCGCTTACCAGGCGCTGCAGGGCGAGTGCGGGGGCGACGCGCAGCTGTTCGCCGAGGTCTGGCGCGAGCGCGCGCGGTCCTGGGACTTCGAGGAGCTCAACGTACTCATCGAGCAACACAACGCGTGGTATCCGATCGAGCGCGACCTGCCGCTGAACCCACGTACGGGCGACTACGTCCGCGTCGGCGGGCGTTCCTACGGGCGCCCGCTGCTCGGCGAGCAGTGGGTGCTGGAGAGCTTTCCGCCGGTGCCTGCGGCCGATGCCGCCTGACGCGTGCCTCACGCGAGCGCCTTCTCCAGCCAGATCTCGACGGGTCCGCCGCCCTCCTGGCTGCGCTCGATCTCGGTGTAGCCGTCGGCCACGTACAGCGCGAACGCCTCGTTCAGCATCGGCGTAGCCAGCAGGCGCACGTGCGTGTGGCCAACCGACGATGCCCGCGCCTCCAGGGCGTGCAGCAGGCGCAGACCGAGACCGTGCCCGCGCGCCGAGACGGTCACGAACATGCGCTTGATCTCACCGATCCCGGGCGCCAGGGTGCGCAGACCGCCGCAGCCGACGGCAGCGCCGTCGAGATATGCGACGAGCCACGCGGCGTCGTCGGCGGCGAACACGTCCGCCGTCGCGAAGATCCGCTCGATGGGGGTGAAGTCCGCGATCCCCGAGCGCTCGGCCACGAGCGCCATGTACTCGTCGAACAGCGCCCGCGAAGCCGGGCCGTCCGCGGCCTCGTCGCGAAGCTCGATCACGTCGAGCGCAGGGCGATGATCGCGACGTCGTCCGCCAGGCCCTCGGCAAACGCCTCGGCCTCGGCATAGGCGCGCTCGACGAGCTCCTGCGAGCTCATCTGCGCGGCGTGCGCCGCGACGATCGCCGTCACCCGGCCCTGGCCGAACAGCTCCGTTGCGCGCCGTGCCTCGATCAGACCGTCGGTCGCCGCGAACAGCAGATGCCGTGCGTCGAATGGGACCTCGCGGGCCTCGTATGCGACATCGTCGACGACCCCGAGCGGCACGCCGGTCGTGCGCAACTCGACCGGCGCGGCGTTCTCATCGGTGAGGTCGACCACGAGCGGCGGCACGTGCCCGGCGTTCGCGTAGCGCAGCGTTCCTGCGTCGATCACGCCGAGGAATGCCGTGACGAGCGCGACCTGGCCCGGCAGCCGCCGGCGCAGGATCGCGTTGGTCTGCGCGAGCACCTGCGCGGGGTGATCGGAGTCCCATGTGCGCGCCTCGATGAAGAAGCGCGCCATCGCGCTGACGGCGGCGACCTCCAGCCCCTTGCCGCTGACGTCGCCGACGAGCACCGCGAGCGCGCCGCTGGGCAGCCGCCAGACGCCGAACACGTCTCCGCCGGAGACCTCGTGCCCGGCGGGCTCATAGACGAGCCCGAGCGAGTAGCCCTCGAGCTCGGGCGGCGCGCCGGGGATGTACCCGCGCGTCAGCGCGCCGGCGATGCGCCGTTCGTGCTGGAACTCCAGTGCGTTGGCGATCGCGGCGGCAGCGGGGCGGGCGAGCGACACCAGCAGCGCCAGACGGCTCCCGTCGAGAGCTCCCTCGACCGGATGGCACACGGTCAGGACCCCGAAGCGCCGCGGCCCGAGCCCCAGCGGGACGTGGGCGAACGAGCCGACGCCCTCCTCCCGCACCCAGGGGAGAAACTGGTGGCGGTCCTCCAGGCGGCTGACATACGGCTCGCCACCGCCGGCGACCGCGCCGATCATCCCCTCGCCGACGGCGTAGCGGTGGCTGACAAGGCGCTCGGAGGCGCCGGAGCTGGCCACGCAACGCAGCGTCTGGGTCGCGCCATCGAGGCGCAGCAACAGTGCCGTCGGCGAGCTGGCAAGCCAGGCGGCCTGCTCGCAGATCGATGCGTAGACCGTGTCGAGGTCAAGCGACGCGGTCATCGCCTGCGCCGCGTTGTGCAACTGCTCCTCGGTCTCGGCGCGCCGCGCTTCGCGCTCGAGTAGCTCGGTGCGTTCGAGCGCCAGTGCGGCGAGGCTGGCGAAGACCTCCGTCACGCGCAGCTCCTCCTCGCCGAGTGGCGCGCGCGGCGGCGCGGCGGACAGCGCGAGCACGCCGAGCGTGCGCCCGAGCGTCGTCTGCACCGGGCAGGAGATGAACGACGACGTGCGATACCACGCCCATGCCGTCTCGGCCGTGTCCGGGTCGAGTTGCTCGCGCAGCCGCCTGCGCAACGCGTCGGCCCCGCGCCAGGAGTCCATCTCGCTGATGAGCATGGGCTCGCCGCGCTCGATGGCCGCCTCCGTGACCCCGCCGCGGTCGACGTCATAGGGCCGGTCCAGCACGGGCCGCAACGCTGCCCGCACCTCCGACGTCTCGAACCAGGCGGCCGCCGGGCTGATGTGCCCCCGCTCCCAGTCGACGACCTGAAAGGCACAACCGTCGATGTCCAGCAGCACGCGGACCTGCGACAGGATCTCTTCCAGCGTGTGTCGCAGCCAGGTCGCCGATGACGCAGCGTGCTCGATGCCGGGGTCCATCCCGTTCTCCTTCATCACCCGACCATACGCCACGGTGGACACTCGTTCGGCCGATCGTGGACGCCCGACCGAACGTCTGTCCTTCTGATTTGAGCCGCCGCCTCCCGGGAACGATGATGGTCATGATGGTGCTCGTTCTCAACGCCGCGCTGTACGTCATCGCGCTCAGCCTTTCGCTTGCCGTGCTGACGCCCCTGCCCGCGACAGCGTCCCGTCGCGCCCGAGCGGCGCGCGGGGCGCTCGCGTTCGGTGGTGGGCTGACGATGAGCGTCGCCATCACGCTCTCATTCATGGGCTACTGGTTCGAATCGGGCATCGCCGGAATGGTCTCGGTCGCCGTCGTCTGCGTGTGTCTGTGGTGCGCGCTGACAGCGCGCACCGTAACGGACTCCACCGACGACGAGGACGACGACGAGGGTGGCGGCGGACCGCGCAAGCGGACCGATCCGCCCGCTCCGCCGGAGCCTGCGGGCGACCGCCCCGACGATCTGTGGACCGAGTTCGACCGCGCTCGCTCGGGCTGGGAACGCGAGCGCGATCCAGTCTCGATCTAGCAGCGCGCGTCGCGGGCGGGGCGATGGAAACCGCCCCGACCAAACTGAGAGAGTGCACCGGTGCCCGGCCGACCACTTCAGCTGATCCTCGCGCGCAATCTGCTGTCGAGCCTCTCCACGCCGGCGTTCCTCGTGGACGCCGAGGGCAACGTGCTGTTCTTCAACGAAGCCGCCGGCGCGATGCTCGGCCGCCGCTACGAGGAGACGGGCAAGTTGCTCCTCGGCGAGTGGTCGTCGACGTTCGGGCCGTTCGACGACGACGGCCAGGCGATCCCCTTCAAGGACCTGCCGCTGACGGCCGCCCTGCGTGGCAATCGGCCGGCGCACGCCGGCTTTCGGATCCGCTCCGCGACCGGTGTCGAACACGAGATCGAAGCCAGCGCGCTGCCGATCATCGGCGACTCGAACTTCCACGGCGCGATGGTCGTCTTCTGGCCGGTGGGGGAGGACCCGATGGCGGCCGCGCCGTGAAGGTGAAGGTATGGGGCGCGCGCGGCTCGATCCCGACGCCCGGTCCCGACACGATGCGCTACGGCGGCAACACCTCGTGCGTGCAGGTGACGCTCGACGATGGCACGCTCATCGTGCTCGACGCGGGCACGGGCATCCGCACGATGGGCCTCGCGCTGGGCACGTGCGAACGCCCGGTGACGATCCTGCTGACGCACCTGCACCTCGATCACATCCAGGGCCTGATGTTCTTCGCCCCCTGTTTTCACCCCGACTCGGAGATCGTCATCTATGGCCCGGCGGCCGAGGAGACGCCGCTGCTGGGCCGGATCGCGCGCTACATGTCGGCGCCGCTGTCGCCGATCGAGGTCCGCGAGTTGCCCTGCCACGTGTCGTTTCGCGAAGTGCCGGCGAGCCGGTGGCAGGTCGGCTCCGCCACCGTGCATGCGCGCCCCGTCTGCCACCGCGGACCGACGCTCGGCTACCGCATCGAGGACGGCGACACGACGCTTGCCTACATCCCTGACCACGAGCCCACGCTCGGTGCTCAGATCGACACGCTCGAGGACGAATGGATCTCGGGCCTGGAGCTCGCGCAGGGCGCGGACATGCTCATCCACGACGCGCAGTACACCGGCGACGAGTATCCCAACCACCTCGGCTGGGGGCACTCCTCGGTGCCGGACGCGCTGGCGTTCGGCGCCCGCGCCGATGTCGGCCGGATGCTGTTGTTTCACCATGAGCCGCTCCACGACGACGACAGCCTCGACGCGATCGGGGTGCAGGCGCGCTCGCGCTGGCAGGCGTTGGGCCGCGATCCGCACGAAGTCGCCTTGGCGCGCGAGGGTATGGAGGTCGTCGTCGTCGCCGGCCGGCCGCGGGCGGGGGCCGGCTAAGGGCCTTCCACGCGTGCTTTCAGCTCGCCGGGGCGCACGTCGACGAGGGTCTCGCGCAGTTTGCCGATCCGCTCGGCGTTGAGGAGGAAGTTCAGAACCCCGCCGGGGTTGACGTCGAGCTGGTAGGTCGCGCTCGTGCGCCCGTCGCCGATGTCCTGCAGCGCCCATGACCCCGAGAGTGCGGACAGGTCGCCCGATCTGCGCTCGAACGTCATCTGCGCCGGCGGCGAGTACGAGCACGCGAGCTTCATCTTGATCGTCGTGACCTTCGCGTCGAACTCGACGGCGCACAGCGACGCACGACCCTCGGTGTCTGTTTCGAGAATGTCCACGGCGCCGAGCGTCGCCTGCCAGTCCGGCCAGCCTGCGACGTCCTGCACGATCGGCCACACGGCGTCGATCGAAGCATCGATGTCGGTGCTCGCGCTGTCGGAGAGCTTCGCCATGTGCGCAGCCTAGGCGACTGCGGCCGGGGCCGTCACGAGCCGATCGACGGCCTCCTCGATGACCTCCGGCCGCTTGTGCGGTGTCGTGTCGCGCAAGGTGCGGATCAGACCGACCGGATCGATCACAAGCGCCCGCGACACACCGACGGGCCAGGCTCAGTCCGCAGGGATCCCGTCGCTGGCCAGATTGCGGTTGGAGTAGCGCGGGTCGCCGGTCACCTCGCGCACGAACCACGACGGCGCTTGAAAGCTGCGCGACGCCCCCTCGTCGTCGAACTCGACCTCCGCGACGACGAGGCCGTCGAGGTCGCCGAAGTACTCGTCCACCTCGGCGATGGCGTCACCGACGCGCACGCGCCGGCGCGTCTTCTGCACGCGCCGCCCGTCCGTCAGCTCCCACAGCGCGTCCGCCTGGCGCTTGTCGAGCACGACCTCCTCCTCGGTCCGCACCTCACCGCGGCCACCCTTGACCGTCAGCACCGCCCGCTTCGGCGTGAGCCGCACGCGCACCTCGGTGTCGCCGTCGAGCGCCAGGTAGCCCTGCCGGATCGGCTCGCGGCGGGCGAGGCGCATCGTCGGCGGCAGCCCGTCGACGAGGAACTTGCGCTCGATCTCGATGCCTTCGGCCATGGTTCGAATCTTGCCCGATCGCGCCCGCGCGCAACGTGACCATCGAACGCACACACGCCCGCGGTCGCGTTCGTAGGCTGCGGCGATGTCCACCCCCGCCCCGCGTTCAGTTCCCGCTTCGTTCGCGTCGCCCGCCGGTGCACCCGGCACCGCTGGCAGACGCTCGTCTGCTGGGTGCTGCTCGTCATCGCGGCGACGGTGCTCGGCTCGTCCGTCGGCACTCGCGAGATCGACGACTTCCAGCTTCCCGGCACGGAGTCCCAGCGCGCATATGACCTGCTCGCGGATCATTCGCCCACGCAGAACGGCGTCACCGACCAGCTCGTCTACGTCGCTCGCGGCGACAAGACGCTGAAGGACCCGCGCTGCAGGCGCGGATCGAGCCCACGCTGACCAAGGTCCGCAAGGTGCCGATCGTCGTCGACGTGTCCGAGCCGTCGCTCTCCACCGACGGCCGCATAGGCGTCGTGTCTGTGACCGTACACCGACGAACATCTACGCGCTCGAGCCCGAGGTCCTCAAGCTCGTGCAGGAGGCCGCCTTCGAGGCGCGCGGTCCTGCCCTGCAGGTCGAGCACGGCGGCCAGGGCGCGCAGTTCCTGCGCTTCTCCGCGCAGGAGGGCGGGCCGACCGAGATGATCGGCCTGCTGGCCGCGTTCGTCCGCCGGCGCCACGGCCGCGAGGTGAAGGCGCGGAGCCGCGCCCTGCGCGAGGAGGCGCTGCTGACCGCCATGGACACCGCCGGGCGGACCGTGTTCTTCGCCGGGCTCACCGTGATGATCGCGCTCCTCGGGTTGCTCTTGCTCGGGCTGGCGTTCATGCAGGGCGCCGCGATCGCTGCGGCCCTCTAGAGACGCCGCTACGAGGCGATCCGCTTGCGCCGCCCCGCGCCCCACGTGGGGCGCTCCGACGTGAAGCGGTACATCGCGGCCGGCCGCCCCGGGCCGGCCGCGTGCAGCTCGCCGGTCGGCTCGATCAGGCCGGTAGCCTTGAGGTCGCGGCCGAACGTCGCCGGGTCGTAACGCGTCTGCGCGATCGCCTCGTAGACGCGGCGCGCGTCGCTCAGCGTAAAGGCGCCGGGCAGCATGCCGACGGTCACGTTGGACCACCACAGCTTGCCTTCCAGCCGCGCCACCGCCGCGGCCAGCACCTGGTCGTGATCGAACGCAAGTGCGGGCGGATTGCGTGCCGCGATCCACCGGGCGGCTGCGTCGGGAACGAGCGTGGCAGGGGGCACGAGCGCGAGGTAGGCGATCGACGGGATCCATCCCCGCGGGTCGCGGCCGGGGTCGGCGAACGCGCCGAGCTGCTCGACGTAGGGGTCCTGCAGGCCGGTCTTCTCGTGCAGCTTGCGCAGGGCGGTGTCCAGCGGGCGCTCGCCGGCGCCGACGAAGCCGCCGGGCATGGCGAGAACCTGCCCGCCATCACGTGTGATCGCGAGCGCGACGAGGTCCTCCTCGCGCACGGTCAGGACGACGACGTCGGTCGCCAGCGCCGCGGGCGCTGCATAGCCTTCGCTGTTCATCGCTGCCCAGTCCAAGATCCCATCTTAGGCAGAGCGACCAAAACACGTGCAGACGCGCGCGCATCCGGGTACGGCACAGGGACACGAAGCTGCGAAGGGAGTCGATATGTCGGATGGAACGATCGATAATGCCAAGGGACGCGGCAAGGAAGCGCTCGGTGACCTGACGGGCGACAAGGACCTCAAGAACGAGGGCAAGGTCGACCGCGCCTCGGGCAAGACCAAGGACGCCGTCGGCGGGATTGCCGACAAGGCCAAAAAGATGCTGCGCAAGGACTGAACCTGACGCGAGCGCCGCGCGCGGTCCTCACAATCCGAGGATCGCGCGTGCCTCGTCAGGTGTCGCGATCGGCCGGTCGAGCTCGGTCGCGATCCGCACGATCCGCTCCACCAGCGCCGGGTTCGTCGCGCGCTCGCCACGGCGCAACCAGAGGTTGTCCTCCAGCCCGGTGCGAACATGCCCGCCGGCGAGGATGCAGTAGGTGTTCAGCGCCAGCTGTGGGCGCCCGATCGCACACACCGACCACGGCCAGTCGCCGGGAATCATCGCGCGCAGATGCTCGACCATCCCGACGGTGGCCGGGACGCCGCTGCCGGGCACGCCGAGCACGAACTGCATGACGAGCGGGTCGTCGAGCAGGCCCTCGTCGCGCAGTTGCAGTGCGAGGCCGACATGGCCGGTGTCAAAGCACTCGACCTCGGGCCGTACGCCGAACTGGCGGAACATCTCGGCCATCCGTCGAAGAAACGGCAGGTCGCCCTCGAAGAGTTGCTCGCGGAAGTTGATCGAGCCGCAGTCGAAGCTCGCCATCTCCGGGGCGAGCTCGAGCGCGCCGAGCCGCTCGTCGCGGATGCTGCGACCGCCGGCGCTCCCGCAGGAGAGGTTGACGATCGCCTCGCAGCCCGCGTCCTGCAGCGCGGTGACGAGGCCACGGTAGGCCTCGCGATCCTGCGTCGGCGTGCCATCGGCCTCGCGCGCATGCAGGTGCAGGACGGCTGCGCCGGCGTGCCAGGCGGCAAGCGCGGAGTCGACGATCGACTCGGGCGTCGCCGGCAGGTTGGGCCGGCGCTCCGGATCGGGATCGATCGACCCGGTGATGGCGCACTGGATGACGAGCGGTGCGGTCATTGCCAGACAGTTTGCCCTGCCTCGGGGGCCGGCGACGGGAGGAGATCGTCGCCGGCTGCCGGCGGGGAGGCACCGGGGTTGCCGCGGGCGTCAGGACGCCTTGACGGCGGAGACGTCGAGCGACACCTTCACCTTGTCGCCGACGAGCGAGTTGCCGCTGCCGAGGACCTGGTTGAACGTCATGCCGTAGTCGCCGCGCGAGATCTGGCCGCTGACCTCGAAGCCGACGCGCTCGTTGCCCCACGGATCGGTCTCGGTGCCCTGGATCTCCGCGTGGAAGACCTCGGAGCGGGTGATTCCGCGGATCGTGAGGTCGCCGGTGATGCGAAGCGTCTCGTCGCCGATCTGCTCGATCGACTTCGACTCGAAGGTGATCTCGGGGTGGTTCTCCGCGTCGAAGAAGTCGACGGCGCGCAGGTGCTCGTCACGCGCTTGGTCGTTCGTGTCGATCGAGGCGGTCTTGACCGAGCCGTAGGCGCGGCTCGAGGCGACGTCGTCGCCGATCTCGAACGTGCCCTCGAACTCCTTGAACTCACCGCGAACGGAGGCGATGCCGAGGTGCTTGACGGCAAAAGCGACCTTGGAGTGCGATGCGTCGACGGCCCAGGTTCCGGTTCGGGCGATGGTTGCGGTGCTCATGGTCTGTTGACTCCCTGAAGTTGGTCCTGATTTACTTGCTAGCGCAACTATAGCATGTGCTTGCGCTAGCAATCATTCGCGCTATCCTCAGTAGGCCGCCATGACCCAGAAGACCACCCGCGATCCCGTCAGCTGTTCCTGCGCGTACGAGACAGACGCCAATGGCCTTGCGCACTGGACCGAGACGCATGCGGACGCGTGGATCGGGCTGCTCGAGACGCACAAGCAGCTGACCCGCGCACTCGACGCCGAGCTCACCGCACAGCACGGGTTGAGCCTCAGCGCCCTGGAGTTGCTCGCGCGGCTCGCTGCCGCCGACGACCGTCAGCTTCGGCTCTCTGCGCTCGCGGACGCCGCGGGCCTGAGCCTCAGCCGCGTGTCACGGATCATCGACACGCTCGAGGAGCGCGGCCTCGTCGCGCGCCACGCCTGCCCGACCGATGCGCGTGCCGTCCACGCCCGGCTCGACGACACCGGCCTGAAACTCGTCATCGCGGCTCAGTCGACGCACTTCGCCTCCGTGCAGGCGGCGTTCTTCGATCTGCTCGACGAGGAGGAGATCGCCATCCTCGCGCAGGTGTTCGGGCGGTTCGCGCCGCGCGTCGCGGGGCAGTGCGACGCGGGCGGCTGACGCCGCCCGCGTGAGCAGGACTCGGCGTCAGGCCTTGCTCTTCGGCTTGGCGCGCGACTTGGTCTTGCGGGTGCTGCTGCTCTTGGGGCTGCTGGCAACCTCGCCGAGCGGCTCGTCCGGCAGGCCCGCCTTCTTGCGCAGCTTCTGGGCGATCTCCTTGATCTCCTCGGGCGCATAGTCGGGCGCGAAGACCGCCGGCTGGGCCGGCAGGTCGTGCGCGGGGAAGCCCTCGGGAGCCTCGTCGACGACCTCGAGCGGCTCGCCCGTCTCCGGATGCGGCCCGGTGAACACGGCGACGATCTCCTTGTAGTCGTCGGGCGAGAAGCGGTAGAGCTTCAGGTGCGACTTGTTCTCCATGTGCTTCTTGCTCTCCGGGATCTTGTCCGTCGGGATCCGCGGCGCCGGGAACATCTTCGTCAGATCCGCACCGGTCAGAAGCTCGACCGCCCGCGCGTAGGCGACCTGGTGCACTCCGCCACGCACGAGCAGGTAGCCCGTCAGCGCCCGCGCCGCCGGGTGATCGCACATCTCGTAGACCTTGAGCTTGTTGTTGCGCGCGCCGGTTTCGAGGAAGAAGTTGTGCGTGAGGTCCTCGACGAGGTCGCCGGAGGAGAACACGTTGTCGCCCGTCCACGGGTTGCCGCGAGAGTCCTGGCACAGGGTCCCCTGGCCGCCGGCGAGGAAGTGGTGGGGGTTGATCGCCTGATCCTTGAGGTCCGTCAGCGCATCGAGCGAGGGCTTGCCGTTGGCAGGTGGGCTCGCGCCCGTCAGCATCGTGTTGATCGCGGTCGCGACCAGCTCGATGTGGCCGAACTCCTCGGCGGCGATGTTCGAGATCAGGTCGAAGAAGGGCCGCGCCCCCGTCCTGTTGCGGAAGTTGAAGGACTGGTACGTGTAGTTCATGAACGTCGACATCTCGCCGAAGCGACCGCCCATCAGCTCCTGCACCCGGGCGGCGCCGGCAGGGTCTGGATCGGACGGTGGTGGCATCTCGGCCTGCAGCCGATCGATGCGAAGAATCATCTGGGTTTGCTCCTTGTCCTCGGTTTGCGCAGCGGTGGTACCCGGTCGCCGGTGAAACACCGATGACTTTTGCGCCCGGCGGCGTCATATGGGCATGACCGAACTCCTCACACGCAACGCCGAGGGCGCGCTCGCGCTGATCGCCGACGACATCCGCGTCGCGATGCCGCCCAACCCTTGTCTCTACGAGGGCCGGACGAGGGCGCTCTCGCTGGTCGTCTTCGGAACGTTCATGCTTGCCACGCCGGCCGGCGCGGCGACGGTCAAGCTCGACACCCGCATCGTGGGCGCAACAAGGGGCCGGACATCACGACCACGATCGTCTCTCCGTCGAGGCGGGGTCGGGCGAGGCCAACGCGATCACTGTGTCGGTCGCGGGAACGAAGCTCGTGCTGCGCGATCCGGCGGCGGCGCTGATGGCGGCGGCGGGCTGTACGCAGTCGGCGCCTGACGCCGTCGAGTGTCCGTTGCCGGACGAGATCAGGGCGCTGCTGGACGACGGCAACGACGCATTCACCGTCGCCGCGGCGTTCCGGTCGAGGACGGTCTTGTCGGGTGGCCCGGGCGACGACGCGCTGACCGGCGGCGCCGGCGATGATCTGCTCTCCGGTGGTGGCGGGCGCGATGTCCTGGCGGGCGCGGCGGGCAAGGACGCGCTCACCGACAATGACGGCGCCGCTCCCGACGCGGACGTGCTCTACGGCGGCGCCGGCCTCGGAGACGAGGTCAGCTTCGAGGACCACCCGGGAATGACTCTCGATCTGTCGGCCGGCAGGTCTTCGGAAGGTGATGCGGTGACCGGCTTCGAGACGATCCGGCTCGGCCGGGGCGCTGACACCGTGACCGGCATCGGTGATGAACTCGCCGGCGGCGGTGGGCTGCGTGCTGTCGGGCGGCGCCGGCGACGACACGCTGCAGAGCGGCGACGGCGACGACACCCTCGATGGGGGCGCGGGCGACGACGACCTGACGGGGCTACGACGGGACGACTGCTGAACGGCGGGCCCGGCGGTGACGAGCTCCGCGGCGATCTCGCCGAGGGTGTAGCCGGCAATGGCAACGACACCCTGCGTGGTGGGCCCGGCGCGGATCGCCTCTGCGGCGGGCCGGGCAGGGACGAGCTCGATGCGGGGGCGGGCTCCGATGTCGTGCTCTCGCTCGACCGCGTCGCCGACCGGATCGACTGTGGCGCCGGGCGCGACCTCCTGCGGCGCGACACGCACGACCCGCTGCGGCCGGCGTCGTGCGAGCGCGTGCGGCTCGGAGGAACGTTGGTTCTGCTGCCCGACGCCGCGCAGGTCTTCCTGTTCGCGTCAGGCGGCGACCTCTTCGTGTACACGAGCTGTCCCGCCTGCGCCGTCGGCTCGTGTCGCGGTGTCGCGGAGGTGCGCGACCTGGCGGGGCGGCCGCTCGGTCGTGCTCGCTATCGCAGCGCGCTGAACGAGACGATCGAGATCCGCTCAACGCGGCGGGACGTGCTGCCGTCAGGAGAGGTTCGCGGCGGTTCGTCGTGCGCGCCCGGGGCGGTGACGGCACGGGTGGAACCTCGGTCGTCTCGCGCACCTACAGGGTGACGCTGCGCTGAGCCGCCGGACGAGTTGTACAGCCCCGCAGCGGGTAGGTGTCGACGCGGACGGCCCGCTCGGGCCGACGGGATTTCGAAGGAGCGGCACATGACCGAGGCGACCTGCGGCGGCGCGGGGTGCACGTGCAAGGCCGGCGAGAACGGCTTCTGCTCGGACTATTGCAAGGACCACGCCACAGAGGGCGGCCCTGGGGCGGAGTCCTGTCAGTGTGGTCATTCCGGCTGCGAAGCCGAGCACGCTGCCTCGTAGCGGCGCGTATGCGATGCCCGTGGGGCCGTTCGGCGGATGCGTTGTCAGCTGATCTCGAACATCATCCGCAGGCGGGTGCCTGGTGCCGTATCGCTGAGCTCGAGCCCGTCGGTCACTCGGGCGATGATCGCCAGTCCTACCCCGCCGGCGGGATAGGTGGCCGGCGGCGGCATCCCGATCCCCTCGTCGAGTACGTCGATCTCCAGTACAGCGCCGTCGATCGCAGCGTGCAGGGCCATGGGCCCGGGAAGCGGGGTGCCATAGGCGTGCGTCACGACGTTGGTCAATGCCTCGGAGATCGCGAGCGCGATGTCCTGGCGCTGACGTTCGGATGCGCCGCCGCGCGCAGCGAGGTCGACGAGGGCTCGGCGCAGCGGGCCGATGTGATCCGCTGTAGCGGGTCGACGGTCGTGCAGCTGAGCCGAGATGGTCGACACATCGACCGGCCTACCCTGCCGCGGCACAGGCTGCACCTCCGGCGATCGCGCGCGAGCGTCGAACGGCTTGCTGATGCAGATCGCCGTTTTCGCGCATAGCGCGTCGTAATCGCCGTAGCCGGTCAGGAAGAGCAGTAGCGCGAGTGTCAGAGCGCCCCGTCTCGACGATCCAGCGCTCTGACGTACCGCGCTCTGTCGATTCTCGTGGCGAGGTCGCGTGCTATGTCGCCTGCAGGACCAGCAGGCCCAGCGCGGCGGCGGTGAGCGTGGCCGCCGTCAGCACGAGCAGGTCGCCGGGACCGCCGGTCACCACGCGCATTCGGGGTGGGACCAGATGGACGCGGCGGGTGCTGACGGGGCCGAGCAGCGGGGCGCCGTGAGGTGTGCAGGCGTCGGCGAGCAGGTGCGCGCGGTCTACGACTTGCGGCGTGTGGACGTCGGTCGGCTGACGCTGCGCTCAAGACGCGGCGGCGTCCTGCACACCAACGGCGTCGAGGGTGAGCTTGACCTCGTCACCGCCGAGGACCCTCGCGGTCCGCGTGCGGCCAGCGGCTCACCGATCAAGCGCGAGCACCAACAGCGTCGCGTCGTCGCGAAGTGGCCGCGGCGATGCGTCGTTGACGGTGTTCTGCAGTGCGCGCACCGTGTCAGCAGCGCCTGACGTGGCGCGCATCGTGGCCACGATGGTCTCGATGCCGAGGGGAACGCCATCGACGGAGCGCCGCTCGGAGATGCCATCGGAGTACAGCAGCAGCCGGTCGCCGCGAGCGAGCCGGTGCGTGGCCACCGACAGGCGTCGCTCGCGGACAAACAGGCCGAGCGGAAAGGTTGTTGCGCCCGACAGCTCGGTGCATTCGCCGTCAGCGCTGATGATCAGTGGGTGTGGATGACCGCAGTTGATCCATTCAAGGACGCCGGTCTGATCGTCCCAGCGCGCGACGATCGCGGTCACGAACTGTGTTCGGTCGCGCCCGGAATCATAGATCGTCTGGTGCATGATCGCGATGGCGTGCTTCAGGTCGGCGTCGCTGCGCCGCGCCGCGCGCAGCGCGCCGACCGTCAACGACGCGAGCCCCGCCGCTTCGTTGCCTTTGCCCACGCCATCGCCGATCGCCAGCCACAGGGCGTCCTCGTTGCAGGCGTAGTCCACGAAGTCACCGCCAACGTCATAGCCAGGCAGGACACCCCCGGCAAGGCTGCCGCCCGGCACACGCGCCAGTCGCGGCGGGAGCAGGTTCTGCTGAATCTCGGCTGCCGGATCGATGCGTCGATGTCTGCGCGTGGCGTGCACGGCGTCGGTGTAGCCGCTGATCAACTCCAACGCGAGCGCTGCCTCGCGCGCGATGGCAGTCAGCTCGCTGTTGATCGCCGCGCGCGTGACGAAAAAACCCAACGCCCGGTCACGCAGCTGCATGGGTACCAGCTGCGCACCGGGCAGCTCGGTGGCCAGCGCGACGGCGACGTCGCCAACCCTCCCCAGCGGCAGCTCCGGACCGACAGCGCCCGATATCGCGACGCTCTCGGGAAAGCCGTCGCCACCCCCGCTGAGCAACAGCAGACATGACCCGTCGATGTCGATGACATACACCCCCACCGGGGCGCCGGCGGCACGCTGCGCCTCGCGCAGAATGCGGGACGGAAGCTCATGCGGTGCGACCTCGCTGAGGATCTGTGCAGCGCTGACGTCCTCGGTCACAAGTCACCACACCTCAGGTCACTACTCGACATCCAGCCGGCCAGGCTCGACGATGACCATGAGCCTTGGCGACGACTTGCTCCAAACTATCTGATCTCGCCACGTGTAGATCATCATGGTGTATCAGCATGGCCAGCGATTCGCGGACGCGTCGACCGGCGCGACGGCGGCGAGAGGCGCGCAGTCGGTGTGGTGCGGCATGTGCGGCTGCTGCGGTCCTTTGGCAGGCCAGCGGCCGCAGTGTGGTGCGCGACGGGTGTGGTCCGCGCGTCCGGCGGGCGGCCGGGTCCGAGGCAGCGAGTCGGCGCTTTGGACGAACCTGGCGCTCGAGCGCCTTGCCTTCGCGCACGAATCCTTACAACCAGCGCCCGCTGTCGTTGCCGGAGGGAACAGCGATGGCGCCTGCGCCGATCCGATAGGGAACCCTTACCGGGCGGAGCACCGCAAGATCGGACGAAGCTCGAGAAGCCGCGTCTGTGACGGTTGGTCGGCGCGGAGCGGTCAGGGTCGTAGGAACGCGAGTACGGCGAGCACGCGGCGGTGGGAGTGCGGCGATCCGCTGAGGTCGAGTTTCTGGAAGATCTGGCGGATGTGCGTTTCGACGGTCTTGGTGCTCAGGTACAGCTTGTCGCCGATCGCCTGGTTGGAGTGTCCTTCGGCGATCAGTTCGAGCACCTCGCGTTCACGGTTGGTCAGCTCGGCCAGCGGTCCCGGGTCGCGCGGGCGGTTGACGAGGCGCGCGACGATCGTCGGATCGAGCACGCACTCGCCCTCGGCGATGCGACGCAACCCGTCGGCCAGCACGGCGATGTCCGAGACGCGTTCCTTGAGCAGGTAGCCGACGCGCTGCGGATGTTCCTCGAGCAGGCGCATCGCGTAGATGGACTCGAGGTAATGCGAGAGCACGAGTACGCCGACGTCTGGGTGCGACGCGCGGATATCGTGTGCGGCGACGATGCCCTCGTCGGTGTGGGTCGGCGGCATCTTGATGTCGACGATCGCCACGTCCGGACAGGTCAGCCGCACCGCACGCAGCAGCTCGTCGCCGTTGGTGGCCTTCGCGACGATCTCGAAGCCCGCGTCGGTCAGCAGCCGCGCGAGCCCCTCTCGCAGCAGCATCTCGTCGTCGGCGATCACGATGCGCATGGGACCTCGGCGCAGATCATCGTGCTTTCGCCCGGCGTCTGTTGGATGGTGAGCTCGCCATCCAGCGCGCCGATGCGATCCTCGACGTCGACGAGCTCGTCCGCGGATACGCCGGCGCTGTCGATGTCGATGACGAGCCGTCCGTTTGCGTGAGTGGCGTGTACGGTGACGCGTGGGCCGGTCGCGCGCTTGAGGACCTCCGCGACGAGGAAGTAGGCGGCGGCCTCGACCGTGGGCTCGAGGCGTTCGTCGGGGAGCCCGGCGATCGCCAACGGCACCGTGCCGGTCTCGGCGAGCGCTTCGAGCGCGCTGGCGAGGCCTTCGTCGATCAGCACGGCGGGATAGATCCCATGCGCGAGCTCGCGCAGCTCGCCGAGCGCCGCTCGTA
Organism: Solirubrobacteraceae bacterium; assembly: GCA_035536715.1. Classification (GTDB taxonomy): domain Bacteria; phylum Actinomycetota; class Thermoleophilia; order Solirubrobacterales; family Solirubrobacteraceae; genus CADCVQ01. The sequence continues at coordinate 18,381 of DATLNO010000250.1, forward strand.
GCTCGGCTTCGGCCGCATCCATCCGCACGGCGCCTTCGTCACCGAGCTCGGCTCGCAGCAGTTGCAGCGCGAACGACAGCACCACGAGGCGCTGCTGAGCGCCGTCGTGCAGGTCGCGCTCCAGGCGCCGGCGTTCGGCGTCGCCTGATTGAACGGTGCGGATACGCGAGGCTCGGAGCTGCTCGAGCTGGGCGCGCGCATGTGCCTGCAGACGCTCGTGGTCGAGCGCGAGGCCGGCGGCGGCGCCGACGTTCTCGATCAGCCCTGGGTCGTCGAGCAGATCGGCCCTGTGCAGCAGGAGCGCGACGGGCCGTCCGCCGCGCACGAGCCGGGTCACGACCTGCCCGTCGGTGACCTGCAGATCGACTGCCCGGCCATCCGCGTCGACGGGCAGCTCGTGGCCGAGCGGGTAGGCGATGTCGAGCGTCGGGTCGCCCAGCTGCCGTGCGAGGGCATCGCGCAGCTGGCCGGGTGCGGGAGCCTGGCCGAGGTCGATGACGAGGCGCGCCACAGACGTGCGAGCCCACGCCCCGCGCGCCCAGGCGAGTCCGACGCCGAGCGTCAACGCCGCGAGCGCAGCGGCCTGACCGAGCCACAGCAGGCGGTCGACGCTGTCGTTGGAGAGAAACCCCCGGCCGATGCTATGGGCGTACGCGCCCGCGACGAGCGCGAGGTAGACGACGAGCGCCAGCAGGACCGGCCCGGTGAGCAGGCGCGCCGCCGGGGACGAACGCGCGATCCGCGCAATCGCGAGCGCGGCGAGCCCGCAAGCCCAGATCAGACCGGCGACGAGACCCGCGCGGCTGAGCGCCTCGACAAGCGCCGGAGAGCTCGTCAGGCCCACCAGATTGCGCGGGCAGTCCAAGCATCCCTGCGCGGCGGGATCGAAGGCGAGCGCCGGCAGCAGCCCGACCGCGACGCACGTGCTCGCGTAGGCGAGCACGAGCCCGGCGCGTTCGAGTCTGGATCCGACGCGACCGTCGGGGTAGGCGAGAGCGGCGTGCGCGACGACGGCCGGGCAGGCAGCGTAGGCGACGAGCCCGATCGTGAAGAGGACCGGCGAACCGACGGCCGGGTTGTTGAGCTCGACGACGAGCCATGCGAAGCCCGCGGCCGCGAGGAGCACGCCGAACCGGCTCGCTGGGCGGCGAGACCACGAGATCACGCCGCAGGCCACGAGCGACGCCCCGACA
>DATLNO010000251.1:0-7044 GCA_035536715.1 Solirubrobacteraceae bacterium
GGGGTCGTCGCGGTCGGCGTGGCGGTCGTCGTCGTCTCGACGGGCTGCGTCGTCGTCTCGACGGGCGCCGTCGCGGTCGTCGCCGTCTCCGGGGTGGTTGTGTCGGGGGTCGTCGTCTCGGTCGTCGCGGCGCCGCACTCCTCGCGCGCCAGCCGGAGCAGCTTGTCGGCCCCGTCGCGCAGGTTGTAGACGAGCTGGTCGTCGACGGACGGCGGCAGGTCGTCGATGCCGTCGTCGACCTGGCGCAGCTGGCCCTGCACGTCCGAGCAGCGGCCGTCATCGACGGCCTCGCGCACATCGGTGATCTGGCTCATCAGGGTCGTCGCGTCGGCGGCCGGAACGCCGGCGTCCGAGCCCGATCCGCAGGCGGCGAGCAGCGCGGAGCCGCCGCCGAGGAGCGCGGCGAGGAGGAAGGGAAGCATCCGTCGCACGGTCATTGACCGTACCCAAGGCGCTCTGCGAGCGAGTCAGGCAGACGGGCGGCGCGAATGGCGCCCGCCGCGCCCGCGACGTCGTACTCCACGCGGCGCCAGCGCGCCTTCCAGCGATCGAGATCGAGCAGCATCCACGCCGCGCGCGGATCGCCGTCGCGCGGCTGGCCGACCGAGCCGGGGTTCAGCAGCCACTCGCCCGTCCCGGGGCCGACGTCGAGCTCGTCGCCGTCGCGTCGCGCCTCGCCCGTCGCGACGTCCCCCTCGGGGCGCACGAAGGACAACGCGACGTGGGAGTGGCCGATCAGCCCGATGCGCTGGCGCTGGGAGTCCAGGCACAGCTCCGCCAGCAGCGCGCTGAGCACGTATTCCCAGACCGGATCGCGCGGGCTGGCGTGGTACAGGCCGACGGAGTCCTCCTCACCGGCGGGCTGTAACGCCGTGAGGAACTCCATGTTCGCGTCGCTGAGCGTCTCCTGCGTCCAGCGCGCAGCGATCGCGGCGCCGGTCGAGAACTCCTCGAGGCCGATCGCCCCGGTGACGCCCATGTCGTGGTTGCCGGCCAGGCAGATCGCCGCATGCCGCCGCGCCAACTCGACGCATGCATCCGGCTCGGCGCCGTATCCGACGAGGTCGCCCAGGCACCACATCTCCTCGGCGCCGGCGAGCTCAGCGTCGGCGAGCACCGCCTCGAAGGCCTGCCGGTTGCCGTGGATGTCGGAGAGAATGGCGACCTGCATCTCGTACAGTGAGATCGTGGAACGGGCCCGCCTGCGCTGGGGAGTGGCGATCATCGCCGCCGTGATCGTCGCGGAGGTGGCGGTGGTGCTCCTGCGCCCCCGCAACGGCGTCATCGAGCCCGCCCGAGTAAGCACGGAATCGTACTTCAGCGTTTCGGACATCGAGCGCGCACGCGACTACCGGCGCCCGCAGCTTGCGATCTACGGCGGGGTCTTGGCGATCGAGTTCGGCGTTCTCGCGCTGCTCGTGGCGCGACCGCCGCGGCGCCTTCAGGGTCCGTTCAAGCGCACGCTGCTGGCCGGCGCGGCCGCCGGCGCCGCGCTCTCGGTCGTCGTCACGGTCGCGATCCTGCCGCTGCAGGTCGTCTCGCGCGAGCGCGCCAAGGACGTCGGTCTCGTGACCCAGTCGTGGAGCGGGTACGCCCGCGACAAGGCGATCGCGGGCACAATCGGGGCGATCCTGGCAGGGCTCGGCGCGGCAACCGCGCTCGGGCTCATGCGCCGGATGCCGCGCAACTGGTGGGCGCCCGGCACGGTCATCGTCGTGGCCTTCGGTGTCGGCAGCATCTACGCGGGGCCGGTCGTGCTCGACCCGTTGTTCAACACGTTCCAACCGCTGCCGGCCGGACAGGCGCGCGAGGACGTGTTCGAGCTGGCCGAGCGCGCCGGGGTCGACGTCGGCGAGGTCTACAGCGTCGACGCGAGCCGTCGGACCACAGCGGCAAACGCCTACGTCGCGGGCTTGGGCAAGACCAAGCGTGTCGTGCTCTACGACACCCTGTTGGAGAACTTCAAGCGCGACGAGGTACGCCTCGTCGTCGCCCACGAGCTCGCCCACGTGCACCATCGCGACGTGCCAAACGGCCTGCTGTATCTCGCGATCGTCACGCCGTTCGGGCTCTTCGCCGTCGCGCAGCTGACGCGCCGGTTCGCCCCCGATGGGAAGCCGGGCCCGGCGGTGCTGCCGGCGCTTGCGCTCGGCCTGTTCGTGATGACGACGACGATCACGACGATCTCAAACCAGCTCAGTCGCCACGTCGAGGCACGCGCAGACTCCTACGCGCTGACGCTGACAGACGAGGCCAAGCCGTTCATCTCGTTCGAGAAGCGCATCGCGCTGCGCAACCTGTCGGACCCCGATCCGCCGGACTGGCAGACCTTTTTTCTGGCCACGCACCCGCCCACGATCGAGCGGATCGGAATCGGCGTCGCATACGAGCGCGGCGAGCGCTAGCCGAAGACCTCAGCCCGCGACGATCGGGATCTTCTTGCGGGCGGGCCGCTCGCGGCGGCCCAGCGCGTACAGCCACAGCGCGTCGTGGTCCTCCCGCGGGAGGTTCGCCGGTTCAATCAGGCTGTGCTCGATGTCGTCCATGCCGATGCCCTCGGCGGCGGCGTGCTCGATGAGCATTCTGAGTTCTGCGTTTATGTGTTCCATCCCGCGTCCGATGGTGGCGCAGCCGATCGCAGATCGCAAGGAGGAAACCGGTCTGTAACGACTCGTACCATCTAGTCGTCGGAGCTCGGCGCGTCGCCGCCGCCGCCGAATTCGGGCAGGTTCTTGATGCCCTCGCGCGTGCGGTACTTCGAGTAGGAGTCGACGAGCGCGTCGGCCAGCTCGGCCATGAACTTCGGCGCGAGGTTGACGCGGGTGACGACGACCCCGGGGATCTCGTCGGCGTCGATCTCGTGATCGACGCGCGCGAACGTAATCGTGAACTCGTAGTCGGAGAACGAGACGTTCGCGAAGTTCGCGTAGTGCCCGGCCATGTCCTCCGGCTGGAAGTGGATGTTGATGCGGCGCTCGCGCTCGTCGTCCTCTGCCATCGCGCGCCTAGTATCGCAGCGTGCGGATCATCGTCCTCGCCGTCGGGCGCCTGCGCCCCCCGTACGCCGACGACGTGCAGCACTACCTCAAGATGCTCGCCCGCCACGCGCGGGTCGAGATGATCGAGGTTCGCCAGGAGGAACGGATCACCGGCCGCATCCCTGATCGGGCGTACGTGTCGCTGCTGTCGCGCGAGGGCGAGCAGTTCGACTCGCCGTCGTTTGCGCGCTTCCTGGAGAAGCGCCGCCAGCTCGGGCGTGACGTCTGCTTCGTCATCGGCGGGCCGCTCGGCCTGGAGATGGACGACGTCGACCACCGCTTCTCGCTCGGCCAACTGACCCTGCCGCACCAGCTCGCGCGGGTCGTCCTGCTCGAGCAGCTCTACCGCGGCCACAAGATCCTCGCGGGCGAGCCGTACCACTACTGAGCTGCCGGACTACGCTGGAAGCGTGCCGGGACCACTTTCAGATCTGCGCCAGGCCGTTGCCGCCGCGTCGGGAGCCGTCGCGGGCACGGGCAGCGGCTCGTTGCCGGTGCCGACGCTCGAGCGGCCGAAGAAGGCCGGCTTCGGCGACTACGCAACGAACGCCGCGATGCTGCTGGCGCCGCGTGCCGGGGCGCCGCCGCGCGCCGTCGCCGGGAAGCTGGCCGCCGAGCTCGAGCAACTGCTGGGCGGCTCGCTCGAGCGTGTCGAGATCGCCGGCCCGGGCTTTCTGAACCTCTTTCTCTCCGACGCGTGGTACGTCGATGCGCTGGCATACGTGCTCGCGGCCCGCGAGTCGTTCGGCGCCGCCGGCGCCGATCCCGTCGAGCGCGTCAACGTCGAGTTCGTCTCGGCAAACCCGACCGGCCCGATGACGGCTGCCGGCGGCCGTCACGCCGCCTACGGCGACTCGCTCGCGCGGCTGCTCGAGTTCGCGGGCCACGACGTCACGCGCGAGTTCTATATCAACGACCTCGGCGGCCAGGTGCGCCGCCTGGGCGAGTCGATCCAGGCGCGGGCACGCGGCGAGGACGTGCCCCAGGAGGGCTACGAGGGCGACTACGTCGTCGAGCTGGCGCAGCGGATCCCGGGCTCTGAGTCCGACGACGTCGCGGTCGTCGCCGAGCGTGGCGTGCAGCTGCTGCTCGAGCAGATTCGTGAGTCGATGCGACGCACCGGCGTCGAGTTCGACGTGTGGTTCTCCGAGGGCTCGCTGCATGGCGGCGAGCCGACGGCGGTCCAGCACGCGTTCGACGAGCTAGCCTCGCGCGGCGAGACCTACCACTCAGATGGCGCGCTGTGGCTGCGCACGGACGCACATGGAGACGACAAGCCGCGTGTGCTCGAGCGCTCCACGGGCGAGCACACGTACTTCGCGTCGGACATCGCCTACCACCTCAACAAGCTCGAGCGCGGCTTCGACCGGCTGATCGACGTGTGGGGCGCCGACCACCACGGCTACGTCTCGCGGATGCACGCGGCGTTCAAGGCGCTCGGCGCGCCCGAGGGCGCGATGGAGCTGATCATCATGCAGTTCGTCAACCTCATCGAGCGCGGCGAGCGGACGCAGTTCTCCAAGCGCCGCGGCGACTTCGTGACGCTCGACGACCTGCTCGCGCAGATCGGCTCGGACGCGGCGCGCTTCTTCATGTTGCAGCGCTCGCACGACACGATGGTCGATCTCGACCTCGACCTCGCCCGCGAGCAGTCCAACGAGAACCCGGTCTACTACGTCCAGTACGCGCACGCTCGGATCGCGTCGATCCTGAAGAAGGCCGGCGCCGCGGCGGTCGACGCTGCGCTCGCGGCCGCGCCGAGCTTCACGGGCACGCTCGAGCCGGCGGAGCGCGCGCTCGTCAAGAAGCTGCTGGCGTTTCCGGACGAGGTCGCCGAGGCGACGGAGAAGCGGTCGCCGCACCGGATCGCGGTCTACGCGCTGGAGCTCGCGCAGACGTTCACGGCCTTCTACCGCGACTGCCACGTCGTCGGTGCCGAGGGGGAGGGCGTCGAGGCGTTCCGACTTGGGCTCAGCGTCGCGACGAAGCGCACGATCGCCCGCTCGCTGGACCTGCTCGGCGTCAGTGCGCCGGAGCAGATGTCGCGCGAGCCTCAGCCCTCGTAGCGGGCGAGGTCGTCGTCGAGGCGCCTGGCGTCCGTCGCGCTGAGGTCTGCGCCGGGTGCGGAGCCGCCGGCGGCACTCGACATGCCGCTCGCCGGGCGCCGGCGCCAGCGCGGGACGAGCAGGACAAGCGCCGCGACGAGGATCGCGCCCAGCAGCAGCGGGACCGCGTAGGCCGTGATGCCGAAGCCCTCCTCGTCGGGCAGCGCCAGCACTTGCTCTCCGTAGTCGGCAACGAGCGCCTGCTTGATCTGCGCCTTCGTCCAGCCCTGGGCGATGAGCTCACGGATCCGCGTCCGCTGGCTGTCGGGCTGCGCGCCCTCCGCGATGTTCAGCGGCACCTTGCACGTGACGCACATGACCTCGTCCTCGATGTCGACGAGGTCGGCCCTCGGCGCCGGTCCCGGTGCCGCAGCGAGCGCGTGGGCGGGGGTGAAGAGGAGCCCCGCCACGAGCGCGAGCGCGAGCGCCCAGCGGTTGGTCATCGGGCCTTCGCCAGCGCGCGGTCGATGAACACCTGGTCGACCTGCCCGCGGAACACGTCGACGATGCGGCCGTCGCGGCCGATCACGAAGGTCTCCGGGATCTTGTTCGTCCCGTAGCGCGCGGCGAGCTTCGTCCCGACGTCGCGCAGGCTCGGATAGCTCATGCCGTTGTCCCGGGCGAACTTCATCGATGCCGTGCTCGAGTCGTCGTAGGTGACCCCGAGCACGGTCCCGGCCCCGGCGTTCTGAAGCTGCTTGTGCGTGCGCTCGAGGATCGGCGCCTCGGCCTTGCACGGCGTGCACCACGAGGCCCAGTAGTTCAGCACCACGACCTTTCCGCGGTAGTCGGCGAGCGACTGCGTGCCGTCGCCTCCGAGTACGGGCAGCGGGCTGCTCGGCGCCCGCGGGAACTCGCCGCTCGCGACGGACTGCTCGATCGAGTCGTCCGCCGAGCGCGCGACGAGGCCGTAGGCCAGCAGGCCGACGAGCGAGACGGCGAGGACCGCGGCGACGGCCGGAACGATGAGGCGCTGCATTCGAGCATCCAGGGTAGATGGGCTCGCCCCGCCACCGCGCAGGCTCGTACAATCCGCGCCAGCGCGGACGTAGCTCAGTTGGCAGAGCGTCGGCTTCCCAAGCCGAAGGTCGCGGGTTCGACCCCCGTCGTCCGCTCTCGGATCCGGTCGAGAAAAGAACTCATCGCGGCGCTGTGCCGGCGCGTTATCCTGGCGCCGCCGATGGCCGCATACAGCTTCCTTACGACCTGGTGCGTCAAGGCACCGGTCCAGGACGTCTGGGACGTCATCTCCGCCAGCGACCGCTACCCGGAGTGGTGGAAGGGCGTGCGCATGGTCGTCGAGCTCGAGCCCGGCGGCGAGCACGGCATCGGCGCACTCTCGCATCTCGAGTGGCGCAGCAAGCTGCCCTACACGCTCGGCTTCGACATGCGCGTGACACGTTCCGAGCCGCCGTATCTCCTCGAGGCGCAGGCGAGCGGCGAACTCCAGGGCGTCGGTGTCTGGCGCCTGTACGAGAGCCCGCAGGGCACCGCGCTGATCTACAGCTGGGACGTCTCGACCACGCGCGCATGGATGAATCGCCTCGCGCTCTTCGGCCGGCCCATGTTCGCCTGGAACCATGATCACGTGATGCGCAACGGTGCCCGGGGGCTCGCCGATCGGCTCGGCGTGGAGCTCGTCGCGCACGATTGAGTCTCCATCCGCGGGATTGAGATCCGTAAGGGATGGATAAAAAGCATGGCGAACGCTGGACAGGAAGGCGCGGCGGCCTCACCATCCAGCGTCAACGCGCCGATCCGCAGAAGATCGAGGGGCACCATGACCGCTGTGCAGACGGCAGGGCCGAGTCACACCGCAGTGCCGAACGTGTTCGAGTTGTCTTATGAGGACACGAAGATCACATATGTACCGGTCGGATTCGGTGGGGAGCCCCGCCTCG
>DATLNO010000252.1:0-23853 GCA_035536715.1 Solirubrobacteraceae bacterium
TCGAGGTCCATGTCGTCGAACGTCGCCATCCGCTGTGAGCCGACGACGGTGAAGCGCCGCTCCTTGTGCGGGTCGAGCCAGGACAGATGAAGGTGCGCCGCGAGCCCCGAGGGAAAGCGCACAAACGCGAACACGACGTCCTCGATGCCCGGGCGCATGTAGGACTCGCCGTGGGCGTGCATCTCGTAGGGATCCTCGCCGGCGAGGTGCAGGATCACCGAGATGTCGTGCGCCCCGAGCGACCAGAGCGCGTTCTCGTCGGCGCGCAGCTGGCCGAGGTTGAGCCGGTTGGAATAGATGTAGTGGATCTCGCCCAGCTCGCCGGAGTCGGCGATCTCCTTGAGCTTGCGCACGCCGGGGTGGTACTCGAGCAGGTGCCCGACCATCAGCACGCGCTCGGCGCAGCGCGCCGCGGCGACGGCCCGCTCGGCATCGGCGACCGACTGCGCGAGCGGTTTCTCGACAAAACAGTGCTTGCCCGCCTCGAGCACGCGCACCGCGAGGTCGGCATGCGTCGGCACGGGCGTCGCGAGCACGATCGCATCGAGCTCGTCGTCGCCGAGCAGGTCGTCGAGGTCGGCGGTGAAACGGGTGCGCGGATGCTTGGACGCCAGCCGCTCGCGGACCTCGTCGCACGCGTCGCAGCACCATGCAAGCCTCGCCCCCTGGACCTGCTCGACGTTGCGAGCGAGGTTCGGGCCCCAGTAGCCGAGGCCGACCACTCCTATCCGTGTAACGTCGCCGGGAGATCCGAGCTTGCGAGGATCGGACGGCGAAACATTCATAAAAGCACAGCGTGCCCACCGGTGCGGCGCGTGACGCCGCGCAGGTCGAGCGCGAGCGGAACGCCGGCGACCGCGGCCTGGTGGTCGACGCCGGGGTGGGCGGTGACGATCAGCGCCAGATCGGCGTCCGTCAGCGCGTCCTCGAGCGACTCGCTGCGCAGGCCGTGCTCGGGCAGCTCCGGTACGAACGCGTCGTGGTAGCGCAGCTCAGCGCCGAGGGCCATCAGCAGCGTCACGATCTTCAGACCCGGTGACTCTCGAACGTCGCCGACGCCGGGCTTGTAGGAGACGCCGAGCACCGCGATCTTCGATCCTCGTACCGCCTTGCTGGCGTCGTTGAGCAGCCGCTCGACCTTCGCAACGCAGTGGTAGGGCATCTGCTGGTTGATCTTGCCGGCAAGCTCGATGAACTCTGTCGCCATGTCGAACTCGCGCGCCCGCCACGACAGGTAGAACGGGTCGACGGGCAGGCAGTGGCCGCCCATGCCGGGGCCTGGGTCGAAGCGCATGAAGCCATACGGCTTCGTAGAGGCGGCGTCGACGACCTCCCAGATGTCGATGTCCATGCGGTCGCAGAGCATCGCCAACTCGTTCACGAGCGCGATATTCACCGAGCGGAAGATGTTCTCCAGTAGCTTCGTGAGCTCCGCGGCCTCGGGCGTCGAGACCCGCACGATGTGGTCACAGACCTCTCCGTACAGCGCGGCGGCGCGATCGCCGCACGCTTCCGTGAGCCCGCCGACGACCTTCGGCGTCGTGCGCATCGTGAAGTCCGTGCGCCCGGGATCCACGCGCTCGGGCGAGAAGGCGAGGTTGAAGTCCTCGCCCGCGATGAGACCCGACTCGGCGAGGATCGGGGCGACGCGTTCCCGCGTCGTCCCCGGATACGTCGTCGACTCGAGCACGACCAGCTGCCCGGATTGCAGCACGTTCGCAAGCGAACGCGACGCGCCGACGAGCGGGCCGAGGTCGGGCTCGCGGTTGGCCGTCAACGGCGTCGGGACGCAGATCAGGATCGCGTCACAGCGCGCGAGCGCGGCGAACCGCGTCGTCGCCTCGATCCGCGGCATCGCCGCCCCGAGCACCGCGTCGGGCACGTCCTCGATGTAGGACTGCCCAGCGCGCCGCGAATCGACCTTGCGTCGGTCGACGTCGACCGCCACGACCTCGCGGCCCTCGGCCGCGAAGGCGACGGCGAGCGGCAGGCCCACGTAGCCCAAACCGATGACTCCGACCGCCATAGGGGCGCGAGTCTAGTCGAGCGTTGGCGCCCGCCCTGTGCCGCGGTGATGCGGCAGCGAGGGATCGCGCCCTGGCCGTGAGCTTCCCCGCGGGAGGCAGCTAGGCCCGCGGCACAGGCGGACCGAGCATGTCGTTGACGGCCACGGGCGGCGCGCCCGCCGGCGGCGACAGGACCGCGCGATCGCCGTGCACGATGACCCGCCGGTAGCCATCCGCGCTGGGTTCCTGGTGAACCCTGACCGCTCGCGCGGCCACGTCGACGAGCCAGTACTCGCCGACTCCGGCGCATGCGTAGCGCAGTGCCTTTGCGGTGTCATGACGCAGCGTCGTGACCGACACCTCGACGACGAGCGCGGCCGTCGCCGGAAGGTCGCCGCGCGGGACGGGATCGACCACCATCAGGTCTGGCAAGACGAAGCCGCCGGCGACCAGCAGCAGATCCTGGACGCGAACCTCGAAGTCCGGGCAACCGATTACGAAGTGCCGCGTGAGCCACGACACGGTTGCGGCGTGGTCGGGGCCCGGCGGACTCACGTCGACGAGCACGCCATCGATGAGCTCAACGCGCTCCTCGGGGCCGAGCACGCCGGTTTCCCACATGCGGAACACATCCTCGACGGTGAGGCGATGCAGAGCGGGATCGTCGGTGTGCAGCATCGCAACACCGAGGCTAGCGGCGACCGCGTCGCGTGTCACGGTCAGCCTGGGCGGCGGCGGCGCTCGGCACGGGACCGTGGAGGCGCGACGAGCAGCACCTGTTCGAGGACCTCCTCGTCGATCGCCTCGATCGCCTCGGCCGCGGGCTCGAGCGCGAGGCCGCGTTCGGCGGCGACCGGGCCGGCCAGTTGGCGTACGAGCGCGGTGAACCCGTCGACCGTCGACGCGTAGTCACACGACCCCGACGACCGGCGCGTGCGTTCCATGTGCGTCACGATCTGCGATGCGGTCGCCCCCCACGAGACGAGGGCGGCCACGAGGCGATCAAGTCCTGCGTCGGGTTCGGCTTCCTCGAAGGCGGTCATGACCCTGAGAGGAACCGGCGCGGTCGGATTCGCCCCCCGAGAGCTGCCGAGACTCTTACGCCGCTGGGCCGAGCGCGGCGAGATCGGCCTGCACCATCTCCTCGATCATCGCCCCGAAGCTCGTCTCCGGCTCCCAGCCGAGCTGCTCTCGCGCACGCGTGATGTCGCCGACCGGCGGCGAGCGCTCCGCGCCGCGACGGGGCTTCGCGTCGACGCGCACATGCGCGGCGGGGTCCAGACCGACACAGCCGAACGCCGCGTCGACGAGCTCGCCGACCGTTCGCCCGACGCCGCCGGCGAGGATGTAGTCGCCCGGCCCGTCCTGCTGGAGCATGAGCCAGTAGCCGCGGACGACGTCGCGCGCATGGCACCAGTCGCGCACGGCTGCGAGATCGCCGAGCTGCAGGTCGTCCTGCAGGCCGAGCTTGATCGACGCGGCCGCCCTGGCGATCCTGCGCGGCAGGAAGCGCTCGGGCCGGCGCGGCGACTCGTGGCTGTAGGCGATCGCGCTGGAGAGGTGCAAGCCGTGCTTATGGCGCATCGTGTCGACGAGCCCGAAGGCGGCGAGCTTGGCGACGCCCATCGGCGACCGCGGGCGCATCGGCGTGTCCTCGGTCTGCGGAGAGACGTTGGCGGCGCCGAAGATCTCGCCGGAGTTCGCGACGACGACGCGCACGCCGCCCTCGACCTCGCGCGTCGCCTGCAGCAGCGTCGCCGTTGCGCCGGCTACAACCTCAAGGGTGTGGGCCGGGTCCTTCCACGACGCCGGCACGAGCGTCGGCGACGCCAGGTGGTACAGCTCGTCGGGCGTCGTGTCGAGGACCGCGGCGCGCAGCGCATCGCGATCGGCGAGGTCGCCGAGGACTGTCCGCACGCCCGCGGGTGCCGCCGCCTTGGATTCGGAGCGGACGAGCCCGACGACCTCGTAATCCTTCGCCAGCAGCAGCTCGGCGAGATAGGAGCCGTCCTGCCCGGTGATGCCGGTTATGAGCGCGCGAGGCATCTCGGCAGGGTATACGCGCTGTTTTCACGAACTGGATGTGGGTAGGGGCCTAACCAAGAACGTCACGCAAGATCGCAACCTTCTGGTTTCGCCCGCGTTCTCACTCATAGCCTGAACCCGGCGTCTACGCGCCGGATTGCCGCGAACCCTCCTCCCCGCCCCCGCAGTCATGCCCCTCAGCGATCCCCACCAGGAAGCCCCCGTGGCTTCTCCAACCGCACCTACTCGCTTTGCCGAACGCTCCTTCCCCGCGCCCGAGCCGACGGGTCTGCGCACTCTCGAGCGCGCGTCGATCCTCGACATCCCGCTCGCGATCGGCGACTACGAGAGCACGATGACCTGGATGGACGAGGCGATCGCCTCACGCGAGAAGGTGGCCATCAGCGCTGCCGCGGTGCACCTCGTGATGGTCGCCCAGGACGACGTCGAAACGCGCGAGGCAGTGCGCGACATCGTCACCGTTCCCGACGGGCAGCCGCTGGTCTGGGCGCTGCGCGCCCTCGGCCACTCGGACGCGTCGCGCATCTACGGCCCCGAGCTCATGGCCCGTTACTGCGAGCGCGCGGCCGACGCCGGCGTGCGCATGTTCCTCTACGGAGGGCGCAACCAGGGCGCGCTCGTGCAACTCGTTCTCAACCTGCGCCAGCGCTACCCGGGCCTGAAGATCGCAGGCGGCTACTCGCCCCCCTTCCGCCCCGAGACCGAGGAGGAGCGCGACGCCATCGCCGCCGAGATCAACTCCTCGGGCGCGGACATCGTCTGGGTCGGCACCGGCCAACCCAAGCAGGAGAAGTGGATGGCGGAGATGCGCGACCGCCTCGACGCCCCGATCCTCGCCGGCGTCGGCGCCGCCTTCGACTTCCATGCCGGGCTTGTGCCGCAGGCGCCGCCCTGGATGCAGACGAGCGGCCTCGAGTGGACCTACCGGCTGGCCCACGAGCCGCGCCGCCTCTGGCGTCGGTACGCCCGGTACAACCCCCGCTTCGTGACGGGGTTCGCCGGCCAGTGGCTGCGCCACAGCCTTGTCGGCCCCCCCACTGAATAGTCTTACGGGATGCCAGCCGACGTATCGGTCATCGGTCTAGGCCGAGTCGGCCTGCCGCTCGCTCTTTCGTTCGCCGACCGCGGACTGACCGTCATGGGGATCGACAACGACCCCGAGCGCCTCGAGGCGGTTCGAGCCGGTCGCATGCCATTTCAGGAGACCGGCACCGACGAGCTGCTCGCGCGCCTGCATCCGACGGGCCTGCTGCAGCTGTCTGACCGCGTCACCGATGCGGCCGCCGCCAACCAGATCGTGATCACGCTGGGCACGCCGTCGTTCTCACACATCGAGATCGACATGCGCGGCATCCGCTCGGCGCTGGACGATCTCATCCCGCTGCTGCGTCCCGGTCACGCGCTGACGCTGCGCTCCACGATCGCTCCGGGCACGACCGACTTCGTCGCCGGCTACCTCGCAAAGCACCGCGGCTTCACGATCGGCGAGGACGTCTTCGTCGCCCACTGTCCCGAGCGCATCGCAGCCGGGCACTTCCTCGAGGAGATCGCGACGCTGCCGTGCATCGTCGGCGGCGTCGGCGAGCGCTCCGGCGAGGTCGTCGCGAGCCTGTTCGAAGTCTTCGGGACGCGGATCGTGCAGACGACGCCGGTGCAGGCCGAGCTCGCGAAGATCTGGACGAACATCATCCGCTACACCCAGTTCGCCCTACCCAACCTGCTGATGATGGACTGCGATCAGTATGGGGCGAACGTCTTCGACGTGATCGACCTGATCAACCGCGACTATCCGCGCGGCGGCATCGCCCGCCCCGGGCTCACGGCGGGAACCTGCCTGCGTAAGGACTTCACGTTCTCCGAGGAGCGCTCGAGCGCACCGGGAATGCTGCTCGCGGTCTCCCGCGTCAACGAGACGGTGCCGCACTTCCTCGTGGAGGGCGTCAAGCGCCGGCTCGGCACGTTGTCGGGCCGCAAGGTCGCGGTCCTCGGCCTGGCCTTCAAAGCCGACACCGACGACGAGCGCGATTCGCTGGCCTACAAGCTCGTGCGGCTGCTCGAGCGCGAGCTTGCAGATGTCGCGATCCACGACCCGCACGTGGCGACGCCGACGCAGGCGCTCGACGAGGCGGTCGCAGACGCGGAGGTCGTGTTCGTCGCGACGAACCACACGGTGTTCTGCTCACCGGCGACGTTGGAGCGGATCAACGAGTGCGCCGGCGGTGAGTGCCTGGTGGTGGATCCCTGGAACTGCTTCGGCGCCGCGCAGGTGTTCGCGTACGCGTCGGAATTGGCGATCCTTGCCGGAACCGTCTGAGTCGCTGCCCGGCTCGGTGGCCCAGTCGTGAGCCGCGTCCTCGTCACGGGCGGCGCCGGAACCATCGGCGCCGCGGTCGTGCGACGCCTATTGCGCGATCCCGACTACGAGGTTCGCGTCTCCGACCAGCGTCCGGCGCCGCAGTGGATGCGAGAGGGTTGCGAGGTGCATATCGGCGACCTGCGCGATCTCGCGCAGGCGCGCGAAGCGACCGCCGGCTGCGACCAGGTCATCCACCTCGCCGCGATCGTCGGCGGGATCGCCAACGTCCACCGGCTGCCGCACACGCTGACGAGCGTCAACAGCGCGCTGTACGACGCCGTCATCCAGGCGGCGCTCGACCACGCCGTCGACCGCTTCGTCTACGTGTCCTCGTCGATGGTCTTCGAGCGCGCGACGCAGTACCCGACGACCGAGGAGCACATCTGGGAGACGCCGATGCCGCAGTCGGCCTACGGCTTCTCGAAGATGGCGGGCGAGGTCTGGTGCCGCGCGGCGCACGACGAGCACGGGCTGGCGTTCACGATCTGCCGCCCGTTCAACGCGTACGGCCCCGGCGAGATGCCCGACGACGAGCCCGGCATCGCCCATGCGGTGCCCGATCTCATCCGCAAGTGCCTGTCGGGGCAGCACCCGCTGGAGATCTTCGGATCGGGCAAGCAGACGCGCACGCTGACGCATATCGACGACATCGCCGACGGCGTGGTGACCGCAATGGCCTCGCCCGCCGCGCTCAACGAGGATTTCAACATCTCCGCCTCGGAGGAGCTCACGGTCGCAGAGATCGCGCGCTTGGTCTGGGAGGTCTGCGGCCGCGACCCGGAGTCCTTCGAGCTCACGCACCTGCCGACGTTCACGGTCGACGTGGTGCGGCGCTGGCCTGACGTCAGCAAGGCCAGGCGGATGCTCGGCTGGGAGGCAAAGATCGGCGTGCGCGACGGGATCGCTCAGACGACGGACTGGCTGCGCGAGCGCCTGGCGGCCGCCTGATGTCGTACTCCGCCGCCGACGCGCGCCGCGACCTGCTCGCGGCGGTGGCCGACGCGATCGACGACCTGGCACGCGCGCTCGCCGCGCTCGGCGCGGCCTACGAGCTCCTCGACGAGCACAAGGCCGATCAGCTCGAGGAGGCGCTGTTCGGCCCCGTGCAGGTCGCCTACGGCCGGCTGCGCCGCACGCACACCGACTTCGCGCGGCGTCACGGCCTCGAGTCGCGGACCTTCGAGATACCGCAACCGGGAGCGCCGTCACAGGGCATCAAGGGATACGTCGACGCGGCAACCGCGGCGGTGACCAGCGCCGACGCGACGCTCGCGACGCTGCAGGATTCGATGATGCCGATCGAGGTCGGCGACCCCGAGCTGCGCGCCGGCCTCGCCCAAGGCCGCGAGCTGGTCGACGAGGTGCCGCAGCGCGCCCGCGCGCTGGCGCGATCCTTCGGCCGCTAGTGAATCCGTCCGGACGTTCGGCGAGCTGTTCCGGGATGCCCGGCCGCTCGGCCTGAGCGGCGCACGTCTTCGCGCTCAGACTGCGTGCGCGACCTGCGGTTGCATCCGGTGCTCGGCAGCAGGGCTCTGTTGGCTCATCCGACGGCGCCGGAGCATGTCCGAGGCCGACGCGCCTTCGTGCTGGCTGCGCATCGACATGCAGTAGCCGATCAGCCATCCGTGCCCGGCAGCGCACATGTATGCGTCCATGCTGCGATGCGCGTAGACCTCGCGCAGGTTCGCAAGCAGGCCCTCGTGGTAGCGCAGCGTCTGCTGCGTCCATCCGTCCGGCAGGTCATGGCGAAGCACGGCCAACCAGAGCGTGCCCTCCTGAAGCAGCGTGCCGAACGCCATCCGCTCAGCCGCGGTCGGACCCGGGGCGTCGCCTGCCGTGTTCATTGGCGGCATGCCTCGGGTGCCGCGCGCCGACCGTGAGCAGCGAACTCGCGTTGGCCGGGGGGCCTTGAACCAGAGAGGCGTGGCACCCGGTATAGATCGGGCGCCCCGCGGGCTTCTGCACCACCTCGTGGCAATGGAGAGGCTTCTTGGCGAAAAGCTGTGCAACCACCGCGCTTTCGTCAGCCCGATACCGACCCACAAGACGCGCGGGGCGCCGGGGCGCGGATGTCGCGCCTCCGGCGCCCGTAGCACCGCGCCTCTCCCCCAGCCAAGCAGCGAGCACCCTAGCGCCGGGGCGGCCGCGGGGCAAATAAATCCCTAGGACGCGTTCGATGACTCCCACGTGAGGCGCAGCCCCTCGGCGATCGGCGTGCTCGCGCTCCAGTCGAGCAGCTCACGTGCGCGCGACGCGTCCAGGCACGAGCGGTCGAGCTCTCCGAGCCGCGTGGGCGCGAACTCGGGCTCAGGTGTCTCGGGCCCGGCCAGGTCCGACAGCGCGCGCACGATGTCGAGCACCGACGTCTCCTCCTCGGTGCCGATGTTCATCGCGCCGCCGTGGCGCATGTCGCCCGCGCGCACGATCGCGCCGACGAGGTCGCCGACGTAGATGTAGTCACGCGTCTGCGTGCCGTCGCCGAAGATCTTCGGCTGCACGCCCTCGCGCAGCTTGCCGCAGAAGATCGCGATCACGCCGGCCTCGCCGTGCGGGTCCTGGCGCGGTCCGTAGACGTTGCCGAAACGCAGCGCCACGGTGGACAGCCTGTAGAGGCGCGCGTAGAGCCCGAGATACTGCTCGGCGCAGAACTTGCTCTGACCGTAGGCGGCCATCGGCAGCGCCGCCACGGTCTCGGGCGTCGGCAGGACGTCGGTCTCGCCGTACATCGCACCGCCCGTCGAGGCGAAGACGACGCGGTCGGCGCCTGCCAGCCGCGCGGCCTCCAGGACGTTGACTGTGCCCTCGACGTTCGTGCGCGCGTCAAACGCGGGATCGGCGAGCGAGATCCGAACGTCGACCTGCGCCGCGAGGTGGAAGACCACCTGCGCCTTCACCTCGGCGGCGATCTCCGTCAGCGGGGCACCGTCGCGGATGTCGGCGCGCACGAGGCGGGCGCCCGCGTCGAGCGCGCCGGCGATGTTGGACTCCTTGCCGCTGGAGAGGTCGTCGACGATCGTGACACTGTCGCCGCGCGCGACCAGAGCGTCGACGAGGTGCGATCCGATAAAGCCTGCGCCCCCTGTCACGAGTGTCTGCATGCGGCCGCGAAGTCTAGTGGTCCGTCCTGTGCGGACTTGCAGGATGGGCCACTGAAAGGCCTGCGCCCTTCGATACTCTCGTTTTGCACCCGGGGGACCCTGGGTAGGCGCGAATTTGTGGCAAACACGACTGGGAGCACCACATGAAGCTGCGCCAGAAGAGCAAGCGCGACCAGGCGCTGGACGCCACCGCGTCGATCGCCAAGACCTGGTCTGAATGGCGACTGGGAGAGAAGGTCGCCCAGAGCGCGACGAAGGCGGGCAAGGGCGCCAGCAAGGTGTCCAAGAAAGCGAAGAAGCATTCCTCCGGCAAGTCCAAGCGCAGGCCCGCCATGATCGCCGGCGCGATTGCCCTCGTCGGCGGGATCGGCGCCGCGGCCGCCAAGAAGTTCATGGGCGGCAAGGCCGAGCCGCTCTACACGCCGCCGGGCCCCGCGCCGGACATGGCGCCGCCGCCGGCGTCTCCGGTCGCCGTCGAGGATCTGACGCGGGATCCGCCGCTGGACCGCAGCACGATGGCGGGCACGTCGGTCCCCTCCACCCTCGAGCCGGCGGCCACGGCGTCGACCGAGGTGCCGGAGCGCGATCCGTCGCCGGTCGTCGTCGGCGATCTCGCGGACGAGGCCGAGGGGTCGCAGTCCACACCGGAGATGACCGCCGCGCCGCTCGGTTCCGAGGAGCCCGCGGCGGCGCCGCCCGCAGAGGACCATCCGCCGAGCGCGGATCTCGCGCCTGTGCCGGAGGATCTCGTGTCCCATGCGGCTGATCCGGCGCCCGCGGACGACGAGGACGAGGACGAGGACGACGAGGACGACAAGCGCGCCTAGAGCGCGTCGTAGATCGCGCCGAGCGCCGGCGCGATCGCGCCCGGCGCGGCGATCGCGAGCACGCGTCGGCGCCCGGCCTCCCCGGCCCGCGCGTCGCCGAACAGCGTGCGTGCCGCGAGCGCGAGCGCAGCGGCGTCGCCGGGCGCGACGAGCCCTTGTGGGTCGCACAGCTCGGGCAGCGCCCCGATCGCGCTTGCGACGACCGGCAGTCCGGCCGCCATCGCCTCTGCCGCGGCGAGGCCGAACGTCTCGGCCGAGCGTGAGGGCACGATCGCGAGACCGGCCCGCGCACGCAGGGACGCGAGCTCGTCCGCGCCCACGCGTCCGACGAACGTCGTGCGTGTGCCCTGGGCGCGCAGCTCGAGCGCGGCGCGCTGCGGCCCGTCACCGGCGACCACGAGCGGCAGGCCCGCGGCGGCACAGGCGGCGATCGCCGTGTCGACGCCCTTCTCCGGCGCCAGCCGCGAGGCGACGAGCGCGTGCGCTCCGTCCGCCGACGCCGAGGCTGCGACGACGTCGCGGACGACGTGGCCGACGACGTGCACCGGCTTGTCGCCGAGCGGCGCGCCCAGGGCCCGCAGCCGCTGGAGCGCGAATGTGCTGGGCACGATCACCGCGTCGGCGTGCTCGACCAGGCGCCGCTGCCAGAGCGCGAGCGCGGCCCCGTAGACCGCCGCCTCGGGACCGGTCCCGCGGCAGTTGTGCCGCACGCCCGGCAGCGTGTCGCGGCCGTGGCAGCGCGTGCAGTCCTCGCCGCGCGTAAAGCACGTCCCGACCGCGCATACGAGCCGGTAGTTGTGCAGGTGCAGCACTGTGCGGGCGCCGGCTGCGCGCGCAGCCGCGAGCGCCCGCCAGCCGAGCGACGGGTTGAGGTTGTGGGCGTGGACGACGCGTGCGCCGGTCCTTCGCACGGCGTCGGCGACCTGCTGCGGTGCGAGCCCGCCGCCGAGCAGCCCCGCCGCCGCGCGGGCGCGGGAGATCGAGGCGCTGTCGCGCGTCAGCAGTTCGGCCTCCTCGCCGAGGTGCTCGCGCACGAGCCACAGCAGATTCGCGACCACGCGCTCCTCGCCGCCGGTCGTCCGGTAGCGGTTGTGCAGAAACAGGATCACGCGCGCGCCGCCATCTCGCGCGAGAGTCTAGGTTCGCTTCCAGTCCAGGCGGGTGAGCCGCACGGAGCGACATCCGCGCGCGCCGGCGATGTCGCGCCCCGTCCCGACCTAGACTCCGCCGCAATGGCCCCGACGGCAAGCATCATCGTGCCGACGCGGTTGCGAGCGGGCTATCTCGACGTGGCGCTGGGGTCGATCGCGCCGCAGGCGTCCGCCGTTGACGCGGAGGTCCTCGTCGTCGACGACGGACCGGATGAGGAGGCGCGGCGAACCGCCGCGCGGCACGGTGCCCGCTACGTCGCGCACGCAACCTCGAGGGGTCTCAACGCCGCTCGCAACACCGGCATCGACAGCGCCCGCTCCGATCTGTTCGTCTTCGTCGACGACGACGTCGAGGTTCTGCCCGGCTGGCTGGCGGCCCTGATCGAAGCCGATGCCACGGCAGACCCCGAGGTCGGCGTCCTCACGGGCCCCATCCACCCGCGCTTCGAGGATCACCACCTCCGAACCTGCGGCCGCGAGCAACCGCCGATCACGGCCCAGGATCACGGCCCGGACGACCGCGACGTGCCGACCGCCTGGGGCGCGAACATGACCGTGCGGCGCTCCGCGATCGCGCGTGCCGGGCGCTTTGACGAGACGCGCGAGCTCTACGGCGACGAGCAGGAGTGGCAGGGCCGCCTGCTCGCCGCCGGCGGGCGAATCCGTTACATCGCCTCGGCGGCGCTCGACCACCGCCGCGCTGGCGACGACGCGCGCCTGCGCGCGCTCGCCGCCGCCGCCTATCGCCGCGGCGCGTCGAGCCGCCGCTTCGACGTGTTCAAGGACACCGCCCCGTCGCTGCCGCGCGAGCTGCGCGTGCTTGCCGGCTGCGCGGCGCACACCGTCCGCTACGCGTGCCCCAACGGCATCGTCCTCGCCGCGCACTCGCTCGGGCGCGTGCGGGCCGCACTCAGGGCGGGCGCAGCGCAGCCGGCCGGCGGCCCGGCGGGACAACAGGACGACGACCCCGACTTCCTCTCCGGCGAGAGCGGGACCGTTCGCGGGCTGCGCCGCCCTGCGCTGCGCGCCGTCGACGCGCTCCTCGACCTCGAGAGCACCGCGCGCACGCGGCGCATCGACCGCGCGGCGCGCGCGGGTCCGCCACGCCGCCGCGTGCTCGTGATCGGCGTCGAGCGCCCCGGCCGACTGATGGACGCAGTGCGCGCCGAGCTTCACCGCACGCGCCACCGCGTCGAGATGCACACTGCCGAGATGCGCGGCGGCACGGGCAAGTTCGAGCATCTCAACGCGCTGCTCGCCGCGCACCCCGCCGAGGGCCACGACTGGCTGCTCGTCGTCGACGACGACGTCGTGCTCGGCCCCCGCTTCCTGGACCGCTTCCTGTTCTGCGCGGAGGACGCGGAACTGCTGCTCGCCCAGCCTGCGCACCGCCGCCACTCGCACGCAGCCTGGTCCGCGACGCGGCGCCTGCCCGGCGGCTCGGTGCGCGAGTCGCGCTTCGTCGAGATCGGCCCCGTCACCGCATTCGCCGCGCGGACACTCGATGCCCTGCTGCCGTTTCCGGACCTGCGCATGGGCTGGGGCCTCGATGCCCACTGGGGCGCGGTCGCGCAGGAGCGCGGCTGGCGCGCCGGCATCGTCGATGCGACGCCGATCCTCCACACCACGCCGGTCGGCGGCGCCTACGAGCGCGCGGCCGCGGTCGCGGAGGCGCGCGCGTTTCTCGCGACCCGTCCGTACGTCACCCGTGCCCAGGCGCGCTGGACGCGGCGCATCGCATGACGCTGAAGGTCGCGATCGTCGCCGAGTTCTATCCGCGGGCCGCCGACCCGGTGCTGGGCCTGTGGGCCCATCGTCAGGCGATCGCCGCGCGCGATGCCGGCGCCGACGTGCGCGTGCTCGTGCTGTACCGCCCGCTGCCGTCACTTGCGCAGCTGCGCAGCGGCGCCAGAGGTGCCGCCGGCGGCGCCGCGACGGCGCTGCGCCAGCCACTGCACGACACCCTCGACGACATCGAGGTCACGTACGTGCCGTTCCTCGCACCGCCGCGCCCGAAGAGCTACGGCAGCTGGGGAGGCTGGGCAGCGCCATCGCTGGCCATCGCGCTGCGCACCCTCAGGCGCCGCTTTCCCTTCGACCTCGTCCACGCGCACAACGCCGTGCCCGCGGGCGAGGCCGTCCGCCGCGCCGAGCTGCGCACGCCGTTCGCGATCTCCGTCCACGGCGGCGACGTGTTCCACACCGCCGCCGGGTCAGCCGCCGGCGGCGAGGCGGTGCGTGCCGCGCTGGGCAGCGCGCGGCTCGTGATCGCCAACAGCGCCGGGATCGAGCGGCGCTGTCGCGTGCTCGGCGCCCGCGCGACGCGGGTCGTGCGGCTCGGCACCGACCTGCCGGAGACCCGCGCCGAGCCATATCCCGCGCCGACGATCGTCACGACCGCCCACCTCATCGCGCGCAAGTGCCATGCCGACGTGCTGCGAGCGATCGCGCTCCTCGCCGATCGCCATCCGACACTGCGCTACCTCGTGATCGGCGACGGGCCCGAGCGCGACCCGATTCGCACCCTCGCCGCAGACCTTGGCATCGCGGATCGGCTCGAGCTCGCCGGCCAACTGCCCGGTGGCGAGGCGCTCGCGCGCACCCGGCGCGCGACGATCTTCGCGATGCCGTCCACCGATGAGGCGTTCGGCGTCGCCTACATCGAGGCGATGGCCGGCTGGCTGCCCGCCATCGGGGCCCAGGGCGAGCCCGGGCCGAAGGACATCCGCTCGCAGGGCGGCGGGATGACGCTGGTTCCGCCCGGCGACCCTGCCGTGCTGGCAGCGACGATCGGTGAGCTGCTCGAAGACGACACGGCCCTGCGCCTGACGGGCGAGCAGGCCCGGGCGACCGTCGAGCGCGCCTTCTCGTGGACCGGCTGCGGCGCCGCCACGTTGGCCGCGTACGAAGCGGCCCTGTAGACGGGCCACGAGATGCACAAGCCCGTCCTGATCGTCACCAATCACGTCCCGCCCGAGCGCGTCGGCGCGTTCGCCGCGCTGCACGACCGGCTCCCGCTCGAGCTCGCGATCTTCGGCGGGCGCTCGACTCATGCGACCGGCGGCGTGCAGGATCCCGGCGTGCCGCACCGCCACGTGACCCAGGGCGAGATCGCCCGGCTGGCGACGTCGCGCCGTTATCGCGCCATCGTGTGCGGCACCGCGGGCCGCGTCGCGCTGCCGGCGGCCTGGCAGGGCGCGCGGGCGCGGGGTACGCCGTTCGTGCTGTGGAGCGCGCTGTGGGCGCATCCGCGCACGCCCGCACACCTGCTCGCAGGCGCTCCGCTGATGGCCGCGCTGTACCGCCGCGCCGGCGCCGTCGTCGCGTATGGACCGCACGTCGCGGCCTTCGCCAAGGCGCGCGGCGCGAGCAACATCCACATCGCGCCACAGGCCGTCGACAACGCGTTCTGGAACGTCGAAATGGCGCCGCAGCGGACGGTGCCGTTCCTCGCCGTGTTTCTCGGGCGGCCAAGCCGGGAAAAAGGCGCAACGGTGCTGTTAGATGCCTGGCGCGAGTCCGGCATCGGCGCATCAGCCGCCGCGCTCGTCCTCGTCGGCGTGGGAACCGGGCCTGCTCGGAACCCCGCCGGCGGCGCGGTGGTGTTCGTCGGCCCCCAGCCGGCTGAGGAGGTCCGCAACTTCCTGGCCGCCGCCGACGTCTGTGTCATACCGTCCCTGCGAACGCGCAGCTTTCGCGAGCCATGGGGACTCGTCGCCAACGAGGCCATGAACCAATCCACACCAGTCATCGCGAGCGATGAGGTCGGCGCCGTTGCCGGCGGGCTTGTCCGCCACGAGCGCAACGGGCTCGTCGTCGGCGCCGGCGACGTCCCCGCGCTCGCCGCTGCGCTGCGCCGCATGCACGACGACCACGAGCTGCGCACCCAGCTCGGCGCCAACGCCCGGCGCGACGTCGCCGCCTACACATTCGAGGCCTGGGCGAGCGGCTTCGAGACCGCGTTCGCCTCGCTACGGTGAACCGCACGATGCGCCTGAAACTCCTTTCTCTGACCGCCCTCGCCGCGATACTGCTCCCCGCCGGCGGTGCGCTGGGCGCCGGCAAGGACGTCATCCGCGACTGCACCGACGACGAGGTCATGTCGAAGACGTACTCGCAGAAGGAGTACCGCGACGCGCTGAAGGAGCTTGCCGCGGACGCCGACCAGTACGGCAACTGCCGTGACGTGATCCTGCGCGCCCAGCAGGCGGCGCTCGCGTCTTCCAAGGACAAGGACTCGGGCGGCAACGGCGCCGCCGGCGGCCCCGGCGGCGGCGGCGGCGCGATCGGCAGCGCACCGGCAGCTGAGCAGCTCACGTCCGCCACCAAGGCCGAACGCGAAGCGGTCGAGCAGGCGCGCGGGACGCCGGCCGCCCCCGTGACGCTCGACGATGCAAGCGTCGATCCCGCCCGGGTCGGCACGGTCCCCGGCATCAGCCAGGTCTCCGACCTGCCCGCACCGCTGGCGGTCCTGCTCGCGCTCCTGCTGGCCGGCACCCTCGCGATCGGCAGCCTCCGCATTCGACGCCTTGTCAACGCACGTCGCGCTTGAGGACCATGGGCGTGCCGGCGCGCTGAGCGTCCCCACGCCCGCCGTGCACACGCTGCTGACGGTGGGCCTTGCGGCAATCGTGTGCGCGGTCGCGCTCGTCGCTGACGGCGGGTTGCGCGTCGGCCGCACGACGCCGGCGGAGATCGGCCTGATCCTCGGCGGCGGCGTCGCTGTCGGTGGCGCGCTGCTGCTGGCGCCAAGGCGCGAGCGCGTCTGGGGCCTCGGTCCACTGCTGTTGCTGACCGCGCTGGCGGTGCTGACCGCGCTGTCGATCACCTGGGCGGCGAACCCGTCGGAGGCGTGGCTCGAGGCCAACCGCACGCTCGCCTACACGGCCGTCTTTGCGGCCGCCGTCGCGCTCGCCCACAGCGTTCCGGGCCGCTGGAGCGCCGTCGTCGGCGCGATCACCCTCTCGGCCGTCGCGATCAGCGGCTACGCCGTCCTGACGAAGATCTTCCCCGGCGCGCTGAACCCCGACGAGATCTACGCCCGCCTGCGCGAGCCATTCGGCTACTGGAACAGCGTCGGGCTGGCGGCGGCGCTCGGCGTCCCGGGCTGCCTGTGGCTCGGCACGCGGCGCTCGGGCCACCAGGCGCTCAGCGCGCTCGCCTACCCGGCGCTCGGCCTGCTCGTCCTGACGATGGCGCTGTCGTTCTCGCGCGGTGCAGTGCTCGCGGCGGTCGTGGGCAGCGTCTTCTGGCTCGCGACAGTGCCACGGCGCCTGCGCGCGGCCGCCCTCCTGATCGCGGGCGTCGCCGGCGGCGGCCTGATCGCCGCCTGGGCGTTCGGGCAGAGCGCCCTGACCGACGATCGCGTGCCGGTCGACCTGCGCAACACGGCCGGATTGCAGCTCGGCCTGCTCGTCGTCGCGATGCTCGGCCTGCTCGTGCTTGTCGGCCTCGGCGTCGGCTTCGCCCGCGCCCAGCGCGCGCCGACGATGCTGCAACGCGACCGCGCCGGCGTCGCGCTGCTCGTCGCGCTGGCGCTCTGCGGCGTCGGTGGCATCGTCGCGCTGTCGCTCGGCGACAAGGGCCTGACGGGCTCGATCTCCGGCCGCTGGGAGCAGCTCACCGACGCGTCGGCGCCGCTGCCGCGCAACGACAACAGCCGTTTCACCTCCGCCGGCAGCGTGCGCGCGCGCTACTGGGACGAGGCGATACGGATCTTCGAGGACAACGTCGGCGTCGGCGTCGGCGCCGGCAGTTACGCCACGCTGCGCAAGCGCTATCGCACGGCCGACCCGGCGGTGCGCCACGCACACGGCTATCTCGTGCAGACCGCCGCCGACCTCGGCCTGGCGGGGCTTGCGGTCAGCCTCGCGCTGCTCGCAGCCTGGCTGGCGAGCGCCATGCGCGCGACCGGGCTGCGACGCCGCGACCGCCGGCGGCCATACACGCCCGAGCGGATCGGGCTGCTGACGCTGTTCGCCGTCGTGATCGTCTTCGGCGTCTCCTCGACGATCGACTGGACGTGGTTCGTGCCCGCCAACGCCGCGGTCGCCCTTCTCGCTGCCGGCTGGCTGGCCGGACGCGGGCCACTCGGCGGCGGCGTGGAGGACGACGAGCACCGCGTGCGCGCGACGACGGGGCTTGCCCCACGCCTTCGAGCCGGTCTGCGCGAGCGCAGTCGCGCCATCTGTGTCGTGGCCGCGGCGCTCGTCGTCCTGACGACCGCGTGGACCGTCTATCAGCCCCAACGCGCGGACACCATCTCGCAGAATGCCCTGGACACGCTGGCCACCGGCAACGCCGACAAGGCACGCGACCAAGCGCTGCAGGCGCGTGACATCAACCCCCTGTCGCTGGACCCGCTCTACGCATTGTGGACCGTCGAAGCGGCAGCCGGGCGCAATTCTGAGGCTCGTCGTGCGTTGGAGCAGGCAGTGCGCCTCCAGCCGGCCAACCCGGACCCATGGATCCGACTCGCGCAGTTCGAGTTGAATACGCTCCAGCGCCCGCAGGTTGCGCTGACGGCGATTCGGCCGGCGCTCTACCTCGACCCCCGCTCTTCTGACGCCGTCGCTGTGTTCCTTGCAGCGCAGCGCGAAACCAACTCACCTTGAAACCACTTCGGCCAATCCGTCCCATCATCGCCGCCATCCTCGTGCTGGCGGCGTTCCCCTCGTTTGCGCTCGCGTCCCGTACGCAGGAGTCGACGTTCCAGGACGACCCGATGCTGCTCGGCACCGAAGAGCAGATGACGTCGACGCTCGACCAGCTGCAGGCGTTCGGTGTCGACCGGATCCGCCTCTCGGTCTTCTGGCGCCGGATCGCGCCGGCCAACGACCAGGTGACGAAGCCGGACTTCGACGCGACCGATCCCGCGCAGTACCCCGACGAGCTCTGGAAGCCATACGACCGCGTCATCCAGGCCGCGCTGGCGCGCGGGATCAACCTGAACTTGAACATCACGTCTCCCATTCCCCGCTGGGCCGCCGGTGAGGCGCCGCGCGCCGACATCCAGGAGACGTTCGGCACCAACCCGGAGGAGTTCGGGAAGTTCGTGCGCGCCGTCGGCACCCGCTACAGCGGGACCTTCGCGGGGCTGCCGCGGATCAGCTACTGGTCGATCTGGAACGAGCCCAACCAGGCGGGCTGGCTGACGCCGCAGTGGGGACCGGACCCGCGTAACGCCAGGAAGTTCGTCGAGGCCGCGCCCTCGCTGTATCGCAAGCTCGTCCAGAACGCCTGGCAGGCGCTGGCCGACACGGGCCACGGCACGGACACGATCCTCGTCGGTGAGACCGCGCCGCAGGGCGAGCGCAACGACAAGGACATCACGCAGTCGATCGACGCGCTGAAGTTCATCCGCCGGCTGTACTGCCTCGACAAGAACCTCAACATCCTCAAGGGCTCCGAGGCTAGGGTGCGCGATTGCCCCGGCGACGCGGCGACCTTCGTCGCCCAGAACCCGGCCCTCTTCAAAGCCTCCGGCTACGCACACCATCCGTACGCGCTGCTGACGCCGCCCAGCCGCCGCTCCAGGCCCGCCGACTGGGTCTCGATCGCCGACCTCGGCAAGCTCAGCCGCGAGCTGAACCGCATCTACCGCCGCTACGGCCAGAAGACGCAGTCCAAGCGCGGCGTGCCGCTGTACCTGACCGAGTACGGCTACCAGACCAAGCCCGATCCGTTCGTGGCCAACGTCGTCTCGTTCAACCGCCAGGCAGCCTGGATCAACGAGGCCGAGTTCATGGCCTTCAAGAACCCCAACGTGCGCACGATCAGCCAGTTCCTGCTCGTCGACGACGCTCCCGTCCCCGGCGAGTCCAACCCGCGCGTCGCCTACAGGACCTTCCAGAGCGGCCTGCAGCTGCTCGCGGGCAAGCGCAAGCCGTCCTACAAGGCGTACATCACGCCGATCCACCTCACGTCGACCCGCGTGCGCCGCGGGCGCTCCGCGACGGTCTTCGGGATGGCACGCCCAGCAGCTCCGACCGCCGCGGTCCGCTTCCAGGTCCAGTTCCGTAACCGCGGAGCGAAGCGCTGGTCGACCCGCAAGCGGGTCACCGTCGGGGGGCCGCGCCACTACTTCCAGACCCGCCTGCGGGTCAGCCGCAGCGGCTCAGTGCGCCTGCTCTGGTCCAACGGCGCCAAGGCCGTCGCGAGCCGTCCCGTCGCGGTCACCGCCGTCCGCTAAGGGCCCACGCAGAGTACTTGGACCCTAAGCGCCGTCAGGCGGCGGTCCGCGCGCGTGGTCGCGACGGCGCCAGTCCGAGCAACACGTCGGCTTTGCGTGGAGGAACCGGCCGCGACCAGAGGTAGCCCTGAGCCATCTGGCATCCCATCGTGCTGAGGATCGCCGCCTGCTGCGTCGTCTCGACGCCCTCCGCGACGACATCGATTCGCAGCCCGGCGGCCATGCGCACGATCGCCTCGACGATCGTGCTGTCGTCCTGGTTGGTGCCCAGGCCGGCGATGAAGCGGCGGTCGATCTTGATCGCGTCGATCGGAAAGCGGCGCAGGTAGGCGAGCGACGAGTAGCCGGTGCCGAAGTCGTCGAGGACGAGCCGGATGCCCATGGCATGAAGATCGAGCAGGTTGCTGGTCGTCAGCTCGGACTCCTCGACGAGTGCGCTCTCGGTGATCTCCAGATGCAGCCGCGACGCTTGCAGGCCGGACTCGGCGAGGATGCCGGCGACCCGCTCGACGAGGCCACGCGAGGCGACCTGCCGCGAGGCGAGGTTGACCGACATCCAGAACTCCTCTCCACCCGGCGCAGCGATCCACTGCGCCGCCTGGTGGCAGGCGAGACGCAGCACGCGGTCGCCGAGAACGACGATCGTGCCGCTGGCCTCGGCTATCGGGATGAACTCGCCGGGTGCCAGCATGCCGCGCCGCGGGTGATCCCAGCGTACGAGCGCCTCGGCGCCGGTGATCGCACCATCGGCCAGCGACACGATCGGCTGGTAGTACGCGAGGAGCTCCTCGCGCTCGTCCTCCAGCGCCGCGCGCAGGTCGTTGTCCAGGCGCAGGCGGCGTGTCGCAGCGGAGCGCATGATCTCGTCGAACAGCTCAAAGCGCCCGCGGCCGGCGTCCTTGGCGCGGTACATCGCCGCGTCCGCCTCGCGGATGAGATCCTCTGCCGATCGGGCTGTGCCGTCCGCCAGCGAGATCCCGATGCTTGCCGACACGAAGTGCTCCCCGGCAGACAGCGTGAACGGCAGCGCGAGGGCGTCCAGCAGCCGCTGGGCGATCCCGGCGGCGTCGGCGGCGCCGCCCAGCCCGTCGGACACCATGCAGAACTCATCGCCGCCGAATCGCGCGAGCGTGTCCCCTGGCCGCATGGCCGTCGTGAGGCGCTCCGCGAGCTTCTGCAGCAGCTGGTCGCCGGCACGGTGCCCGCGGCTGTCGTTGATGAACTTGAAGTGATCGAGGTCCAGGAACAGGACAGCGACCGTGCCGCGGCGACCGCTCTGGCGCAGCGCGACCGTCAGGCGGTCGAGGAAGAGCGTCCGGTTGGGCAGGCCGGTGAGCGGGTCGTGGAGCGCGAGGTGCCGCGTGACGCGCTCGGCGCGAAGACGGGTGATCGCATCGGCCAGGACGTTGACGCTGGCCTGCAGGAACAGCCGCTCGTCAGGGCGCAGCGCAGCATGCCCAGCCACGCGCAGGTCGCCGAACCGCGCATCGTCGGAGCCGATCCCGACACGCGTGTCGTGCTCGCCGTACGACCCCACCTCGAAGCCGGCCTCGTCGGCGGACGGCAGGATCGTGACCGCGACCGCGCGCCCGAGCACGTCGCTCAGGACGGTCGCCGCCTCGTGCACGAGGGCGCGCAGATCCTCGCCCTCGAGCGCCTGGCGCCCGAGCTGGGCCACCGCGGTCTGCTGGCGCAGGTTGACCGCGAGCTGGCGCCGGCTGTCCTGGAGCGCGGCTTCGGTGCGCTTGCGCTCCGTGATGTCCTGTCCGGTGCCGATCATCCGCAGCGGCGTGCCGTCCGCGGCCGTGATCACCTCTCCGCGCGAGAGCATCGACCGCACGTCTCCGTCGGGACGTATGAGGCGGTGCTCGAACGAGAACGCCCCGCCCGTCGCGTATGCCTCGTGGACGATCGCCTGCACGAGCTCGCGATCCTCGGGGTGCACGAGCTGCACGTAGCTCTCGAAGCTGTGCTGCGCGGCCTGCTGCACGCCGTAGATGCGACACAGCTCGTCGGACCACGCGACCGTGTCGCCGGCGATGTCCCATTCCCAGCTGCCGACAACGGCGATCCGCTGCGCGTCGGCGAGCCGGGCCTCGCTGCGGCGGACGTTCTCCTCGGCGGCGATCTGACCGCCGATATACCGCGTGAACGCAGCTGCACCGACGATCGCCCCCGCCTCGTCGCGGATCGGGGACATCGAGATCGACACGTCCACGCGGGTGCCGTCCTTGGCCACGCGCTGGGTCCGCACCTGATCGATCACCTCGCCGGATCGCACGCGGCCGAGGAACCCGGGCTCGCCACGCCGCTCGGGCGGCACGAGCAGGCGGATCGAGGCGCCGAGGGCTTCGGCCGCCGTGTAGCCGTACAGCCGTTCGGCGGCGGGATTCCAGTCCGTGATGACGCCGTCGAGCGTCAGGCCGATGATCGGATCCTCGGCGAACTCGACGAGCGCCGCCTTGCGCGCGAGGGCTTCGCCCGAACCGCCTCGCGGTGCGGACGTCATGGCCGATGGCTGCCATTCATGCTCAGGCCATCGGCACCGTCGGCGGGCGGCTTGACGATTCGTGCACGTAGCAGGCGATCCGGCATGCTCGCGGGGCGAGGCCTGCGACCTGAGCTGCTGCCTATCCCCCGACCGGCTGCGTCGTCGCGCCGTCGACGAACTCGGCGGGCAGCGAGCCGGGACCGCCCATCTGGCGCACGCTGACCAGCAGCTGCTCGTACTCGTCGGTCACGGCATCCCAGGAGTAACGGCGGGCGCGCTCACGGGCGCGCGAGCGGTAGGTCTCGACGAGCTCGGGCTCGTCGAAGACGCGCTCGAGCTGCGCCGTCAGCGACGGCACGCCCTGCTTGCCGGAGAACGTCAGCCCGGCGTCGCCGACGGTCTCGACATTCGGCGCGTGGTCGTTGACGAGCACACAGTTGCCGGCGGCGAGCGCCTCGAGGATGACCGGATGGGTGCCGCCGACCTCCGTCGGCGCACAGAAGATGTAGGCGTGGCGCTGCAGCTCCCAGTAGCCGCGCCCGAACACGTAGCCGGGGAAGATCACGCGGGGATCGCCCGCGCGCTGGACCTGCTTGATGTAGTCGTGCGCGTAGGGCGCGCCGCCGACGACGACGAGCTTCATGCCCTTCGCGCGCTCGCTCGAGATCCTGCTGAACGCCTCGACGAGCACGTGCGGGTTGTTCTCGGGCTCCAGGCGCCCGACGAACAGGACGTACTTGCGAGGCTCGAGCCCCAGCCGCGCGAGCGTGTCGGTGCCCCCGTGCCCCGGATCCTCGACGCCGTAGGGGACGACGCCGATGCGCTGGCCGTAGCGCTGCTCGAAGATCTCCGCGACCGCGTGCGAGTCGGTGATCGCCGTGTCCGACCAGCGCGGCGCGTTGCGCTCGGCGAAGCGCAGGTAGGCCTTGGCCAGCGCGGGCCACTTCGAGCGGTCGGAGTCCAGCCCGTCGACGTTGATGACGGTCGGGATCCCGGCGCTGCGAGTGACGAGGCACATCGGGCTGTTGCCGGCGATGAAGAACAGCGCCACGTCAGGTCGCAGGCGCCGCGCGGCGTGCAACGAGGAGAGAAACGTGTGCGTGAACGTGTCGAGGTACTTGTTGCGCACCGCGGGGATGTGCACGAGACGCGCGCCCTTGTGCTCCTTCAGGCGCCGGTCGACGACGTGCGGGCGGCAGTAGACGACGACCTCGTGGCCGCGCTCGGTCAGCCGGCTGGCGAGCTGCTCGGCAGCGGTCTCGAAGCCGCTGTACGACGCGGGGATGCCGCGCGTGCCCAGAATCGCGACCCTCATCGCAAGCGCCGGCCTTTGAAGGGCATCGCCGACCGATGACGCGTTGTCATCGGGCCGCCACGCGCGTCTGCGGCTCGGTCGTGCGATCAGGCATCCAGCGCCAGGGTATAAGCCCCGATGTGGGCGCGCGCCGAGGCCCGCCAGGAGAACGCCGCCGCGCGGCGGCGTCCGCGGGCGGCGAGCGTTGCGCGCAACCCGGGGTCGGTCGCGACCCGTCCCAGCTCGTGGGCGAGCGCGCCGGCGTCGTAGGGATCGACGTACAGCGCCGCGCCGGCGCACGTCTCGGCCAATCCGGGCGAGCGGGCGGCGATCACCGGCACGCCGGCGTGCATCGCCTCCAGCGCCGTCAGGCCGAAGCCCTCGTACAGCGCC
>DATLNO010000253.1:0-3551 GCA_035536715.1 Solirubrobacteraceae bacterium
GACGGGCCGGCTACGCGACCTCGCAGCGCCGCGGGCAGCGTGGCCCGCTCGGCGAGCACGAGCGCGGCGGTGCCGGCCAGCAGCGAGCACGCGAAGGCGATCGCAATGCCCGCGACGAGCAGCAGCCCGAAGCCGCGGACCATCGGCACCGGCGACAGCGCGAGCGCGGCGAAGCCTGCAGCCGTGGCCGTCGCCGCGACCGCGACGGTCGGGGCACCGAGCAGCGCCGCCCGCCGCGCGGCGGGAGCGGCCCCGAGCGCGTCGCCCTGGCCCTGCTCCTCCTGGGTACGAGCCTGCAACTGGATCGCGTAGTCGACGGCGAGGCCGATCAGCACAGGCAGCACCGCGATCGAGGCCATCGTCAGCGACGCGCCGAGCAACGACATTGCGCCGAACGTCAGCGCGGCCGCGGCGAGTGCGATCGCCAGCGGCAGCAACCTCGGGCGTCCGCCGAAAACGAGCATCAGCGTCAGCGCCATCACGAGCAGCACCGCGACGAGCAGCACCCACATCGAGCGCGTGATCGACGACGTCAGCTCCGACACGACGACGGGCGCGCCGGTGACGGTGTACGTCGCCCCGTTCTGCGGCTTCCACTCCTTCATCGCGACCGCGGCCCTGACGAGCTTCAGCGCCGCCGCCCGCTGCGCGTCGCCGAGGCCGGCCTTCAGTCGGACCTGGACGAGCGCGACGTTGCCGGGGCCGCTGCGCCTGGACGCAAACAGGTAGGCAAACTTGCGTTTCGGCGTGCCCGTGGGCTTGGCGCCATCGAAGATGAGCGTCGAGACGAAGCTCGGGTCGTCCAGGCGCGGGACCGCGCTGAGCCCATACCTCAGTGCGAGGTCGACGACCTCACGCTGGAAGTCGGCGTCGATGCGGGCGCGCGCGGCGTTGCCCGCGCGCTGCGCCGCGGCTGCGCCGAGGCCCTGGCGCAGGGCGACGCGGCGCGCTGTTCGTGCGGCGGCCGCCCCTCGCTGCTGATTCTCCGCGACGCGCCGCGCAAAGCCGCCGCCGAGTTGGCGCACGGCCTCCGCGACGAACGTCCCGGGTCCGAAGACGACCTTCACCGGCTTGGTCGCGGCGAGCCGCCCGCACGGTCCGCCCGCACCCCCGGCCGGGGTGACGCCGTCGGGCACGTTGCCCGCGATGCAGCCCTCGAGGCCGAGCAGCCGCTCAAGATCCTGCGTGAGCAGCAGCTTCGTCAGCGGACCGCGGACGAGCACGATGATCGGGTCGTCGCCGAAGCGCTCGCGGTAGGTCGTCGTCGCGCCGTAGGCGGGGCTGTCGGTGCCGACGAGCGTGTCGATGCCCGCATCGGGCTTCAGCTGGGCCGCGAGCGCGAGCCCGCCGAGGGCGAGCAGCGCGGTCAGCGTCAGTACGAGCGCCGGTCGCTTGGCCGCGAGCGCAGCGGCACGGAACAGCAGGCGGGGGTCCTTCACGGTGTCAGGCTAGTAGACCAATCCGGACGTCCCGTCGAGTCATGTAGTGGATCCACCAGCAGCTCCGCTGACGTTGAGGCGTTCCGTGCACGGCGCGTGCGTGGGCGTCAGGCTCGCTGGAACTGCATCGATGAGGAAGAGCGTCAGACCCGCCGCGGCCTGCTCGCATCGCTCCGGCCGGCGGTGCCGATGGGGGTGTTGGAACTTATGCGACGCATAGTCGCGTTTCTTCCAAGACCCTTTCCCGCCCCACGCCGAAACCGGACGCCACGACGTCCCGGCCCACCTTCCCCATTGATGCTGTTGCACCAGCGCCCGACCCGCAGCGACGCACCACACGGCCGGCCCGGCAGCGCTCGCGGGTCACTAGTGACGCATCCACCCACGTGCGCACGGCGCACGCGCCTCACTCCATGCCCAGCGGGCCCTGCGACTCCCCTGCCAGGAACTGGCGCACGAACTGGTTTTCGGACTCGAACAGCTCCGCGGCCGGCCCGGACTCGACGATCCGCCCCTTCCACAACACCGAGATGTGCTCAGCAACGCGGCGCGCGGTCATGATGTCGTGGGTGATGAGCGTGAACGCCGGCTGTGGCGTCCCGCGCTTCTGCGCTTCGTTCATCATGTCCTCGTGGATCTCCTGGATGAGCTCGCCCAGGAGGGCGGTGCGGACCGGATCCAGGCCTGAGTCGGGTTCGTCGAAGAGCACGATGTCGGGATCCAGGACGAGCGCGCGCGCAAAGCCGGCACGCTTGCGCATTCCGCCCGACAGCTCGTTGGGCATCTTGTCGTGGGCGTTCTGCAGACCGACCTCGGCGAGACGCCGGTTGACGATCTCGCCGATCTCCTCCTCGCTTTTCTCCGTGTGCTGGCGCAGCGGAAAGCAGACGTTGTCGAAGACGTTCATCGAGCCGAACAGCGCGCCGTCCTGGAACAGCACGCCGAACTTCTGACGCATCTTGAAGAGCTGGTCGTCCTCCATGTTCGGCACGGACTCGCCGTGCACGAGCACGTCGCCCTGATCGGGATACAGCAGCCCGACCATGTGCTTGATGCAGACCGACTTACCGGTCCCCGAGGGCCCCAGGATCATCGAGATCTTGCCCTCGGGGATGCCCATGTTCAGACCGCGCAGGATCTTGTTGCGGCCGAACGCCTTGTGCACGTCGACGAACTCCACAGCGTCCTTGGAGCCGTGCGGCCGCTTCAGGCCGGTGTGCCAGCGGTACTCGTCCTCGTGGCTGGGAGTCGTCGACATGGGAGTCCGTTCCAGGGTAATGGGGCGCGCTGCGGTCAGCTCCCCCTGGCCTCGGCGAGCGCCTTCGCGGCCGACGCAGCCTTGGCCAGCAGCTCGCCGGCGTTGGATGCGGGAAGACGCCCATGGCCCACGTTGTACGCCTCGTGCGCCGCCGCTGCGGCGGCCTTGGCCTCCCGCTCGAGGCGGGCGATCTCGGGCATGACGTCCGGCGCGGGTGCGGCGGGCGCCGCTTCCGCGGCCGGCTGCGACCCGTTGGAATCGGCGACTGGCGCGGGGGCCGCGGTGCGGAAACGGATCGTCCCGTGACCGTGCCCGCTCGGCACCGGCTCGGGCTCCGCCGCCGCGACGGGCTCCGGGACCGGGGCCGGCTCGGGCTCCGCGGCCGCCTCGGGCTCCGGCGTGGGCTCCAGCCCGGCGGTGCGGAACCGGATCGTGCCGTGACCGACCGATCCGCCCGACTCCGCGGCGGGCTCCGGGTCGGCTCCGGCGACAGGCTCCGGGGCCGGCTCGGCGGCCGGCTGGGGCTCCGCCGCCGCCGGCTCCGGCGTCGGCTCCAACCCGGCGGTGCGGAAGCGGATCGTGCCGTGACCGACCGATCCGCTCGGCGCTGCCTCGGGCTCGGCAGCCACAGCAGGCTCCGGCTCCGCTGCCGCGGCGGGCGCGGGCGCGGTCGCGGGCTCCGCCGCCGCCGCAGGCTCGGAAGCTCCGGCCCCGCCGTAGGTCGCTCCCCCCAGCTTGAGCCGCGCGGGCGCCGCCGCAGGCTCCGCAGGCGCGGCGGGCTCAGGCGCCGCCGCAGGCTCAGGCTCCGCAGCCGCGGCAGGCTCAGGCGCCGCAGCCGCCGCAGGCTCAGAAGC
>DATLNO010000254.1:0-11770 GCA_035536715.1 Solirubrobacteraceae bacterium
GAAACCCCGGGCGCCGATCACCGCCTGGCGGCGTCCTCGGACACTCGATGTGGCAGAGCCACACCTTCGGTCCTGCGTCCTTGCCAGACGGCGCCGGCATCCCGGGGTTTCGGGCGTCTGTTACGAGACGGACCACTAGCATCAGCCCGATGGACGTTACCGTGAGACTGTTCGCCAGCCTGCGCGAGCACGCAGGGGCCGGCACGCTGGCGCTGCAGCTCGGCGACGGGGCCACCGTCGCGGACGCGATCGCGCAGCTGCGCGAGGGCGCGCTGGCCGGACTTCCGCCGAACGCGCCGTTCGTCACCGCGGTCGCGCGTGAATACGTCAAGGACGACCACCCGCTCGCCGAGGGCGACGAGCTCGCGCTCGTCCCGCCCGTCAGCGGCGGCTCGGACGACGCCGACGGGGGCGTACTGCTCGCCCGGGTCACCGGGGAAAAGCTCGACCCCGAGGCCGTGCGCAGGCTCGTCGCGCACCAGGCCACCGGCGCGACCGTCGTCTTCTGCGGCACGACCCGGGAGGTCCCGAGCCTGGAGTACGAGGCCTACGTCGAGATGGCCGAGGAGAAGATCCGCCAGCTCGCCGAGGCCGTCGTCGCCGAGCACGGGCTCGCCGCCGTCGCGGTCGCGCACCGCACGGGCACCGTCGAGCTGATGGAGCCGAGCATCGTCATCGCCGTCTCAGCCGGCCATCGCGCCGAGGCCTTCGCCGGCGCCCGCGCGCTGCTCGACGCAGTCAAGTCGCAGGCACCGATCTGGAAGCAGGAGCATCCGGAGGACGGCCCTCCGGAGTGGGTTGCGGGAACGCTGCCGCAGGTCTGACGTCGCGCTGCGCATTGCAGGCATCACGCAGCGCGACCCACCCGCCGTTCACGCCCCGGCGAGCGCTTCACATACCGGGAAGTCGAACCCGCCGGCGAAGAATGCCTCGTGCGGGCCGGCGACGAACAGCGGTTCGTAGGTGTCGGACGCCATCGTGATGCGGCCGACCTCCTGGATGTACGTGCCGCCCCCGGGTTGCGTTCCCAGTGCCACCTTGCCGCTGATCGTGCGCGTGCTCGCGGCGTCGTCCAGGACCTCGTGGATGGTGCCCTTGAGGCCGAGCGACGCGCCCGACAGCGAGTTGGTGTCGGTCTCGGTGAACGAAGTGTGAAAGACCGTCTGCAGCAGGGTCCCGTCGGTGGCGAGCACCTCCGTCACCTGCTTGCGCTCGTGGCCGCTGACGACGTTGTCGAACGAGTACGGGCCGAACTGCGAGCAGTCGATGGCGAACTCGTAGGGCGCGCTGTAGCGATCGACGACGACGCGCTTCTTGCCGGCGGCGCCGGCGGATCCGCCGAGCGCGAGCATGCAGGCCGCCGCGGGTCCGCGTGCCGTCGAATGGACCGCGACGATCGTGAAGCAGCCCGAGCGCGCGCTCCGGCGGGACGCGCGGCGCGGTTCTCGCCGAGCTCTTGCGCACCCGCGTGCGAGATGGCCTGCTGGGCGACTTCTCGTTCGACAGGCGCGGCGATATCACTGAGAGCCCGGTCACGATCCTGCGCGTCGCAGCGCCGCGACGGGAGCCTCACGCCGCGTCGCCAGCGCCGAAGGCGGCGTTGTGGAGCGGATCTCGCGGCCGGGCGCGGCACTCGTCGCAGGTGACCCCTGAGCGGACGCGTCCTCGAGCAGGACCTATGCAATGCTTAGGCGTATGCATCGCGGTTGCCGTTCCTCACCCGCGCTCGGCGCGGCGCTTGTCACCGCCACGCTCGCCGTCGCCGTCGCCGTCGCCGGCTGCGGCTCGGACGACGCATCCACTGCCAACGACCGCGGCGAGGTGGTCGTCTCCGCCGCGACCTCCCTGAAGAGCGCGTTCACGAGCTACGGCGAGCAGTTGACGGCCGCCGAGGCGCAGTTCTCCTTCGCGGGCTCCGACGAGCTCGCCGCGCAGATCCGCTCGGGCGCCAAGCCGGACGTGTTCGCCTCGGCCAACACGAAGCTGCCCGACGCGCTCTTCGAGGAAGGCCTCGTCGAGCGGCCGCAGGTCTTCGCGAGCAACAGGCTCGTGCTCGCGGTCCCCTCCGCGAAGAGCTCGAGAATCACGGCGCTCGACGACGTGACGACGAAGGGCGTGACGATCGTGATCGGCTCCGAATCGGTGCCGATCGGCGCCTACACGCGCAAGGTGCTCGACCGCCTCGCCCCAGCCGACCGCGCGGGTATTCTCGCCAACGTGCGCTCCAACGAGCCCGACGTCGGCGGCATCTCGGCGAAGCTCACACAGGGTGCCGCGGACGCAGGCTTTCTCTACGTCACCGACGTCGTGGCGACGAACGGGCGCCTGAAGGCGATCGAGCTTCCGACCGAGCTACAGCCGGAGGTCGCCTACGGCGTCGCGATCGTCAAGGGCGCCGCGCATCGCAGTGAGGCGCAGGCGTTCGTCGCCGGGCTCCTCGACGGCGCGGGCGCGGACGCCCTCGACAAAGCGGGCTTCAAGCCACCGCAGGTGAAGTGACGCGCGGGCGCTGGTTCGCACCGGCGCTTGTCGTCGCGCTGGCCCTGGCGCTGACGTTTCTCACCCTGCCGGTCGTCGCGATCTTCGTCCGCACGAGCCCTGGCAACCTGCTCGGCGCGCTCGACGACCCGGGCGTCCTCGACGCGCTGTGGCTGAGCCTGCGCACGACGCTCATCGCGGTGGCGATCATCGTCCTCCTCGGCACGCCGACCGCCTACCTGCTTGCGACTCGGACGTTTCGCGGCCACTCGCTCGTCGTGACGCTGATCGAACTGCCGCTCGTGCTGCCGCCCGCGGTCGCGGGCGTCGGGCTGCTCGCCGCGCTCGGTCCGAACGGGATCGTCGGGGGCATGATCGCCGACACCGGGGTACGGCTCGTGTTCGAGACTGCGGGGGTCGTCGTGGCGCTGACGTTCGTCGCCGCGCCGTTCTTCATCCGCGGCGCGCAGGCGGCGTTCGGCGCGGTCGACCGCTCCTGGTTGGAGGCATCGCGCACGCTCGGCGCGAGCGAGGCGCGCACGTTCCTGCGCGTCGCGATTCCGGCCGCCGCGCCGGGCATGCTCGCCGGGCTCGCGCTCGCATGGGGCCGCGCCGTCGGCGAGTTCGGCGCCACGCTGATCTTCGCCGGCTCGTTTCGCGGCCGCACGCAGACCGCGCCGCTTGCGATCTACGAGCGCCTCGGGACCGACTTCGATGCGGCGCTCGCGCTGTCGGCGGTGCTCGTCGCGGTCGCGGGCTCGCTCCTGCTGACCGCGAAGCTGCTCGGGGGGAGGGGGATGGCGCGTGCTGCGCGTTGAGGCCCGCACCACGCTCGGCGGCTTCGATCTCGACGCGGCGGTCGAGGTGCCCGCGGGCGGCTGCCTCGCGCTCGCCGGCCCCTCGGGCGCGGGGAAGAGCACGCTGCTGCGCATCGCCGCCGGCCTCCTGCGCCCGCACCACGGTCATGTGACGTGCGGCGACGACGTCTGGCTCGACACCGCAAGCGGTCGCCAGGTCGCGCCCGAGCTGCGCGCCTGCGGCTACGTCTTCCAGGACTACGCGCTGTTCGGCCACATGGCGGTCTGGCAGAACGTGGCGTACGGCCTCCGCGGCGTCGCCCGCGGCGCGCGCCGCCGCCGGGCCGAGGAGCTGCTCGAGCGCTTCGGCATCGCCCATCTCGCCGACGAGCGCCCTCGCACGCTGTCGGGGGGAGAGCGCCAGCGCGTCGCGCTTGCGCGCGCGCTCGCGCCGCGGCCGCGCGTCCTGCTGCTCGACGAGCCGCTGTCGGCGCTCGATGCCCGCACGCGCGCGAGCGCGTCGCGTGAGCTCGCGGGCGTCCTGCGCGACACGGGCGTGCCGGCACTGCTCGTCACCCACGACTTCACCGAGGCGGCGGTGCTCGGCGACCGGGTCGCGGTGATCGACGGCGGCCGGATCGTGCAGCAGGGCACCGCCGGAGAGCTCGCGGCCACGCCCGCCTCGGCGTTCGTCGCCGACTTCACGGGGGCGGTCGTGCTGACGGGCGTCGCGCGGCCGAGCAGCGGCCCCGACGACGTGACGGTCGTCGACCTCGACGGCGGCGGCGTCGCAACGAGCACCGACCGCGGCAGCGGGCCGGTCGCGCTCAGCGTGCATCCGTGGGAGATCGCGCTCGAGCCCGCGGGCGCGCGCAGCGAGGGCTCGGCGCAGAACCACCTCGACGCCGAGGTCGTCACGGTGACGCACATCGGCAACCGCGTGCGCGTCGGGCTGACCGCGCCGCAGCCGTTCGTCGCGGAGATCACGGGCGCCGCGGTCGGTGGGCTGCACCTCGCCCCCGGCGTGCTCGTGACGGCGACCTGGAAGGCGACCGCGACCCGCCTCGTCAGCCTGTGACGCCGAGCTGCTCGTAGGTCGCG
This sequence comes from Solirubrobacteraceae bacterium, assembly GCA_035536715.1. Classification (GTDB taxonomy): domain Bacteria; phylum Actinomycetota; class Thermoleophilia; order Solirubrobacterales; family Solirubrobacteraceae; genus CADCVQ01. The sequence continues at coordinate 4,377 of DATLNO010000254.1, forward strand.
GCGAAGCCGGTCCACGGCGCGACGGCCGCGACGGCCTCCGCATCCTCGATCGTGTCCACGTCGCGCAGTTGCGCCAGCTCATGCGTGCGCAGCCCCAGCTTGTCGAGCCGTGCGCGCTGGGCCGCGTAGGTCGTGGTCGCGCTCATCGGCACGCCGTCGAACACGCTCGCGTCCGGCACGGCGAGTCCGATCGCCCAATAGCCGCCGTCGCGCGTCGGCCCGAGGACCGCGCCGGTGTCTGGCTCGGCGAGCAGGTCCAGCGCGTCGTTCAGCAGCGCACGTGTGATCTGCGGCGTGTCCATGCCGAGAACGAGCAGCGCCTCGCCGACGTCGTCGATGGCGTTCGACAGTCGCTCGCCCAGCCCGGCCCCGCGCTGGGCGATCACCTCGAAACCGGTCGGCAGCCACGCTCCAGCCTCGCCCTCGAGCACGAGGACGCGGCGGGCCGCCGGCGTCCAGGCGACCGCCTGCAGCGTGTCAGCGAGCGCCGCCTCGGCGAGGGCGGCAGCCTGCGCGTGCGAGAGCGGCGGACATAGCCGGGTCTTGGAGCGGCCGGCGACGGGCGCCTTCGCCATCACGACAAGCGCGGCGGACATGGCCGCGCACGGTAGCGCCGTCGCCGATCGGATCAGCGCAGTCGGCCAGCGTGAACGATGCGTCGCATCATGCGGTTCGTTGCAAGCAGTTGTCCACCGGCGCTTGCGATGTCGGTCGCATGGCATCCTGCGCGGCATGGTCCGCGTCGCGCCCATGCTCGCGATCGGCGCCGCCCTCGTGGCGCTCGCCGCGTGCGGCTCCGACGACACCAGCGCTGAGACCCAACCCACGCCGGCCGCGACGGCCTCGTCCACCGAGACGACGCAGGCCAGGCCGGCCGCAGCCAACGGCGTCAAGCTCATCGGCGTCGGCCGCTTCGACGCACCGGTCTATGTCACGGCCCCGCCCGGTGACACCCGGCGGATCTTCGTCGTCGAGCAGGGCGGCACGATCCGCGTCGTGCGCGGCGGCAAGCGCGTTTCGCGTCCCTTCCTCGACCTGCGCTCAAAGGTCACCGCGGGCGGCGAGCAGGGCCTGCTCTCGATGGCGTTCGCGCCCGACTACGCCAAGACGCGCCGCTTCTACGTCAATTACACCGACAACAGCGCAACGCAGAGCGTCGTCGAGTACCGCCGCTCGCGCGGCAGCTCAGATCGTGCATTGACGAGCGGCCGGCTCGTGCTGCGCTACGACGGCCTCGAGGCGAACCACAACGGCGGCCTCGTCGCCTTCGGCCCCGACAGGCTGCTGTACATCGGTACCGGCGATGGCGGCGGCGCCAACGACCAGCACGGCCGGCGCGGCACCGCACAGGACCTCGGCAGCCTGCTCGGCAAGCTCCTGCGCATCAACCCGCGCCGCTCGGGAGACAGGCCGTACACGATCCCGCCGAGCAACCCGTTCGTGAACCGCTCGGGCGCGCGCGGCGAGATCTACAGCTACGGCCTGCGCAACCCCTGGCGCTTCTCGTTCGACCGCTCGACCGGCGACCTGTCGATCGGCGACGTCGGTCAGGGCGTCATCGAGGAGATCGACTTCGCCACCAAGGGCGGCGCGAGCGGCGTGAACTACGGCTGGCGTCCGTTCGAGGGCAGCCGCCGCACGCCCGGCATCAGCAGCAGCGAGGATGCGCCGGGTCACGTCAAACCGGTCATCGAGCTCACCCACGACGACGGCAACTGCTCGGTCACGGGCGGTTACGTCGTGCGCGACAAGGATGTCCCGGCGCTCCACGGCCGCTATGTGTACGGCGACTTCTGCAAGGGCCAGCTGCGCTCGGCGAAGCTGTCGTCCGGATCGGCGAGCGGCGACGCGGCGATCCCCGGCGTCTCGAACGTCGACCAGCTCTCCTCGTTCGGCGAGGACGCCCGCGGGCGCGTCTATGTGACCTCGCTCGGCGGGTCCGTGTACCGCTTCGCCGCCGGCTGAAGCGTTATCACGCCGGCTGTGCAGCGGGCCGGTGATGCGCTGATGCCGGGGCGCGTCGTCAGCTCGGGCGGTTGTACGCCTGCTGCAGGCAGTTGGCGATGACGCCGGCCTCCGTGTCGTCCGCAGACCGCCGGATGAACTCGGCTCGACCGAACGTCACGGCGTTCGTTCCGGTCTCCAGCGTCTGGGCGACCGCCTTCTTCGCGGCGCCCACGTCGGAGTGGATGACGATGACGGCCAGCGCCTTGTCGTCCGATCCCTTGACGGTCAGCCTGTTGTCATCACCGTCGTCGGTCTCGATATCGGACCCGAGCTCGCCTTCGATGCAGCCCACCATCGTCTCGCGGACGCTCTTTTTCTTGGGCTTGGCCTTGGAATCGGATTCCTGTGCCTGCGTGGCGTTGGAACCGCCCTGCGAATCGGGCTCGGCGTCGTCGTCGGAGCCACATCCCGTGGCGATCAGACCCGCGCTGAGCAGGACGGCGAGGGCAATTCGGCTGCGATACATGAGCGCAGTCTGCCCGATCGCGGCCAGAAGATGCCCGCATCCGACGCCATACGCTTGCAACATGAGCCTTGAGCGCTTCGACGTCGCGCTCGTGCACGCCGCCAACCCCGGTCCGTTCACGCTGACGGGCACGAACACGTGGATCGTCGGGCGTGACCCGTGTTGGATCGTCGATCCGGGGCCCGACCTCGATGAGCACGTCGGGCACGTGCTGGACGAAGCGGCGCGCCGCGGCGGCGCGGCGGGGATCGCGCTCACGCACGACCACGGCGATCACGCCGGTGCGGCGGCGGCGGTGCGGGCGGGGGCGGGCGGCGTGCCCGTTGGCGCGGCGCGCTGGGAGGGTGCCGACGTCGTGCTACGAGACGGCGACACGTTCGGGCCGCTCGAGGTGGTGGCGACGCCCGGCCACGCCACGGATCACCTGGCGTTCGTCGCCGGGAAGGTCTGCTTCACCGGCGACGCCGTGCTCGCGCAGAGCAGCGTCTTCGTCGCGCCCGATCCGGGCGCCCTGCGCGGCTACCTCGCGGCGCTCGAGCGCCTTCGCGCGATGGGGCTCGAGCTGCTCTGCACCGGACACGGACCGCCCGTCGAGGACCCGGCCGGGCTGCTCGACCGCTATCTCGCCCACCGCGCCGACCGCGAGCGCCGCCTGCTCGCCGCGCTCGGCGACGGATTGCGCGGCGCCGACGAGCTGCTCGACCGCGCATGGGCCGATGCTCCGGCGAGCCTGCGGCTCGCCGCGACGGCAACGCTCATGGCGCACCTGGACAAGCTCGAGGACGAAGGACGCCTGCCGGAGGGGGTCGAGCGCCCGCAATGGCCCCCCGCGGGCGGGTTGCGGCCCGTGGTCTAGCTTGCGGACGCGTCCACTGGCTTCAGCCACCGGCGTGCGCCAGTCGCTTGCGCGCGAGCACCATCGCGGCATCCAGCGGCGTCGTGTCGCGGGTCGCGGCGTCGTCGAAGATCCGCTGCAGCGTGTCGCCGATCCCGCGCACGAGCTTGCCGGCGCGGCGCGCGTCGTAGCCGTCGGGCTCGAGTTCGACGGAGATGTTGATGATGCCGCCCGCGTTGACGACGAAGTCCGGCGCCCACAGGACGCCGAGCTTCGCCAGCAACCCGGCGACGTCGTTGGCTGCGAGCTGGTTGTTCGCGGCGCCGGCGACGATCGGCGCGCCCAGCCGCTTGACGCTGTCGTGGTCGAGCAGGCCGCCGAGCGCGCACGGCGCGAACACGTCGACGGCCGCGGTGAGCGCCTCGCCGGGCTCGACCCAGCGTGCCCCCAGCCCGTCCGCGAGCGCCCGCTTGCGCCCGTCGATGTCGGTCACGAGCAGCGTCGCTCCGGCCTTCGCGCACGCCGACGCGACCCTGCCGCCGACGTTCCCCAGGCCGGAGATCGCGATCGTCCGTCCCTGCAGGGAGGGCGTGCCGAAGACGCGCTCGCAGCAGACGCGGATCGCCGACTCGACCCCGAGTGCCGTCCACGGGCTCGGATCGCCGGAGCCGCCGTGACGGCGCGAGAGGCCCGACACGTGGCCGGTCACGGACGAGATGAGCTGCATGTCGCGCGACGAGGTGCCCACGTCCTCGGCCGTGACGTAGCTGCCACCGAGCGCCTCCACGGTGTCGCCGAAGTCGCGCAGCGCGTCTGCCCGCCGCCCCCGGCGTCGGTGCGCGCCGCCGGCGGCCGGGTCGGGCGCCATGATCACGCCCTTGCCGCCGCCGAGCGGCAGCCCGGCCACCGCAGACTTGAATGTCATCGCCTGTGACAGGCGCAACGCATCGCGCACGGCGGCGCGCGCGTCGCTGTAGTGCCACATGCGACAGCCGCCCAGCGCGGGTCCGCGTGCCGTCGAATGGACCGCGACGATCGTGAAGCAGCCCGAGCGCGCGCCGCGGCGAACGAGCAGCGACTCGTGGTCGAGTGTGGCGAGGTAGCGCTCGATGGCTACGACGCTACTGAACGCCCGCAGTCACCAAGCGCAGCGCGCTATGGGGCAGGTTCGACCGAGGAGGCCGCTGCTGACACGGGTGCGCTCGTGTGCGCGTCGTCCGGTACCGAGGCGCCACCATTCTCGGGCGGCAGGGTCGGTGCCACCGAGCCGCCGACGGGCAGCTCCTTGGTGGGCCTGAGGCCGTCGACGCCATGGCCGAAGCCGTTCTCCTCGTCAGGTGCCGCGGAGCCGCCGGTCACCTCGTCGGCCTCGCCGGCAACCGGAACCGTCGCTGCGGCCGAGGTGCTCGCGCGCGTCGGCGACGCGGTGCTGCGGCGGATGTCGACGGCCCTGGAACTCCCAGCACCGGCCTTGGAGCCGGCGCTCGCAGCGCCGGTGGCCGTCGCCGCGGGCGCGCTGCCGATGCGCTGAGTGGAGATCGGGGCCGCCGGCGCAGGAGCCGACCGCTTGCCCGTCGCCCCGTTGCCACCGGCAGTCGGCTCGTTGAGCTTGTGCGTGACCTCCGCTGCGCCGCCGGCGGCGAGCGCCGCGCAACAGACGACCGCCGTCACCTTCGCCGCCGTGCCGCCGCCTGCGACGACGGCGATTCCGCCGCCCGCCGCGCTGCCGGCAGCACCGCCGCCGGCAGCGCTGCCGAGCCCGAGCAGCTTGAGCGCCGCGGCGATCGGCCCGGGTCCGGCGGGAGCCAGCGCAGCCAGGCCGCTGCGTACGCCGCGCAGCTGCGCGCGGTACTCCGTGCATCCGGCGCAGTCGCGCAGGTGGCGCCGCGAGCGCCCGCTTGCGCGGACACCGCGGTCAAACGATCCGGCGAGGTCGGTGCGGATCTCGGAGCACGCGGTATCGCGCGCCTCGACCGCCTCGACGAGTCCGATCCGGGCGCGCACGAGCAGTGACTTCACCGCCTGAAGCGAGACGCCCAGCGCGTCGCCGAGCTCGGCGTAACTCATGCCGTCCATCTCGCGCATGAGCAGCGCCGAGCGCTGCTGGTCGGGCAGCCGGCGGACGTCCTGGATCAGCTGGCGCAGGTCCTCGCGGCGCTCGGACTCGCTGATCGGGTCGTGCAGGGGCTTGCGCGATGTCTCGAAGAGGTCGACCGGGGGCGGGACCGGCTTGCGCAGGTGGTCGATGCAGCGGTTGTGTGCGACCCGGTACAGCCAGGCGCGCAGCGACACCGGCCGGTCGCTCGTTCGCAGCGAGGAATAGGCGCGCAGGAAGACGTCCTGCAGCGCATCCTCGGCGTCCTGGCGCGAGCCGCCGAGCATCTGGCGCGAGTAGGCGAAGAGGCGCTGGCGGTAGCGATCGTGAATGACGCTGAAGGCGGCATCGTTGCCCGCTCGGAACAGCGCAACGAGCTGCTCGTCCGAGCGCAGCCGCAACAGAGGCGCCGTGACCGAAATCCGGTTGATTGCGGTGGGTGCTCTGAGCGCTCCGGCCTCCATGCGGTTACCCGTGCACTGTAACTGTCCATGAGGCGCGAAGTTGTGCGATTCGCGCGTATGACTAGAAGTCTGTGTGCGTTCGCAGTGAGGCGGCCGCGACGACGAGCGCGATGCCGCCTGCTTCGACCGCCCCGGGTACCTGTCCGAGGACGAGCGCGCCGACGACGGCCGCCGTCGCCGGCAGCAGCGCGAGCAGCAGCGCAAAGCGCGCCCGAGGGAGCCGCCGCATCGCGATCTGCTCGAGGGCGTAGGGGACGACGCTCGACGCCACGCCGACCGCGAGGCACGCCGCCAGCAGCAGCGGATCGACCAGCGCCGGTACCGCGCTGACGACGAGCGCCGGCGCCAGCCCGAGGGCCCCGATCGCCATCGCCAGCGCCAGGCCGTCCTGCGGGCGGATCTCGCGATCGGCGGCGACGCGGTGGCCCAGCACGATGTACGCGGCCCAGAAGACACCTGCGCCAGCAGCCAGCGCGAACCCGCCGGGGCTGCCGGTCAGGTGCACGTCGGCGAGCGCGATCACGCCCGCCACGCCGAGCACGAGGGCGACGACGTCGCGCCGGGCGCGCGAGCCGAGCGCCGCGACGAAGATCGGTCCGCAGAACTCGATCGCGACCGCCGTGCCGAGCGGCAGCCGGTCGATCGCGAGGTAGAAGCAGAGGTTCATCAGCGCGAGCACCACGCCGAACGCGGCCACGAGCTGCAGTCGCGCGCGCGTCCAGCGCGTGCGCCAGGGCCGCCGCCACGCGACGAGCACCGCCGCCGCGGCGACGACACGCAGCCACGCGACCCCGGCCGCCGGGACGGAGGCGAACAGCAGCACCGCAAGCGCGGCGCCGACGTACTGCGAGATCGCGCCGAGGACGAACAGCGCCTGCGGGGGCAGCCGCTCCAGCGCGTGGCCGGCTGCGGGCGGGGCGGCGCGTGACACAGCGCAAGGCTAGGCCCCGCCCCTCCACAGCATCTCCACACGATCCTCAACGCGCACGGACGGTTGCGGCTTAGCATGCGGCTCGTGGAGGGAGCCCCAGCCGCGACGATCGTCATCGTCGAAGACGAAGCCGCGATCGCCGATGCGCTCGCCGTCAGGCTGCGCGCCGAGGGATTCGCCGTCGAGGTTGCCGCCGACGGGTTGAGCGGGGTAGAGCTGTGCGACCGCATCGCGCCCGACCTCGTCGTGCTCGACGTCATGCTGCCAGGGATCGACGGCCACGAGGTCTGCCGCCGGATCCAGCGCGAGCGCGCCGTTGCGGTCCTCATGCTGACGGCGCTGGACGGCGAGACCGATCTGCTCGTCGGCCTGGGCGTCGGCGCCGACGACTACATGACCAAGCCGTTCAGCCAGCGCGAGTTCGTCGCGCGCGTGCGGGCGCTCCTGCGCCGCGTGCAGCGCGCGGCCGCGCAGCCGACGTCGCGGCCGATCGTCGCCGGTCCGGTCGCGATCGACCCCGCCCGCCGCGAGATCCGCCGCGACGGCCGCCTCGTGCACCTCACCCCGACGGAGTTCGACCTCGTGCACCGGCTTGC
>DATLNO010000255.1:0-3126 GCA_035536715.1 Solirubrobacteraceae bacterium
GGGAAGGACTCCCGCAGGCGCGACGTTCGCTCTCGGACGCGACGAGGAGGGCGCGGAGCGCTTCGAGCTGCGCACCGACTGGTCGTTCAGCGCCGCCGACGCGTTCGCGCTCCTGCCCGAGGCCGCTGTCGTCGATTCGCGAGCCGAGGAGTGCGCGTTCGCTGTCCAGGCGGACGTGCTCGCCGTGCCCGCCGACGCCGCGCTGGCGGCGCGGCTGCGCGAGCTGCTGCACGCACACCGGGAGATCGCGGTCACAGACGACGCCGCACGCAGGCTGCAGGAGCTCGAGGTCGAGCGGGCGCGCGCCGAGGCGACGATCGCCCTGTCGCTCGCCCACGACGCGGAGCTGCACGTCGACGGGCTCGGCGGCGAGCTGCGGCCGTTTCAGCGCGCCGCGGTCCGCTACGTCCTGGCGCAGCGGCGCACCTTCCTCGCCGACGAGCAGGGGCTGGGCAAGACGATCGAGGCGCTCGCCGCGCTGCAGGCCGACGGCGCGTTTCCGGCGGTCGTCGTCTGCCCGGCGAGCATGAAGCTCGTCTGGCAGCGCGAGTGCGAGCGCTGGCTTCCAGGGCGCAGCGTCGCCGTCGTACACGGCCGCGGCGCGCAGGGCTGGCCCGGCAGCGGCGCCGAGCGTGCCGACATCGTGCTGTGCAACTACGACATCCTCGAGGCCCACGCCGAGCGGCTGGCGGCGCGCGGGCTGCGGGCCGCCGTCTTCGACGAGTCGCACTACTGCAAGGACCCGCGGCGCAAGCGCACGAAGGCGGCGATCGCGCTCGCCGAGCAGGTCGCCGACGACGGCCTGCGCCTGGCGCTGACCGGGACGCCGATTCTCAACCGCCCGAAGGACGTCGTGGCGCAGCTACGCCTCGTCGGCCGCCTCGCCGACTTCGGCAGCGGCGCCGGCCTGGGGCGGCGCTTTCGCGGCGCCGCGGCGCTGGACCGGCTGCACTGGAACCTGCGCGCGCACTGCTACGTGCGCCGCACGAAGGCCGACGTCCTGCCGCAGCTGCCGGCCAAGCGCTTTGCGAGCGTGCCGGTCGAGCTCGACAACGTGGCGGAGTACCGGCTCGCCGAGGAGTCGGTGATCGCCTGGCTGCGCACGCAGCCGCTGGACCTGCGCACGCTGGAGGCGAGGGTCGCCGCCGCGCTGCGTGCCGAGCAGCTCGCGCGCCTGAACTACCTGCGCCGGCTCGCCGCCCGCGGCAAGCTGCGCGCGGCGATCGCCTGGATCGAGGACTTCACCGCGTCGGGCGAGCCGCTGGTCGTCTTCGCCCATCACCGCGAGGTTCAGCACGCGCTGCTGGAGCACTTCCCTGCTGCGGCGCACGTCCTCGGCGACGACGATCTCGCGGCGCGCGCCGCCGCGGTCGACGACTTCCAGCGGGCTGACGGTCCACCACTCGTCATCTGCTCGATGCAGGCCGCCTCGCAGGGCATCACCCTCGTGCGCGCCTCCAACGTCGCGTTCGTCGAGCTCGACTGGACGCCGGCACGGCATGACCAGGCGGAGGACCGCTGTCACCGCATCGGCCAGCACGACGCCGTCACCGCCTATTACCTGCTCGCGTCCGAGACGATCGACGAGCAGATGGCGTCGGTGCTGCAGCGCAAGCGCGCCGTCATCGACGCCGTCACGGACGGGCGCCAGGCGGCGGATACGAGCGCGCTGAATGCGGTCGTGCAGGCGCTGCGCGAGCGGCCGGCGGGAGCGGCGCTGCGGGCCGTGGCCTGAGCCGCTCCGAGCGGCTTGGCCAACCGTGGCCAAAGGACTACGATCTGCTTGCGATGCGGGTGAACGTGGGCCAGGCGAAGACGGACCTCTCGAAGCTGCTGGCGCGCGTGGAGGCGGGTGAGGACGTCGAGATCGCCCGCGATGGCGTTCCCGTCGCGCGCCTGGTGCGGATTGATCCGTCGCCGGGGCCCGGCGCGCGCTTCCTCGCGGCACGCGGATCGCTGGCCGGGCGGATCTCGATCGGGCAGGACTTCGAGTTCAGCGATGCCGAGCTCGACGAGCTGCTCGACGACTCGGCGTGAGGCTGCTCCTCGACACGCACGTCGTGCTGTGGGAGCTGGGCGGTCAGCGGGCCGTCGGGCCGCGAGCGCGGGAGGCGATCGAGCATGCAAGCGAGTTGCTCTTCAGCGTCGTGTCGTTCGCCGAGATCGGCGTCAAGGCGGCAATCGGCAAGCTCGTGGTTCCGGCCGACCTACACGAGCAGATCGTGCGCAGTGGCGTGCGAATCCTCGGACTGGCAGCCGACCATGGACTCGCCGTTGCCGCGCTCCCGTTGCACCATCGCGACCCCTTCGACCGGCTGCTGATCGCACAGGCTCGCGCCGAGGACCTGACCCTGATCAGCGCCGACGCGCGCCTCGGCAGTTATGACGTCGCGCTGATCGACGCGGGCACGTGATGAGCTCCGGCTGGCCCCGGGTCACCGTTCATGCCGGCGGCGGGCCTCGCGCGGCGCGACGCGTACCACTCGCGCAGGGACACGCGCGTGCCAACTCGGCTGGTAGCCTACTGGTATGCGAACAACCATCGACAAGGCAGGACGACTGGTAATTCCCAAGCCACTGCGAGACCGGGTCGGCTTGCAGCCCGGCGCCGTCGAGGTCGTCGTCGACGGGGCGGGCCTGCGCGTCGAGGCGATCGCGGCCGAATCGCTGACCGAGCGCGGCGATCTGCTTGTTATCCCTGCCGCGGGCACGCCGATCAGCGACGAGGTCGTGCGCGGGCTGCGCGATGGCGAGCAGCACTGAGCCGCTGTGGCTCGTCGACACGAGCGTCGCCGTCGCGCTCGTCGTCGCCGATCACGAGCACCACGACGATACGTTCGAGCGCTCGCGCGGCAGGCGACTCGGACTCGCCGGACATGCGGCGTTCGAGACGTTCTCGGTCCTCACACGGCTGCCGGCACCGGCACGCCGCACCGGGCCCGTCGTCGCGCGGCTGCTCGCGACGAGCTTTCCGTTTACGCGCTTCCTCGGGGCCAAGGCGGGGGCGTCGCTGCTCCAGCGCCTCGACTCGCTCGGCCTCGCGGGCGGCTCGGTCTACGACGCGCTCGTGGGCGCGGTGGCCGCCGAGCACCGGCTTCCGCTCGCCACGCGCGACCGCAGGGCGCT
>DATLNO010000256.1:0-15982 GCA_035536715.1 Solirubrobacteraceae bacterium
CGCGCAAGCCCGACATCCTGCTCGTCGGTATGGGCACCCCCAAGCAGGAGATCTGGGCCCAGCGCACGGTCGACCGCCTGAACTGCGACGTGCTGTGGAGCGTCGGCGCGCTGTTCGATTTCGTCAGCGGTCGCGTGCCGCGCGCGCCGGCGGCGCTGTCGGACAACGGCCTGGAGTGGATCTTCCGCCTGGCGATCGAGCCCAAGCGGATGTGGCGGCGCTACCTCGTCGGCAACCCGGTCTTCCTGCACCGGGTCATGGCGCAGGCGCGCGAGCGCCACGACACCTGATCGACAGCAGGCGTCACACAACCGAGGTGCGCGCCGGGTCCGCCACGTTGGCCTTGCGCTGCTCGAAGATCTGCTCGAGCGCGTGGTGGCCGTGCTCGCGCACGTATTGCGCCTCGGCGGACAGGATCGGGACGAGCCAGAGCACCACGGTCCTGCGCTCGCCATCCTCGTAGACCTCGAAGCCAGGGGGGAAGGGGTAGGGCGGCAGGACGAGCAGGTGGCGCGCCCACGAGCGGGCGAGCCAGGAGCGGCCCAGCGCGATGATGCTGCCGACGCCGAAGTTCTCCTCCGCGGCGGCGTTGACGACCGCGAGCGTGGCGAGCATCTCGACCAGGGCCGCGTCCTCGCCCGGCGTGAGCAGCACGTACTCGGCGCCCGGCTCGCCGTCGGCGGCCGACTGCGCAGCGCCGCTGGTCGCATAGACCCACGGCTCGCCGGCCTGCGCTGGTGCGACGCGCAGCACGCGAAACCCGGGCAGCAGGTCCTCGACCCCCGCGCGCGCGGGCGCGATGAACGCGGTCGAGCGCTCCGGGTAGTGCTCTTCGAGGTGATCGCTGAAGCTCATCGCGCCATCGTCACACACGCCGCCCCGCGGACCGCACTTCGTAGGCTCTTATCTGCCCATGGTGTGCTGTACGCAGGAGCATCTGTGACACGAGTCCTTGTAGTCGACGACGAGCCCGGCGTGCGCGCCGCGCTGCAGCGCGCGCTCACCCTCGAGCGCCACGAGGTCACGCTCGCCGAAGACGGCCAGCAGGCGCTCGACACGCTGGCCGAGGGCACCGTCGACGCGATCGTGCTCGACGTGATGATGCCGCGCGTCGACGGCCTCGAGGTCTGCCGCCGGCTGCGGGCCGCCGGTGATCGGACGCCCGTCCTGATGCTCACCGCTCGTGATGCCGTCGATGACCGCGTCGACGGCCTCGACGCGGGCGCCGACGACTACCTCGTCAAGCCGTTCGCGCTGCGCGAGCTCCACGCCCGCCTGCGCGCGCTGCTGCGCCGCGTCGATCCCGGCGGGCCGACGCTCGCGTTCGCCGACCTCATGCTCGACCGCTCGGCGCACGAGGTGCACCGCGGCGGCCGGCCGATCGAGCTCTCGAAGACCGAGTTCTCGCTGCTGGAGCTGTTTCTCGAGCACCCGCGCCAGGTGCTCACGCGCTCGACGCTGTTCGAGCGCGTCTGGGGCTACGACTTCGGCGCGACGTCCAACGCGCTCGGCGTCTACATCGGTTACCTGCGGCGAAAGACCGAGGAGGGCGGCGAGCGGCGGCTGCTGCACACCGTGCGCGGCGTCGGCTACGTTCTGCGCGACCCATGACCGCACGATGACAGCGCGCCATTGCTCGACCGTCGTCGACGTCGAACCGGAACGCCGGTCCTCGCGATGATGGCTCTACGCCACAGGCTGACGCTGCTCGCCGCGGCCACGGTCGGCGTGACCGTCGTGCTCGTCTCGGTCGTCGCCTACTACGTGCTGCGCAACGAGCTGCGCACCCAGGTCGACGACGGCCTGGCGACCCAGTACGCCCAGGTCCAGCGCATCGCGCGCGAGTTCGGGCCAGGGCGCGCGCTGGGCTTGCGGGTGCCCGCGCCGTCGGCGCGCGAGGGTGGGCTCAATGGGCCGGTGCAGTTGCTGAGCTCGGACGGCAGCGTCGCCTTCCGTGACGACCGCAGCGACCTCTTGGTGCCGGTCGATGCAAGCGACCGCGCGGTTGCGAGAGGCGAGCGTCGCGCGGTCCTGCGCGACGTCAAGAGCGCCGACGGGGTGCATCTGCGCGTCCTGACCGTGCAGCTCTCGGGCGGTGCGATCCAGCTCGCCCGCAGCCTGAAGAACGTCGACGCGACGCTTGCCCGGCTGCGACTCGTGCTTGCCCTGCTGTGCGCCGGCGGCACGCTGCTGGCCGCGTTCTTCGGGCGCCTGTTCGGCCGCCAGGTCATCCAGCCGGTCAGCGAGCTGACCGCCGCCGCCGAGCACATCACGCAGACCGACGACCTCGCTCGCCGCATCGAGGTGCGCTCCGATGACGAGGTCGGGCAGATGGCGCAGCGCTTCAACGACATGCTCGAGGCGCTGGAGCGCTCACGCAGCGCGCTGGATCAGTCCGTCCACTCGCAGCGCCAGCTCGTCGCCGACGCCTCGCACGAGCTGCGCACGCCGATCACGTCGCTGCGCACGAACATCGAGGTCCTGCTCTCCGAGGGAGGTGAGCTGACCGGCGACGACCGCCGGCGCCTGCTCGAGGACGTCCGGACCGAGACCGAAGAGCTGACCGCCCTGATCACGGACGTCATCGAGCTCGCCCGCGGCGACGAGCCGCTGTCGGGTACCGACGACGTGCAGCTCGACCACGTCGTCGCCGAGTCGGTCGCCCGCGCCCGGCGGCGACGGCCGCGCACGGTGTTCGAGGAGATGCTCGAGCCGACGATCGTCGAGGGCCTGTCCGAGCGCCTGGGACGGGCCGTCGACAACCTGCTCGACAACGCCGCCAAGCACGCACCCGAGGGCACAAACGTCGAGGTCGTCCTGCGCAGCGGCGAGCTGACCGTCAGCGACCACGGGCCCGGGATCTCCGCGGATGACCGCCCCTACGTCTTCGATCGCTTCTATCGCGGCGCCGCTGCTCGTGGGCGCCCCGGGTCGGGTCTCGGCCTCGCGATCGTGCGCCAGGTCGCCGAGAGCCACGGCGGCTCGATCGCGGTCGAGCCGGCGCCCGGCGGTGGCGCACGGTTCCGGCTGCGGCTGACGCCGACGACGACCGGGAGGCCGGCCGACGCCGCGCCGCGGCCGACTGCCGCCTCCGGCTCAGGCTCAGGCGGCGCGGAGCGGCGCCACTGACGCCCGGCCGCCGCCTCAGCCCTCCGTCGTCACGTGCGCAACCTTCCGTCGGGCGTCCCGTTGGACCTGCATCAGCGCCTCGTCCACGACGCAGAACAGGTGGGTGCATTGTCATGAGCTATCGATCCGACCTCCGTTTCACCGTGCGCGGGGCACTGCTTGTCACCGTCTCCGGCGCCCTCCTACTGTCGGCCGCTGATGCACGGGCCGCCACGACGCGGTGCAACCAAACCCGCGGCACGGAGCTTGCTCACAGCGCCGTGGTGAAGGTCTACAAGGTCAAGACCGGCGGCTCCTACCGCTTCTACGGGTGTGCCAGGCCGCGCGGTCCTGTGGTCGCGTTGACGCAGCCGTTCAAGGGAACGGCCGTCAAGCTCGTGGCGGCCAAGGGCGCGTACGTCGCCTTCACGCGGACGATCGCCGGCCGCGACACGATCGCCGTGGTCGACGCCCGCACCGGCAAGAAGCGCCACGGCCTGTACCCGCCGCGCGACATCGAGTTCGACATCGACGCGAGCACCACGCAGATCGGCGCTGCCCGCGTGAACGCCAGGGGCGAGCTCGTCGTCTCCTACATCGGCCTGGGCGACGGCGGTACAACCGACTCGACCGTCTACATCTACGCGTTCGATCGCAACTACAACGAGCAGCTGCTGGATAGCGGCACGAGCTCGAAGCTCGAGGCGAAGTCGATCAAGCTCAGCGGCGACGTCGTCACGTGGAGGCACGACGGCGCGACGCGCAGCGCGAAGATCGGCGAGGTCTCCCTCATCGTCACGAGCGGCGGCGGCCCGCTCGCCGGCGACGTGACGACGTCACCGGAAGGCGGCATCGCGTGCCACATCGCGCCGACCGGCCTGACCGGCAACTGCGTCGGCTCCTTCGATCCGAACGCCTACGTGACCGTGACCGCGAAGGGCGCGCCGAGCGCGACCGTGACGATCAGCGGCGGATGCTCGGCGGTCCACGCCCCCGTTGCCGGCCAGGCCTCGAGCGTCGCCACGTGCAACGTCAGGCTGTCACGCGCCAAGTCGGTGAAGGTCTCGTTCAGCTGAGGGTGGCCGACACCACGACCGGTACGACGACCGGCTCGCCGGGCTGCAGAAGGACGCGCTGCCCGTCGCTGATGACCGCCATCGGCGATCCGTCGAGCAGCCAGTAGCTCGTCGATTCCGGCGTCATCTCGATCTCCAGGCGGCTGCCACGGTAGATCAGCCTGAAGCGCATCCGCTCCCAGTCGGCGGGCAGCCGCGGCGTGAAGCGCAGGTCGTCGCCGGCGACGTCGCGCAGGCCGGCGAAGCCGTTGACGAGGGCCATCCAGACACCGCCGCAGGAGGCGACATGAATGCCGTCGCTGACGTTGCCGGCGAGGTTCGCCAGGTCGACCGCGGCGCTCAGCAGGAAGTAGTCGTAGGCCGCCTGCAGATCGCCGACCTCGGCCGCCATGACGCTCTGGACGCACGATGACAACGACGAGTCGCCGGTCGTCAGCGGGTCGTAGTACTCGAACACGCGCCGCTTCTCCTCCGGCGAGAAGCGGTCCCCGGCCAGGAACGTCGCCAGTACCACGTCGGTCTGCTTGATGACCTGGTGGCGGTAGATGTTCAGGGGGTGGTAGTGCAGCAGCAGCGGATAGTGGTCGACCGGCGTGTGCTCGAAGTCCCAGGGCTTGCGGTTGAGGAAGTGCTCGTCCTGCAGCAGCACCCCGGCGCGCTCGTCGTAGGGGATGAACATGCGCTCGGCCGCGCGGCACCACTCGGCCGGCTCGTGCGGCTGGATGCGCAGTCGCGCCACGAGGCGGTCGTAGGCGTCGGGATCGGTGTCGCGCAGCAGCTCGAGGCCCTCGGCCGCAGCCGACAGGTTCTCGCGCGCCATGAGGTTCGTGTAGGCGTTGTTGTCGACGACGGCCGAGTACTCGTCGGGCCCCGTCACACCCTGGATGCAGAACGCGCCGTCGCGGCGCACGGAGAAGAAGCCGAGATCGGCCCACAGGCGCGCCGTCTCGACGAGCGTCTCGACGCCCTCGCGCGCGAGAAACTCCTCGTCGCCGGTGACCCGCACGAACTGGCGCACGGCGTAGGAGATCGCCGCGTTGATGTGGTATTGCGCCGTGCCCGCGGCGTAGTAGGCCGATGCCTCCTCGCCGGAGATCGTGCGCCAGGGAAACAGCGCGCCGCGGTGGCCGAGCTGGCGCGCGCGGCGCCGCGCGGCCTCGAGCATCTCGTAGCGAAAATGCAGCAGGCGCCGCGCGACGTGTGGTTGCGTGTATGTCAGGACCGGCAGGACATAGATCTCGGTGTCCCAGAAGTACTGGCCCTCGTATCCGCGACCGGTGAGGCCCTTCGCGGCGATCCCGTGGCCCTCCACGCGGGCGGAAGCCTGACGGATCTGAAAGAGGTTGAAGCGCACCGCCTGCTGGATGTCCGCGGGCCCGTCGATCTCGATGTCCGAGTGCTCCCAGAACGCCGCCAGCCGCTCGCGCTGCACCGCGGCGATCCGCTCGAAGCCGTCCCCGGCCGCGCGGTCGAGCGTCCGGGCGACCCGTCGCTGGAGGTCACCGTGCGGCGCCCCGGTGGCGTGGTGGTAGCCCAGCAACTTCGTGATCGTCGCCGGGATTCCGGGCTCCGCATCGAGGAAGAACACGACGCGTCCCTCGTCCGCCTGGACGCTTGATTCGATCGAATGGCGCAGCTCGGTTTGGATCGAGTGCTCCATCCCGCAGGCCAGGCCGATGCCGCTCGAGCGTGTGCGCAGCTCCAGCACCACCCGCGTGGCATCGCAGAACTGGTCGATCGCCTCGAGCGCGGACTCGTCCATCCGCACTCCGATGCGCGGGTCGTCATGTCCCTTCGGGCGCGGCAGGTGGGTGACGAGCTCCGACGCGATCGCAAGCTCGGCCATCCCCGAGATGAGCGTCACCTCGTAGGAGATCGCGGCGAGATGGCGCCAGTGCAGCGACGCGAGGCGCTGGGACCGAAGCTCGACGACGGCGCCGCGCGCCGTGCGAAAACGCGCGGTCCGCTCGAGGATCCCGCCCTGCATGTCCAGCACCCGCTCGTAGTTGAGGAGCTTGGACTCGGCAAGGACGAGCGGCTCCTCGTCGACATACAGGCGGATGACCGAGCCATCCGGGGCGCTGACGATCGTCTGCCCGGTGGTCGCGAAGCCGAAAGCGGCCTCACCGTACGGGATCGGCCAGGTCTCGTGGAACCCGTTGAGGAAGAAGCCCGGGTCGTTGGAAGGTAGCCCCTCGTCGTGGGCGCCGCGAATGCCCATGTAGCCGTTCGCGATCGCGAACAGCGTCTCGGCCTCCGCAGGGCTCTCGAGCGAGAACCGGCGCGACACGAGCCGCCACTGGTCGATCGGCATGGCCTTACGCAGACCGGGGGCCGCCCGCGCCTCCCGGATGCGATTGAGCGCCGCGAGGCGCGAATCCCTCAGGCTCAAAGCCACAGCTCCTCGAGGTCGGCAGTCACCCGGCGCCGCCGGTCAGACGGCGCGAGCGCGTCCATCATCTTACGCAGCCTCGCCGCCTGTCCGCGCGGCGGTGATGGCGCCGTCGCGCTCGAGGACGAGCAGAGCGCGCGTGACGGCGCCGACGCCCGGATGCATCGGTGCGATCATCCGCGCCGATGCCGGGCACCCTCCGCCACCTGCGCCACGAGCTGACCGGGCGCCTGCGCAACGGGGCCACCCACGTCATCACCGGGATGCCGGAGGATCGCCGCGCCGAGCTTGCGGAGCGGGCGCGGGCCGGCCGCGCGCGGCGGGCGCTGCTGAGCCGCGCCTCGCGCTGGTATGGCCGCGCTCCCGTCCCGATCGCGGGCGGCCTCGGACATCTGCTCTACGTCTCGACGGCCGACCTGCCGCTCGACCACGCGCACGCCGGCCTGATCGTCCGCGGCACGCTCGAACCACCGGTGCAGGAGGCCCTGCGGCGTCTGCTCGCCCCGGGCGCGGTCTTCTACGACGTCGGTGCGAACGTCGGCTTCTTCACGATCCTCGGCGCGCGCCTGGTCGGGCCCGAGGGTCGCGTCGTCGCGTTCGAGCCCGTTCCGGCGTGCGCCCGCGCGGTCGCACGCAACATCGCGCTCAACGACTTCGCCCATGCCGAGATCCGCGAGGAGGCGGTGGGCGCCACGAGCGGCTCGGCGCAGCTGCTCGTCGTCGGCGAGGCGAGCTGGTCGCACCTGGCCTCGACGGGACGCCACGCGGATGTGCGGGCGCAGCTTGACGTGCGCATCGTCTCGATCGACGAGCTCGTCACGTCCGGCGCGATTCCCCCGCCGGACGTGCTGAAGATCGACACCGAGGGCGCCGAGCTACAGGCGATCGAGGGAATGCGCACGACGATCGAGCGTCACCGCCCGGCGATCGTCTGCGAGCTGCACGACACGAACGCGGAGTTCTGCGCGCTGGTGGACGAGCTCGGCTACGTGACGACGAACCTTGATGGGCCGCAGCCCGTCGTCGCCGCCGGCCCGGTCCACGCCCTCGCGCTCCCGCGCGAGCGCTGATCAGTACGTGACGGACGCGCGCAGCACGGAGCGGCCCGAGTGCTTCGGGTTGCTGTGCGTTATCCGCACCCCAGCGCGTCACGACCGCGGCGACGCCGGTTGCGCCGGGCCACGATCGGCTCGCGGGACCGCCACGAGCGTCAGTTCACCTGTTCTTCATCGATGCTGTTACCCACGCCGCGCGCCCTCACCGCGCGCACAGAGCGACCACCACCGGGCAGCCACCTGAACAACCCCTCGCGACGTACAGCTATGCCGTAGTCGGCGGTGCCGGGTGAACGCGCCGGCGCAGGGCGATCGCGTCGGCCGCGCGCAGGGCGACGACGTTGTGCAGATGCGAGACGGCGCGCGGAGCGTCGGGCTCGACCGCATCCAAGAACGTGTCCCGGACGACGGGCTCGAGCCGGCGGGGAAGTTCGATGACGCGTGGGGAGGTCATGTGGACATGAGCGGCTTTGGGCTGCACCGGTACGTGCGAGACGTCACACGAGTCGGATCAGTCCGCGAGCGACTGCAGTGCTTCGCGCAGCGTCCGCGCGGTCTGCTGCGGGGCGTAGGCCGCCACCCGGGCGGCGCCGCGCGCGCGCAGTGTCGCGCGCAGCTCCGCGTCACCGACGACAAGCGCGAGCAGCTCGGCGGCGACGCTCTCGTCGTCCCCGTCGTCCAGCAGCAGCGCGGCGTCGCCGGCCACCTCGGGCACGCCCCCGATCGCCCGCGCGATGACGGGGACGCCGAAGTGGAAGGCCTCCAGCAGCGGGATGCAGAAGCCCTCGTGCTCCGACAGACACAGGAA
Organism: Solirubrobacteraceae bacterium; assembly: GCA_035536715.1. Lineage (GTDB taxonomy): Bacteria > Actinomycetota > Thermoleophilia > Solirubrobacterales > Solirubrobacteraceae > CADCVQ01. Next base: position 8,440 of record DATLNO010000256.1, read on the forward strand.
CGCGTCGGCGGCGCGCCAGCGTGCGGCGAGCTGCTCGCTCGTCAGGCCCGATTCGATCGTCACATGGCCGGGCGACAACACCTCGGCGAGCTCGCGCATCGCCGCGTCGTAGGCCCAGTTGATCGGCGCGCCGACAAGCCTGAGCCGTGCCCCGGGCGCATGACGGCGGCGGTAGAGCTCGAACGCGCGGATGATCGCGTCCTGGCGCTTGTGCGGCGCGAGGCGACCGACGAAGAGGATCGTCGGCGCGTCGCCCGCCGGCGGGTCCTGCGCGCGCGGCTCACCGAGGCCGCTGGGGTCGAAGAGGATCGGGATGACCGTGTCGGAGCCGAACTCACGCGCGTTGTACAGCGACACGCCGGCGGCGACGTCGACCGCGGCGGCGAACTCCGGTAGCTGCTTGCGCCCGAGCGCACAGACGACCGCCGCCTGCGGGTCGTGGTCCCAGAACCAGCGTGCCGGCGTGATGTTGTGCGAGATCAGCAGCTTGCGCTGGGGCATGTCGAGCACGGCGCGCAGCTTCGGCGCGTAGGCGGAGTAGTGCACGAGCAGCACGTCGTGACCGCGTGCGTCGAGCGCGCGCAGCGGCGCGATCCGGTCGCCGATGCGCGGGTCGATCTCGGCGGCGACGTCGCGGCCGCCCCAGCCCCAGGCCCTGAACAGATCGCGAAACGCGAGCGCCTGGGTCGTAACGGCGTCGTAGGGCCCGGCCCCGGAGAGGATCTGGTGAACGTTCAACGCTGCTCTGATGGCCGCTCGTCGCCGGCGCGCTCCTCGAGCCGCGCGACGCGGTCCTCGAGTTCGGCGACGCGGATCAGCACGTTGAGGTTGAAGCGCGTCTGCTGAGACTGCAGCTCGCGCAGATACTGGCGCATGACGTGCACGAGCTGGCGCTTGGCCCACGTGATCGGGGCGCCGAGCCTGCGCGTCGAGCGCATGAGGTCCGGATCCGGCTCGATGTTCGCCCACTCCATGAGCTGCTCGATCGAGACGCGCTCGGTCGGCTCGATCGACATTCCGGCGGGCAGCGCGTCATCGCGCTCGGCCGCGGCCGCGCGCGCGGCCGCGAGCGCTTCCTCGGGAGTCATTGCGGCGATACCCGCTCGCCTGAAGGCTCGCAGGCCACGGGCGGGACCGCGTCGGCGGTGCCCATCAGCCGGTGGTAGAAGGGCATCCCCTCGTCGACCGGCCCGTCGAAGATCTTCCTGCCACCGTCGAGCACGACGAGCCGTTCGCACGTGCGCTCGATCAGCGCCGCGTCGTGCGAGACGAGCACGAGCGTGGCGCCGCCCGCGATCTGCTCGGCGATGCGCGCCTCGCACTTGCGCTGGAACGCCTCGTCGCCGACGGCGAGCACCTCGTCGATCAGCAGCACGTCGGCATCGAGGTGCGCGGCGATCGAGAAGCCCAGCCGCAGGAACATGCCCGACGAGTACGTCGCGACGGGCGAGTCGATGAAGTCGCCGAGCTCCGAGAACTCGATGATCGCGTCCAGCCGCGCCTCGATCTGCTCCTTTTGCAGGCCGTGCAGCGCGCCGTTGAGGAAGATGTTCTCGCGGCCGGAGAACTCGCGGCCGAAGCCCGCACCGAGCTCGAGCTGGGAGACGACCTGCCCGCCGCAGCCGACCCGGCCGCTGTTGAGGGGAACGATGCCGGCCAGCACGCGCAGCGTCGAGGACTTGCCGGCGCCGTTGCGCCCGACCATCCCGACCGTCTCGCCCGGCTGGATGTGCATCGAGACGTCGCGCAGCGCCTCGACCGCCGGCGGCCCGCCGGCGCGCGTGCGCCCGATCAGCATCTCCTTGAGCGTGCGGCCGCGGTCGGCGCGCGCGCTGAACGACCGCGACGCGTGCTCGAGCACGATCTCGCCCGGGCGCAGCGAGGCCTCGAACGCCGTCACACGACCACCGCAAGCTCGCCCTGCAGGCGGCGGAACAGCGCGTGGCCGCCGACCAGCGCGACCGTCGCGGCGACGACGATGTACGCAAGCTCGGCCCCGCCGGGCACGATCCCACCGTAGATCACGTCGCGCACCGAGCCGATGAACGGCGCGACCGGGTTGACCCACTCCAGCACGAAGCGCGCCGTCGCCTGCTCGGTGATCGACTCGGGCCGGAAGAAGATCGGCGAGATGAAGAACCAGGGCAGCAGCGCCGCCGAGAGGATCGGCGCGACGTCGCGGAAGTACGCGTGCAGGATGCTGACCGCGAGCGCGATCCCGAGGATGAAGGCAAACAGGCAGGCCAGCACCAGCGGCAGCAGCAGCAGGGCGACGTCGAGCGTGCCGCGAAACGCGATCGTCACCGGCGCGAGCAGGGCGATCAGCGCGAGGAACGTCACGAGCTGCACGGTCACGACCGACGCCGGGATGATCTCGCGCGGGAAGCGCGCCTTGCGCACGAGCGCGCCCTGGTCCAGCAGCGACGGCGCGGCGCTGACGACGGCCTGGTTGAAGAACACCCACACGACGAGGCCGACGAGCAGGAACAGGGGATAGTCGGGCTCGGACGCCTGGTCGAAGATGACGCCGAACATGAGGTAGTAGGCGCCCATCAGCACGAGCGGGTTGATCAAGTACCAGAGCACCCCGAGCGCGGACCCGCGGTACTTCTGGCGCAGCTCGCGGCGGACCATCTGCTCGAAGAGGTAGCGGTAGGCCACGAGGCGATTATCGCGGCCGGCGCCACAGCGGGCCGCAATCTGCGCTGCGACGGCGCATGCTGCGGCTCCAGGGCGACCGTCGCGCGACTACGGCCTGACGTGCCGGCTCGACGCCGGCGGCGACGCCGACCCGAGCCCGACCACGCTCGTCCGCGGGGGGCGGCGGCGGCTCCGACGTCGTCGAGTCCACCGAGGGCGCGACGATCGACCGCGTCATCCGCCCCCGGGCGCGCTGCTGCGCTGACCGGCGGGCGCGGGTCCTACTGACCGAGTGCCCCCTGCACGGCGCCGAACGCCGGCTTGGGCTTCAGCGCCTCGTCGAGCATCGTTGCCGCGCCCATCCCGGCCTGCGTCTCGGAGATCCACGAGCGCCCGTCGGTGTAACCCCAGAACGTCAGCGAGCGGCAGTCGACGGCGACGCAGCTGCGCACGATCTGCTCGTAGACGCCGGCCTGCGCCCGCAGCTTGGCGGCGTCCGGCGGCACCTTCAGGCCGACATCGGCCTCGGTGATCGCGATGTCCAATCCCAGTGCCCTGAAGCGCTGCATGTTCGCGACGAAGTCGGCGGGCACGCCGTCGAGGTTGAAGTGCGCTTGAAAGCCGACCCCGTCGATCGGCACGCCGTCGGCCTTCAGCCCGCGCACGATCTCGTAGAGGCGGTTGGACTTCGCGTTGATGCCCTCGGCGCCGATCTCGTTGAGGTAGAGCTTCGCGTCCGGGTCGGCGGTGCGCGCGGTGCGAAACGCGTCGGCGATGAAGCCCGGGCCGAGGCGACGCATGAAGACCGACTGGCGCAGCCCGCCGTCGTCGCTGATCGGCTCGTTGACGACGTCCCAGACGCCGACAGCGTCTTTGTACTTCGCCATGACCTTGCGGATGTGCTCGCGCGTCGCCTGGCGCAGCTCCGACTCTCCCAGCTGCTTGACCCACTGCGGGAGCTGGGCGTGCCAGACGAGCGTGTGACCGCGCACCTTCTGGTCGGCCGCGCGCGCCTTCTCGACGATCGCGTCGGCGGCATCGAAGGAGAACTCACCGCGCTTGGGCTCGACGGCGTACCACTTCATCTCGTTCTCCGGCGTGACCGTCGAGAACTGCGCCGCGAGGACCTGGCGGTAGGCGCGGCTTTTCAGGGCGCCGCCGCGCACCGCTGTGCCGATCTCCACACCGCGCTTCTTCGCGATCTCGCGCAGCGGCATGCCGGGCAGCGGCTCGGCGTCCTCGCCACCACGGGCGAGGTACCCGGCGAACAGCACGGCGCACAACAACACGGCGCCGACCGCAAGTCGCCCGGCGAGCTTCATCGCTGTGACGCGATCAAAACGCGCCGCGCCGCGTGAAGACGGCGGGCACCGTCTTGACGAGGATGCTCAGGTCCAGGAAGACCGACCAGCGCTCGAGATACAGGAAGTCCAGGCGCACGAGGTCGTCGAAGTCCAGCTCCGAGCGGCCGGAGACCTGCCACAGGCCGGTGATCCCGGGGGTCACGAGGTAGCGCTTCTTGTGCCACTCCTCCAGGCGCTCGAAGTCGCGCGCGGGCAGCGGCCGCGGGCCGACGAGCGACATCTCCCCGCGCAGCACGTTGAACAGCTGCGGCAGCTCGTCGAGCGAGTAGCACCGCAGAAAGCGGCCGACCGGTGTCATTCGCGGGTCGTCGCGCATCTTGAACAGCGCGCCCGTCGCCTCGTTGTGCGACTCGAGGTCGGCCTGGCGCTGGTCGGCGTCGCGGTACATCGTGCGGAACTTCAGGCACGCGAACGGCGCGCCGCCGATCCCGGGGCGCATCGAGCGGTAGATCACGGGGCCGCGCGAGCTGAACCGGACCGCGATCGCGCTGGCCGCCAGGACCGGGCTCAGCACGAGCAGCAGCCCCGATGAGAAGACAAGGTCGAACGTGCGCTTGACGAGGTAGTCGAAGCCCTCGAAGACGGGCGGCTTGAGCTCGAAAAGCGGCACCGCCTCGCCGGGCACGAACTCCGCCCGGTGCACGAGCAGCTCCATCGTCGACGGCGCGATCCGCACGCGCACGCCGTTGGAATGCGCGACATCGACGAGCTCGACCGCCTGCGGTTGCGGGAACTCCGGGTCGGCGATGATCACCTCGTCGATGCGGTGACGGTGGATGACCTGCGCGAGCTCGTCGAGCGTGCCGAGCGACAGCAGCCCGTTGTGGGGCCGCGGCGTCAGCGAGATGAAGCCGACGACCTTCACCGTCGGATGGGCGGCGTCGCGCAAGGCGTGGCCGACGGCCTCGATGTGCTGGCCGGTCCCGACGAGCACCGCACGGCGCTGGTAGCCGGCCGCGCGCAGCAGCACCCCGGTCACCTTCTCGTAGGTGCGGCGCAGCAGCGACACGTAGATGACGGCGAAGAACAGGCCGCCGTAGAAGATGTAATAGGAGCTGAACTCGCTGCCGCTCGCCTCCGCGTAGATGAGCGCGACGAACGCGACCTGCGCCAGCGATGAGACGATCCGCGACAGACCGGGGCGCTCCCCGCGTGCCGAGTACAGGCCCGAGCGCGCGAACAGCAGCACGGTCAGCAGGAAGGCGAAGTCGAACAGCTCGTCGGTCGGCGCGGCCTGATTGCGGGCGATCCAATCGCCGGTGAGGATGCCCGCCTTCAGCCACAGCGCCGTCAGGATCGCCAGGTAGACGCCGAAGGAGTCGAGGATCAGCAGCGCGCTGACACGTACGACCTTGCGCAACGTGTCGAGCTTGAGCAGAAAGGCGAGGACCGGCGGGCGCTTGCGGCGAACGTCGCGCTCCGACAACGCAAAGTCAGACGGCGGCGCCTGAATCGGCGCTTCGGATGAGCCCTCCCGTGGCTTCTGCTGCGTTGACGGCATATCCCTGCTCTAACGGCCGGCGATGGCAGATGTTCCGGTACGTCGCCCGCCGGTCTGGACGTTCGGCGAGCCGCCTGTGGTTCCTTCCGTCCCGGTCATCGTCTCCCCGCGCCTATGAGCGCGGCGGTGCCAGCCTGGTCGACGGTGCGGCGCAACCCCTCGCGCAGGTCGACCTCGGGCTCCCAGCCCAGTCGCTCGCGTGCGAGCGTGATGTCGGGCTGGCGCACCTGCGGGTCGTCGGTTGGCAGCGCCTCGTAGACGATCTCCGACTTGGAGTCCGTCATGTCGATGACGGTCTCGGCAAGCTCCAGCAGCGTGAACTCGTTGGGATTGCCGATGTTGATCGGGCCACCCTCGCCGGATTCGGCCAGGGCGATCATCCCGCGGATCAGGTCGTCGACATAACAGAAGGAACGGGTCTGGCTACCGTCGCCGAACACGGTGATCGGACGGTCCTGCAGCGCCTGGCGCAGGAACGTCGGGATCGCACGGCCGTCGTATGGCCGCATCCGCGCGCCGTAGGTGTTGAAGATCCGCATGATCGTCGTGTCGACGCCCTGCTGGCGGTGGTAGGCCATCGTCAGCGCCTCGGCGTAGCGCTTGGCCTCGTCGTACACGCCGCGCGGGCCGATCGGGTTGACGTGCCCCCAATAGGTCTCGGGCTGCGGGTGCACCTTCGGGTCGCCGTAGACCTCGCTCGTGGACGCGATCAGGAATCGGGCACGGTGCTGCTTGGCGAGGCCAAGCGTGTGGTGCGTGCCGTAGGAGCCGACCTTCAGCGTGTGGAGCGGCAGGCGCAGATAGTCGATCGGCGAGGCGGGCGAGGCCAGGTGGTAGACGAAGTCCACATCCCGCTCGACGAAATACGGCTCGACGATGTCGAGCAGGAGGAACTCGAAATCGGGAGCACGGATGTGCGCGATGTTCGTCAGCGACCCCGTTTCGAGGTTGTCGACGCAGATGACGTGGTGACCGCGGCGCAGCAGCTCGTCGCACAGATGCGAGCCGAGAAACCCCGCGCCACCGGTGACTAGACAGGTGGCCATAGGCGGCGATGATATCTGCTGAGGCCGTCCTGACGTGGGCGGGCGCTGTCGCTCAGCGCGAGCGCGCTGCCTTCAGCTGCTTCTTGGTCAGCGACGGGGAGATGACGACGAAGCCGTCCGATCTGCGCTCCGCACGGCCCTGCTTCACGAGCCGCTTGACGACAACGGGACAGCGCTTGCAGCGTGGATTGCTCTTGCAACAGCCCTTCTTCGGCTTGACCAAGAGCTTCATTAGGTGAGCCTAACGCGTCGTGTTGAGCGAGTACAGTGCGCCGATGCCCGCAGACGCCTTCGTCGAACGCCTCAACGAGCAGATCGGCCACGAATTTGCGGCCTCGCAACAATATCTCGCAATCGCCGTCTACTACGACGACGAGACGCTGCCCCGCCTGGCCGCGTTCTTCTACGCACAGGCGCTGGAGGAGCGCAACCATGCGCTCATGATGGTCCAGTACCTGCTCGATGCCGGAGCGCAGGCGCCCATCCCCGGTGTCGCCGCGCCGCAGAACCTCTTCGGCGACGTCGTAGAGCCGGTCGCGCTTGCCCTGGATCAGGAGCGCCGCGTCACCGATCAGATCAACGCGCTCGCGGGGATCGCCCGCAAGGAGGGCGATTACTCCAGCGAGCAGTTCATGCAGTGGTTCATCAAGGAGCAGATCGAAGAGGTCGCCTCGATGAACGACCTGCTCAAGGTCGTGACGCGCGCTCGCGACAACCCGTTGCTGGTCGAGGAGTACCTCGCTCGCGAGACGCCCGCCGACGAGGGTCCGGACCCGACGGCCCCACCGGTCGCCGGCGGTCCGCTGTAGGCCCGGCCGTACTAGCCTGCCGCGCATGCTCGGACGGACCCTCGGCGCGGTGGCGCGCGTGCGCGCTCGCGTCGGCTCGGCCACGCCGCCGCGCGAGACGCTCATCGAGCAGCACGTCGCCGGCCGCTCGTTCGTCGACGTCGGCTGCATGTGGAGCATCCACGGGGCGCTGTGCTTCGCGGC
>DATLNO010000257.1:0-6105 GCA_035536715.1 Solirubrobacteraceae bacterium
GTTGATCTTCGTCGACGTGTCCATGATCGTCCGAGCCTGGTCGATGAAGCCGGCCTCCGTGCCGATCTCATCCACGTTTGGCTTGATGACGGCCACCGAGCGATCGATCGACCGCGCGGCGAGCAGCGTCCCGGTGAGGAACATCACCGAGAGCAGCGCCCACGCGATCAGGATCGTGAGCACGACAGGCGACATGCCCCGTGCTCCGCTGAGAATGTCACGCAACATGGCTAGCTCAGCACTTGCCTGCGTTGCCGGCCAGTGAGGCCAGTGCTTGAATCGCGGTCGACTTGCAGATGCTCGTCAGGTGGTTGTGAGCGTCCGTCAGGCCGGAGTTGATCTTGCCCGTGTCCGAGAGGATCCCGCCCAGGGCCTGATCGCCGTTGATGCTGGTGACCAGCGGAACGACTGCCGCGGTGCCCTGGCTGTCAGCCGAGCGGACCTGACGCAGCTGCTGGTTGATCGTCCGGACACGGCCGTTGACCGTGACCAGCACGCCCGAGATGCTGCGCAGGGTGCCGCGGATCGTCACGAGACGCCCCGTCGTACCTGTCAGCGACCCGGATGTATCAGTCAGCGACCCGGAGATCGTCTGCAGCGTGCCCGTCGTGTCCACGAGGGAGCTCGACGTGCTCAGCAGCGAGCTCGAGGTGTTGCCCAGAGCGGCATTGACACGGCCCGTCGACGCGTTGATCGAAGTCAGCGAGTTGAGGATCGCGACGCCCTGGCCGGGAACCGGCTTCAGCGCCTTGTCGATGTCCGTCAGGTTGGCGTTGATCTTCTGGACGTAGCCGGGCAGCGGGTCGGCGTCGCCGCCCACGTCCACGAGGGTCGCATCGGTCGTGCCGAGCGCCTTGTCGATTGAGTTCAGCGCGCTCGTGATACCGGAAAGGAACCCGATGACCACGACCACGACCAGGATCAGGATCGTTCCGAAGATCCATGTCCAGCGGAGATCTGTCGCTATACCGCGCTGCACGTTGTCCCCCTCGAAGCGTTCTTCTCGTTGCTCTTGCTAGCGCGGCTCACGGGGTGCCCCCGCAATCGCCCTTGGGCGCCTTGGGGCTGCCCAGGTTGGCGTCGACATCGATGCACGCTGCCGTGTCCTTGATGACCGTTGCGTCGCCGAGGATGTCGCCCGAGTCGGACTTGATCCCCTTCGCGATGCTCAGCGTCTGGGTCAGGCCCTGGACGATCGTCGAAGCATCGTTGTCGATGATCCGAGCGATGCCGAGGATGCCCGAACCCGGACCGGCGATCGTGTTGATGCTGCGCGCCGTGCGACCGATCGTCCCCGCCGTGCTGTTGATCCCGACGGCAACCTCGTCGATCTGACCGGCCGTCGTGTTGATCGTGCCGGCGGTGTTGTTGATGTCCGTCGCAACACCGTTGATCGACGTGGCGCTCGTGTTGATCGTTCCCGCAGTCGAGAGGATCGTGCTCGCGAGGCTGTCGATCGAAGTCGCATCACGGTTGATCGAGCGCGCGCGGGCGACGATCTTCGTGAGGACGGCGTCGAGTGGCGATGCCGTCTTGAGAATCGACGTCGCGATCTGGTTCGTCTTGACGAGCTGCTGGATCGAGTCCGTCGCCGTGTTGATGCCGACGCCGGTGTCGCGAATGTTCTTCGCCTTCTTGTCAATTGCACGCGCGGTGTTGACCGTCTCCGCGAGGAGACCTGCCGCGATCGTCACCGATGCCGCGACGAGCACGAGAATGATGACGTTGACGCCCTGAACGCCGCCTGAGGCGCCGCTGGACCTGGTCGGTGCGCCGCCGCTGGTTCCGCTTGATGCTGCAGCCTGCTGCTGCTGCGGTGTCTTGGGCTTCCTCTTTAGCGCTGGCACGGAACACTCCACCGATGCGGCGCCGTTGCGCCTGGCCGTATAAGCACTGTGGCTCCCCTCTGTTGTGACGCCCCTGTGAGCACCACGGCGAAAGCCGAGGCGTCCAGTTGCTCGCTCCCTGATAACTCCGATTCCGGGTCCCGGTACGTCTCCCTCTGCCCCGACCCAGCCGGTTCTGGGCGCGACACTAGTACACCGCGGCCAGGAATGTCCAGCGACCGTCCCCCACGAGGGCTCCTGAGGGGGGTCAGAGCCGGTCGAAACGGCTGCTTACCAGCCATTTTTAGCTTCTGTTAAGAATTTGGGCAGCGTCGGCGGGAGGTCCCCGTATTCCTCCTGCCCGACGGTCCTGCTGTACCGTGCGCAGCATGGCCGTGGACACCGACCTGGCCCGCCACGTCCTGCCCAAGAACTTCTTGCGGCCTTGCTTGCTGCTGCTCCTGCACGAGAGCCCCGCGCACGGGTACGAACTGCGCGAGCGGCTACGCCCGCTGGGCTTCAGCCGCGACGATCCGGGCCGCCTGTACCGCGCGCTGCGCGCGCTCGAGGACGCAAAGCTCGTCCGGTCGACGTGGCACTCCTCGACCGGAGGCCCCGACCGTCGCACCTACGAGCTCACGCGTGCGGGAGAAGAGCGGCTCCGCGACGCTGCCGCCGAGCTCGAGGCCATGCACGCCATCCTCGACACGTTCCTCCGCCGGTGCGACACGAGAGCTGCACCGGGAGCGTCGCGCCAGCGCGGCTGATCGGGGGGACTGCGTTGCAGCAACGGCACGGCGGCCGAGGGAGCCGAGATCAGCATGCTGTCCGGGGCCTGCTCATCATCGTGTTCGTCCCCATCGTGATCATCCTGGGGATGCTTGCCACCGCTGTGCTCGGAAGCGGAGGCCGCGATGCGCAGGCCCCCGTGCTGGGACCGATCGTCGCGGAGACACAGCCGCCGGTACCTCCTGCCGCCGCCGCGCCGACTGCGCCCGAACCAGCGACGGCGGCGCCCGCGACGCCGGCCCCGGCGGATCAAGTGCCACCGTCGCCGCTGCCGCAGCCGGAGGTCGTGGAGCCGCCTGGCGTCGCCCTCCCGGCACCGCCCCCGGCTCAACGTACTGCGCCCGCGCCCGCGCCCGCGCCCTCGCCCGCGCGAGCGCGCGCGAGGGCGTACACGCCTGCGGGCGTCGAACGCCGCGATGTCGGCGAGGGAGCGCAGGGTGCTGCGATCTTCCGCGCGGCGGGCACCCCCGCACAGGCGGGACCGGTCGTGATCTTCCTGCATGGCTGGGTGGCGATCGACGCGCAGCGCTACGGCCCCTGGATCGGTCACCTCGCGCGCGGGGGCACGACGGTCATCTTCCCCGCCTACCAGACGAGGCCCGCCTACGACACGGTCTCGCCGCTGGCGAACGTCCTCGCCGGCGTGCGCATCGCCCTCAGCCAGGTTCAGGTCGCGCCCGGGAGGCTCGTCGTCGCCGGTCACTCCGCCGGCGGGGCGCTGGCCGTGGACTACGCGGCGGTGGCCGCGGTGCACGGGCTGCCGGCGCCTGCTGCCATCTTCAGCGTCTATCCCGGGCGCAAGCTGCGTCACCTCTCGGTGGCGATCCCCGAGGCGGACCTGAGCGACATCGCTGCGGATACGCGCATGCTCACGTTCGTGGGCGAGCGCGATACGGCGGTCGGCAGCGGGACGGCCCACCGGATCGTCGAGGGGGCGGCCCACGCCGGCGCCACGCTTCAGATCATCCGCGACGATGCCGTCGACGACCACAGCGCGCCGCGTCGCTACGACGGCGCGGCGCAGCGGACGTTCTGGGCGCCGCTCGACACGCTCGTGGCCGAGACCGCACAGAACGCGCCGTAGTCGCGAACACCCCGCCGGCGCGCCCCCGCGTCTGTATCGTCCCGATCCCGACTGGCCAGTCAGCCAATGGCAAAGGAGCGACGTTCCGTGGACCTCAACGACACTCCCGAGCAGGTGCAGTACCGCGTCAAGGTGCGCGCCTGGCTGCAGGAGAACAAGGACGAGGCGCCCGCGGAACAGGACGAGGACGACGCCTCACACATCCAGGCCCGCCGCGCGTGGCAGGGCAAGCTCGCGGAGGCTGGACTGGCCGGCGTGACCTGGCCGGTCGAGCTCGGTGGCCAGGGCCTCGGACCGATCGAGCACGTCATCGTCGGCCAGGAGATCATCCGCGCGGGAGTTCCCAACATCCTTGACGTGATCGGCGTCGGGATGCTCGGCCCGACGATCATCGCCCACGGCAGCGCCGAACAGAAGAGCCGCTATCTCGGGCCGATGCTGCACGGCGACGAGGTCTGGTGCCAGCTTTTCTCAGAGCCCGCGGCGGGCTCGGACCTCGCGGCCGTGCAGGCGCGGGCGGTTCTGCAGGACGACGGCAGCTGGCGGCTGTCCGGCCAGAAGGTGTGGACGACCAACGCGCACTTCGCGGCGCACGGCCTGCTGCTGGCGCGCACCGACGCCGACGTTCCGAAGCACAAGGGCCTGACGATGTTCATCGTCCCGATGGACGCGGAGGGCATCACGATCCGCGGGCTGCGGCAGATCTCCGGCGAGGCAGAGTTCAACGAGGTCTTCTTCGACGACGTCCGGCTCGAGGCGGACGCCGTCGTCGGCGGCGTCGGCAACGGCTGGGGCACGGCCCTGACGACGCTCATGTTCGAGCGCCTGACGATCGGCCTGGGCTCGGAGAGCCTCGGCTACAAGGCCGAGCGCTACGCCGCGGCGATCGCGACCGACGATCACGCGCGCCGCGATCCCGAGGTCCGCCGCCGCCTCGGCGAGCTGTGCGTCGAGCTGCTGGCCGTGAAGTTCACCGGCTACCGGATGCTCAGCGCGCTGCAGCAGGGGCAGATCCCGGGGCCGGAGGCGGGCCTCGCGAAGGTCACGACCGTGCGCTCGGCGATCGAGGCCGGCGATCTCATCGCCGACGTGCTCGGGCCCGACGCGCTCGACGAGGAGAGCGAGTGGGCATACATGATCTCGTTCCTGCCGGGGCTGAAGTCGGCCGGCGGGACCGAGGAGATCCTGCGCAACACGATCGGCGAGCGCGTGCTCGGGCTGCCACCCGAGCCGCGCCTGGACAAGGGCATCCCGTTCAGCGAGCTGCGCGCGAAGGAGCGCGCGGGGGTGACCGCGAAGTGAACCTCGAGCTGACCGACGAGCAGAGCTTCCTGCGCGAGGCCGCGCGCGAGGCGCTGTCGCGCGTGAAGACTGTGGCGGCGGCGCGCGACGCGCTCGAGGACCCGGCCGCGTTGCCCGACCTGTGGCCGACCGCGCGCGAGGCCGGCTGGGCGGGGCTGCTCGTGAGCGAGGCCAACGGCGGGGCGGGGCTGAGCGCCTTCGACGCGATGCTGGTCATGACCGAGGCCGGGCGAGTGCTTGCGGGCATCGAGCTGCTCGGTCACCTGCCGGCGTCGGCGCTGCTCGACGCGGCCGGCGACGCGCGGGTCGGCGCGGTCGCCGAGGGCGAGCTGCGCGCCTGCTTCGTCGCGGCGCAGCCGCCGGGGGACCTCGACGAGCGCTGGACGGTCGAGCCGCTGTCAGGGTCGGTGCGGGTCGACGCGCCGGTGCTGGACTCCGACGGGACCGTGAGCGGCTGCGTCGCGTGGGTGCCCGACGCTCCCGGCGCGGACCTGTTCGTCGTGGTCGCGACTGGCGATGGCGGCGCACCGGTGGCCGTGGCGGTCGATGGCGCCGATACGACGGTCGAAGTCGCGACGCGCTACGACGCCACGCGCTCGCTCGGGCACGTGCGCTTCGACGGCGCCGCGGGAACGGTGCTGGCGGGCATCGGCGCGGACGAGCTCGCGCGCGCGTGGTTTCTGGCGCAGTCGCTGCTGGCAGCGGAATCGCTCGGCGCGGTCGAGACGGCGCTCTCGCAGTCCGTCACGTACGCCAAGGAGCGCTTCACGTTCGGGCGTGCGATCGGCTCCTACCAGGCGGTCAAGCACAGCCTGGTCGAGGTGCTGCGCCTGCGCGAGAACACGTATGCCCTGCTGCTCTACGCCGGCTGGGCCTATGAGGACCAGCCCGGCGAGTTCGCGCTCGCCGCGAGCGCGGCGCGCAGCGCGGGCGGGCACGCGCTGGACTACGCGAGCCGCGCGATGATCTCGGTCCACGGCGGGATCGGCGCGACGTGGGAGCACGACGCGCCGCTCTTCTTCCGCCGCGCCCAGCTGTCGCGGCGCCTGCTCGGCGGGCTCGGCGACGCGACCGATCGCGTCGCCGGCGAGCTGCTGAGCGCCC
>DATLNO010000258.1:0-15351 GCA_035536715.1 Solirubrobacteraceae bacterium
GCTCGCGTGGCTGGCGTCGCTGCGCGAGATGGTTGCCGTCGACCCGGAGGGGTCCGTCGTCTGCGGCGACGTGAACATCGCGCCGACCGACGATGATGTGTTCGACTCCGACGCCTACGTCGGCCAGACCCATGTGACGGCACCCGAGCGCGCCGCCCTCGCCGAGCTGCAGTCGCTGGGCCTGCGCGACGTCGTGCGCGATCGCTGGCCGGACCACAAGCGGCTGTTCACCTACTGGGACTACCGCGCAGGCATGTTCCACCAGGACCTCGGGATGCGGATCGATCTCATCCTCGCCGGCGCGCCCGTCGCCGACCGTGTACGGGCAGCCTGGGTCGACCGGCACGCCCGCAAGGGTCCCGGGCCGAGCGATCACGCCCCGGTGATCGTGGACCTCGACGAGGCCCCCGACGGGGACATCGGGCCGGTCGTTCCTCCGCCGTCGGCTCCGCGGGCCACGCGCGGCGCGAAGCGCCTGCCACAGGCTCCGTAAAACGGCGCCCGTCAAATCTGTCGGCGTCTCCGCGCTCTTTCGTTACGAACGCGTGCTGTTCGGTCACAGGATCTGGGGCACGATGACCCCATGGCCCGGGAGGTGTGTAAGGCCACAGGCGCCAGGGGGCAGCCGACCTACACACCCCCCGATGTGCGCGTCGCCCGCATGGCCTCCGAGCGCGACGGCGTGCTGTCGATCGCTCAGCTGCGTGCGTGCGGACTCGACGACCGCGCCGTCGCGCGGCGCGTTCGTGACGGGCGCCTGCACCGCCTGTACCGTGGCGTCTACGCCGTCGGCCATCCCGGCATCTCGCTCCACGGACGTTTCAGGGCCGCCGTGCTGGCTTGCGGCGTCACCGGCGTGCTCAGCCACTTCGCGGCGGCTGCCCTGTGGAGCTTTCTGAGCTGGGAGGAGCGCTACATCGAGGTCACGGTGCTCGGCGGCGCCCGCGCGATCGACGGCCTGCGCGTGCACCGCTCGCGATCGCTGGACCAGCGCGACATCCAGCGCCGCCACGGCATCCGCGTGACCACCCCTGCTCGGACGCTGCTCGACCTCGCCGCCGTCTTGCCCGAGAATGGGCTGCGCCGCGCTGTCCGCCGCGCGCAGGCCCAGCGCGTCGTCTCGATCCCACAGATCCTGGAACTGCTGCACCGCTCCAACGGCCACCGCGGCGCGGCGAAGCTGCGCGCCGTGATCGCCGACGGACCGGTACCCACGCGCACGGAACTCGAGGACCTCCTGCTCGACCTCCTCGACCGCGGCGAGATCGAGCGGCCCGAGGTCAACGCGCCGCTGCGGTTCGGCAGCGAGACGATCGTTCCCGATTACCTCTGGCGCCGGCGGCGCGTCGCGATCGAAGCCGACTCCGTCACGTGGCACGAGCACAAGCTCACGCGCGAGCACGACGCGCACAAGCAGGCACAGCTCGAAGCCGCCGGCCTGCGCGTCCTGCGCATCACCTGGCAGCAGATCACCAGCAGCCCGCAGCAGACACTCGCGCGCATCCGCGCTGCGCTCGGCTGAGCGTCAGCGCGGAAGGCCTACTTCTTGCGATCGCGATCGCGCGACGGCTGCACCCGCTTGGGCTCTCCCGGCATCTTCGGATAGTCAGGTGGATAAGGCATGTCGCCTCGGCCGTCGACCGCGTCGCGTTCGTAGAGATCCAGCAGCGGCTGCAGGGAGTGTGCGACGTCGTCGATCGCGGCGTGGCGGTCGCCGATGTCCGCGAATCGCGCAGGCATCGTCGCGACCGTGAAGTCCTCGGGAGTGACCGCCGCGAGCTCGTCCCAGGTGACAGGCGCCGATACGGGCGCACCGGGCCTGGGCCGAACGCTGTAGGCCGAGGCGATCGTGCGATCGCGTGCGTTCTGGTTGTAGTCGACGAAGATCCGCTCGCCGCGCTGCTCCTTCCACCAGTTCGTCGTGACCTGGCCCGGCAGGCGCCGCTCGAGCTCGCGGCCGAACGCGATTGCGGCGTGACGGACGTCGGTGAACGACCAGCGGGGCTCGATCCGGACGTAGATGTGGATTCCTCGGCCGCCGGAGGTCTTGGGGAACCCGGCGTAGCCCAGGTCGCCGAGCAGCGCGCGCGCCTCGGCGGCGACGCGCACGGCGTCCGCGAAGTCCGTGCCGGGCTGCGGGTCGAGATCGAGGCGCAGCTCGTCCGGGTGGTCGACGTCGTCACGGCGCACCGGCCACGGGTGGAACGTGATCGTGCCCATCTGCGCGGCCCAGGCAACGACCGCGAGTTCGGTGGGGCAGACCTCGTCCGCGTTGCGGCCCGAGGGAAACTCGATCCGAGCGGTCTGCACGTACTCCGGCGCTCCGCGCGGGATCCGCTTCTGGAAGAAGGCGTCGCCGCCGCCCTTCTCGCGCGTCGACACGACGATGCCCGGATGCACGCCCTTCGGCCAGCGCTCGAGCGTCGTCGGCCGGCGGGCGAGCGCGCGCATGATGCCGTCGCCTACCGAGAGGTAGTACTTGACGACATCGAGCTTGGTGATCGCGGGCGTTCGCTCCGTGCTCGGGAAGATCACGCGGTCTGGACTGGAAACGCGCACATCCCGGTCACCGGCTTCGACGACCGTCGCCTCGGACGAGGGCATGCCACGGAGTTCTACCTGTCGTCAGCCCGTCAGGCACCCTCGCGTCAGTCTCTCGGGGTTGCGCCGTCCGTCAGGCCTTGGCCGCCGCCGTCGCGACCTGGCGTTGCCGCAGCGGCAGAACCGCGACGGTCGCCGCGACCACGGGCGGCAGGAGCCGCCGTTCCAGGCCCGCGGCGCGGGGGTCGTCTGTCGCGAGGCCGGCCATGTGCGCGCGCAACGGTAGGCGGGTGGGCGGGCCGGTGTAGCGTCCGGTGCATGGCCGAACGCCTCGGATCTGATCGCACGAACGCGCTGTTGCTCGTCTCGGCGATGGTCACGCTCATGTGGATGACCGAGATCGTCGACCAGATCGGCTTCGGCGATCTGGACAGCTACGGCATCCATCCGCGCGATGTCGGCGGGTTACCAGAGATCGTCTCGGCACCGTTTCTGCACGTCGGGTTCGGCCACCTGATCTCCAACACGGTGCCGTTTCTCGTCATGGGCGCGGCAATCGCGCTCGGCGGGCTCGTCCGCGTCGCGGCGGTCACGGTCATCGTGACGCTCATCAGCGGTCTGGGCACGTGGTTGATCGCGTCCTCGGACTCCGTCCACCTCGGCGCCAGCGGCGTGGTGTTCGGCTACGCCACGTACCTCGTCTCGCGCGGCCTCTTGAGCCGCCGCCTGACGGAGCTTGCCGTCGGCGCCCTGGTTGTCGTCATCTGGGGCGTCGGCCTGCTGCAGGGGCTGCTGCCGCAGGAGCGGATCTCCTGGCAGGCGCATCTGTTCGGCGCGATCGGGGGCGTGGTCGCGGCGCTGCTGTTCGCGAAGCGTGGGCAGGACGACCGGGCGCCGGCGGCTGTCTGAGCTCCCGACGCAGCGCGATGTCGGATTCACGCCGGCATAGCCGGCACGCCTGCGGGGGCCCCACCGAGCGATCGTGTCGAACCGAGTGGCGCATACCGCACCTGACGCGACACGACCGCCGGATTCGCGGCCGATGGCGAGAAACCCCCGCATATAGAGGGTTTGGTGCCATAGATGCCCGCCTCCGGTCCTCACGAGCGGCCCGATCAACCTCTCGTTCATCGATGCCGTGCGCGAGCGCTCCGGCAACCGCCGGACACGGCCTGAGCCGCAGCGCTGCCCGTCTACCGCGAGGAGAGCTTCCCCGCGCGCGGGAACGATCTACGCCGGCAAGGCAGCAACCCGCGGCTCACACAGCGCGCCCACATCCGGCGCATGCTCGAGCACGCGGGGCAGGCGCATGACGGCGAGGGCGCCGAGCAGCGCGGGCAGTCCGAGCTGGAACGCGCGGTAGGCAAGCACCGCCGCCGCGGCGGTGCCGAGCGGCGTCCCGTAGAGCGCGAGCGCGGCGATCAATCCGCCGTCGGCGCCGCCGACGCCGCCGGGAAGCGGGATCAGGCCACCGAGCTGGCCCAGCACGTACGCCAGCGCGAGGACGCCGATCGGCGGCAGGGCGCCGAGCGCGGCGAACGCGGCCCCGAGCGCTAGAAGATCGAAGACCATGAAGCCGATCGCGCCGGCGAGGATCAGCGGGTTGCCGGAGCGGGCGAGCCGCACGGCGTCGCCGATCCCGGCGCCGAGCGCGGCGAGGACCCGCCCGCGGCGCCCCTCGCGCGCGCGGGACGCGAGCCGCGGCAGCGCGAGCACGCCGCAGATCACGAGGCCCGCGGCGACGGCGGGGCCCACCGTCCACGGCAGCGCGCTGCCGGTCAGCGCCAGCGCGACGCCGGCGATCACGGCGGTGAAGAAGTTCACGGAACTCGTCAGCACGTAGAAGGCGACGGTCCGGCGCGCCAGGCGTTCGGTCGGCATCCCGGCCTTGCGGAGCGCCCATGCGGCGAGCGCCAGGCCACCGGCGCCGCCCGACGGCAGCAGCACGTTCGTGCCCTGCGCCGCCATCCCGACCTCGTAGCTCAGCCGCCACGGCAGCCGGCGGCAGAAGACGCCGCGGAAGGCTGCCACGAACGCCAGGCAGGAGAGGATCTGGAGCATGGCGGCGACGGCCAGCCAGCCGGCAGACGCGTCGGCCAGGCGGTCGCGCACCTCGGCGAGACCCGGCAGCGACGTCACGGCGAAGGTGAGTGCGGCGAGAACGCCCGCGACGAGCGCGAGACGCAGCGCGAGCCGGCGGTGGTCGGGGAGGAGGTCGACCGCCGCCGGCTCGGTTGCTACGAACGTGGACACGGGGAGGGGTTCCCGCGGACACAGGTAAGCGTTACGCCCTGCCCCCGGACGGTTCGGAAGAGCCCGTCGGGATCGACCGTGGGTGCGGTCGTCAGCCCCTCGACGTAGCTGGAACTCAGGTCCGGTTGCATGGGTGCAGATTCCCAGTAGCCCGCCGGCGCGGCGATGGGGTCTGCACGTGTCTGGGGGTGGGGCTAACCGCACCCCGCGAACCGGTGCATTGGCCCGGCGCTACTTGTCGAGGTACTGCAGCACCGCCAGCACGCGGCGGTGTCCGTCCTCGGCTGCGCTCAGGCCGAGCTTGGCGAAGATGCTCGTCACGTGCTTCTCGATCGCGCGCTCGGTGACGACGAGCTCGCGGGCGATCGCGTTGTTGGAACGGCCCTGCGCCATCTGGCCGAGGACCTCGCGCTCGCGGGGCGTCAGTCGGTCGAGCGGATCGTCGCTGCGGCGGCGGCCGAGCAGCTGGCCGACGACCTCCGGGTCGAGCACCGAGCCGCCTGAGCCCACGCGCCGCAGCGCGTCGACGAAGGCGTCGACGTCGGCGACGCGGTCCTTGAGCAGGTAGCCGACACCCTCCGCGCTGCCCTGCAGCAGCTCCATCGCGTAGCCCTCGTCGATGAACTGCGAGAGCACCATGACGCCGATCTCCGGCATCTCGCTGCGGATCTCCTGCGCGGCGCGGAGGCCCTCGTCGGTCTGCGTGGGCGGCATCCGGATGTCGGTCACAGCGACCTGCGGCTTGTGCGCGCGGACCTTGCGCAGCAGGTCGTCGGCGTCGCCGGCCTGAGCGACGACCTCGAATCCGGCGTCCTCGAGCAGGCGGGCAAGCCCGGCGCGCAGCAGGACCGAATCGTCGGCGATGACCACGCGCATGGGCGGTAGCCTCGCATCCCTGGCGGTCGGGGGTGGCGGGTCCTCGCCGTTCGGTCAGGCCGTGGAGGTCAGCAGGCGGTCCAGCGCGGCGC
This sequence comes from Solirubrobacteraceae bacterium, assembly GCA_035536715.1. GTDB lineage: Bacteria > Actinomycetota > Thermoleophilia > Solirubrobacterales > Solirubrobacteraceae > CADCVQ01. The sequence continues at coordinate 5,763 of DATLNO010000258.1, forward strand.
CGCAGACGTCGTGCTTGGCGACGAAGCCGCGCGCGCCGCAGTTCATGGCGCGCTCGGGATAGAGCGGATCGTCGGAACTCGAGGTGACGACGATCGCGGCCGTGCAACAGGCCGCGAACGCCTGCGCGACCTGAAAGCCGTCCGCGTCGGGCAGTCGCACGTCGAGCAGCACGATGTCGGGCTGCAGCGACCCGGCCGCGTCGAGCCCGGCCTTGCCGTCGATCGCCTCGCCGATCACGTCGTAGCCGTCGGCCTGCAGCACCTGGCGCGCGAGCGCGCGAAACGCCGCGTGGTCGTCGACGATCAGGACGGTTGGTGACACACGGTGATTGTCGGCAAGCATCGGCGACCCCTCAATGGGGTCCACCCCTACCCCTGGTGTGGTCAGCCGAACCACGCTCGCAGGCCGGGTAGAGTTCTCGGGCCCCCGCGACCAGGGCGGATTCGTGCTGCGACGGAGCCTGAGGACCCAGATCACGACGAGGGTGGTGGCGCTGAGCGCCGCCGCAGCGATCCTGCTCGGCGCCGCGCTCGTGAGCCTGATCGCCGCCGTCACCAGCCAGCGCGACGCCGCGCGCGTCGCATTCCGCTCCCAGCAGGCGCTGAGCCTCGCAAACCAGCTCGAGAAGTCGCTGTTGTCGATCGAGACCGGCCTCAACCGCTACGTCGCGACCCGCGAGGGCCGGTACCTGCGCGCCACGCAGCGCGACCTGGCCGCGTACCCGGCCCAGACGCTGCGACTCGGCAGGCTCGTGTCCGACGACACCGGCCAGCAGCGCCGCGTCCAGGCGCTCGCGGAGGCGATCCGCGACTACGACGACATCTGGGCGCAGTCGCTCATCGATATCACGATCGAGGACGGCTTCGAGGAGGCGCGCAGCCAGGTGCAGACCAACGGCGGGCGCTCTCGCCTCGACGAGGTGCGGGCCCAGTTCGAGACCCTCTTCGAGCGCGAGCGCGCGGTCATCCGCGCGCGCGAGGACGCGGCCGAGCGCGGCTCGTCGCGCGCGATCGCCCTGGGGATCGGCGGCCTCGGGCTCGTGATCGTGGTCGGCGTCGGGTTCACGCTGTACCTGCGCCGGTCGGTGCTGCGCCCGGTGCGGAGGGTCGCCGAGGCGACCGGGCGCCTCGCCGCCGGTGACCTCTCGACGCGCGTGCCGACGCAGCGCGAGGACGAGCTCGGCGAGCTCGCACGCGGCTTCAACTCGATGGCCGACTCGCTCGAGCGCGGGCGCGAGGAGCTCGAGCACTCAAACGCCGAGCTGACGCGCTCAAACGCCGAGCTCGAGCAGTTCGCCTCGGTGACGTCACATGACCTGCAGGCGCCGCTGACGACGATCTCGATGTACGCCGAGCTGCTGGAGCGCCGCCGTGGCGAGCAGTCCGACGGTGATCTCGACCTCGTCGACGGGATTCGCGGCGCGACGCAGCAGGCGCGGACCCTGATCCGTGACCTGCTCGAGTATTCGCGCGCCGGCCGCGGCAACCTCAACGTCGAGGACGTGCCCGCCGGCGTCGTCGTCGAGCAGGCGCTCGAGCAGCTCGCAGGGGCGATCGAGGAGAGCGGCGCGCAGGTCTCCGTCGGCGACCTGCCGGTCGTGCGGGCCGACCGCGTGAACCTCTGTCGCGTCTTTCAGAACCTCATCGGCAACGCGGTGAAGTTCACAGGAGAGGACACTGCACATGTGAGCATCGAGGCCGAGCGCGACAACGGTGACTGGCGCTTCTCGGTGCGTGACAACGGGATCGGCATGAACCCCGACCACGCGCGGCGCATCTTCGAGCCGTTCCAGCGCCTTCACGGTGAGGAGGACTATCCCGGCACCGGCATCGGCCTGGCCGTCTGCGAGCGGATCATCGACCAGCTCGGCGGCAGGATCTGGGTGTCCAGCAGCCCGGGGGAGGGCAGCGTCTTTCACTTCACCCTGCCGGTGGCCACGTCGCAGCGGGCCGAGCCCACGCGCGTGGGAGCGAGCGCTTGATGACCGCGGTGAGGAGGCGCACGCTCGCGCTGCTCATGCCGCTCGCCCTGGCAGCCGCGCTCGGCGCCTGCGGTGGCGGATCGGACGACGATGCCAGGAAGACGACCGACCGCGCGACGCCCGTGACGCACGAGCCGATCCGGATCGGCTCGAAGAACTTCACCGAGCAGGCGATTCTCGGCGAGCTCTATCGCCAGGCGCTGGAGGCGAAGGGCTTCGATGTCCAGCTCAAGGCCGATATCGGCAGCACCGAGATCATCCACCGCGCGCTGCGCCGTGGCGCGCTGGACATGTACCCCGAGTACGTCGGCGTGCTGCTGTCGGAGATCGCAGAGGACCGCTCGCGACCGACGAACGCCAAGGCTGCCTATGAGGTCGCCAGGAAGTTCGAGCAGCAGGGCGGCTTCACGATGCTGCCGCAGACGCCCTTCTCCAACCCCAACGCGCTGGGCGTCAAGCCGGAGTTCGCCAAGCGCCACAACCTGCGCACGATCGCTGACCTGAAGCGGCTGAGGGGCCGGGTGCAGATCGGCGCCCTGCCGGAGTTTCGCACCCGTTACGAGGGTCTTGACGGGCTGCGCGAGGTGTACGGGCTGACCAATCTCAGGGTCACCGCCGTCGAGTCCAACGAGCGCTACACGGCGCTTGACAGCGGCGCTGTCGACATCGCATCGGTCTTTCGGACCGAAGGTCAGTTGGCGGGGGACAGCTACGTCGTCCTGGAGGATCCGAAGGGGCTGTTCGCCTCTGGCCATGTCGCGCCGATCGTCAGCGACGAGGTCCTCGACGCGCACGGCCCCGGCCTGCGCAGCGCCATCGATGCCGTGACCAAGGCGCTCACGACGCCACATATGCGCAAGATGAACGCGGCCGTCGACCTCTTGGAGCGCAAGCCTGCCGAGGTCGCGACCGAATTCCTACAGGCCAACAACCTCCTGTCAGCGTCATCGGAGGGGTCGTAGCTGCGGCGGTGAAGCGCTGGTGTGGACCCGTCCCTGCGGACGGATCGACTAGCCTGCGCGCGGTGGGCGCGGCAACGATTCGGGTAGCGGTGTGTGACGATGCCCGAGCGGTGAAGTTCTTCCTGCGCCAGGTGCTCGAAGAGGAGGGTGACATCGAGGTGGTGGCGGCCACGAGCACCGGTGAGGAGGCGATCGCGAAGCTCGCGAGCTGCCCGACGGACGTGCTGCTGCTTGATCTCGTCCTGCCCGACGTGCCGGAGCCCGCTGCGCTCGTCGAGCGCATCCGAGCGGGTTCGCCCGATACCGCGATCGTTCTGATCTCGAACCTGCCGCCCTTCAGCCTCGAGAAGGAGGCCGAGCGCCTGCAGACCGAGGGCTGGATGCCGAAGGCGGCGAAGCCAGCACAGCTGCGCGAGGCCGTGCGCGCGGCAATGGGGGCGTCGGCAGCAGACGGAGGCTGATCGACGGTCAGGGTGCGCGAGATCCCAGACCTCGGCACCACAGGTGTCACCCTCAGGTGTGCGCGGGGGTGCGCACCGGCGGGTGCCTACGGCCAGTCGAGCTGTGCGGTGAGCTCGGTGGGCCCGAGCTCGATCAGTCCGCTGCGCCCAACCGGCTCGTAATCGCCGCCCCGCAGGCCGAGCCAGGTGACCGTCTGCTCGGTGGGGTCGACGATCAGGACCTCGTCGACGCGATGGGCGGCGTAGAACGGGAGCTTGTGCCACGTCTCGTCGCCGGGGGAGCGGACCTCGACGACCATGGCGGCTGTGGCGTGCCATACACCGGCTGCTCCGGGGCGGTGCAGGCCTCCGTCGGGGACGCGGAAATCGTGCTCGCCTTCGCCGATGTTGAACGCGCTCATCGCGGGTATCAGTCCGGCGGCGGTCGCCAGTGGTCCGAGCAGCTCCGCGAGCTGCTGGCTGACGCGGGCGTGCTCGAGGCTGGGACCGGGGACGATGTGATGGACACCCTGCCATACCTCGTCGAGGCGGTCGACGCCAGCCTGGCGGCGACGCTCGAGCAGCGCCTCGAGCTCTGGTGGGGGAGTGCCGAGCACGAGCGTTGGCATGACTCAAGGGTACTGGTGGAAGGCCGCCAGGGTGAAGGGGCCCGAGGTCCATCGCGGCCAAACCTCAGCGCTCGGCGACGACGACGTGCTTGTCGGCGCCGACGGTCAGCGCCCGCTTGCCGTCGAGCAGCGCGAGCAGCTCGTTGCCGACCACCTCACGGCGCCAGCCCTGCAGCGTGCGGACGTCCGGCGGCGGTCGCCCGTCACGCATCGCGAGCACGATGCGCTGCAGATCCGCGCGCGCGGCGATCAGCTCGTAGGCCAGCTCCTCCTCGAGCGCGCGTGCGCGCACGAGCGCTTCCGCCAGCGCGATCACGGGCGCGTCGAGCGCGTCGGGGTGCGCGGGGCGCTCACCCGCGACGGGGATCGGCGCGCGGCTGCGGCCGCGCTCGACGGCGTCGAGGATCGCGCGGCCGCGGCGGCGCATCGTCGACTCGTTGATCCCGCGGATCTGCTCGAGCTGGCGCATCTCGCTCGGGCGGCGCTTGGCGACCTCGATCAGCCCCGCGTCGGACAGCACCGAGGGGATCGGGCGATCCTGCGCCTGCGCGGTCTCCTCGCGCCAGACGACGAGCTCGCGCGCGACAGCGCGCAGCTTGGGATCGAGCGAGTTCACGCGCGGCAGCCGGGCGAAGATGTTGTCGGGGTCGCGCTCGTCGGTCGCGCTCGCAAGCGCGACGCACTCCTCGCGCGCCCAGTCCAGGCGCCCGCGCGCCCGCAGGCGGTCCTGCAGCTCGGCCGCCGCCTGCAGGATGTGGCGAACGTCGTCGCGCGCGTAATCGACCTGCTCGGCGCTCAGCGGCCGTGCGTCCCAGCGCGTGAAGCTCGCGCTCTTCTTCAGGTGCACGCCGAGCAGCTCGTTGAGCAGCGGCTCATAGCCGAGCTGCGCGCGCAGTCCCGCGAAGCCGGCGGCGAGCTGGGTGTCGAAGAGGTTCGTGATGTCGGTCTGCCAGACGCGGCGCAGCAGCGCGACGTCCTGACGGCCGGCGTGCATCACGATCTCGATCTCCGGATCGGCGAGCACGGCGGCCAGCGGCGACGGGTCGAGGTTCTCGTCGAGCGGGTCGAGGGCCTCGATCTGCACCTCGCCGTCGGGCCGCAGCGCGGCCACCTGGACGAGGCACAACTGGGTGCGATAGCGCCCCTCGCCCATGAACTCCGTGTCGATCCCGAGGCGTCCGCATTCGCGGGCGAGATCGGCGAGCTCCGCGACGGCGCTGTTGCCTGCCAGGTCGCTCAACTGCTGGTCGCGCGAGCAGTCGTCACTCGTCGTCGCTCTCGGCGAGGTAGAGCTGGCGCAGCAGCCACACCGTGCAGGCCCCGACGATGACGACGAGGGCGTAGAGCACGCCCGTGAAGCTCGGGTTGAACACGATCGCGATGATCGCGACGATCACGAGCGCGCCGATGGCGATGGGTGTGAAGTACTGGCTCATGGGGCGAGCACCGTCGGTTCTGTTGGGATCAGGGATGGGTCAAAGCGGGTCAGCAGCTCGGCGAGCGTCGGCGTCTCGTCCGATGTCGCGAGACCGACGGAGCATGCGAGCGCGGCCCGCACCTGCGCGGGCGACTCGCCTGCCGCGACGCGATCGGCGAGCGTCACCGCGCCGTGGCGCTTGGCCAGGCGGGTGCCGTCAGATCCGAGCACGAGCGGGACGTGCGCGTAGGCGGGCGCGGACAATCCGAGGCGTGCCGCGACGTGCAGCTGGCGGGGCGTCGTCTCGACGAGATCGGCCCCACGCACCACTTCACCCACGCCCTGCGCTGTGTCGTCGACGACCACAGCGAGATTGTATGCGGGCGCCCCGTCGTTACGGCGCACGACCAGATCGTCGACGACGCCTTCATAGGGGCCGAGCAGTCGATCGGTGAACTCGACCGCTGTCTCGGCGGCGCGCAGGCGCAGCGCCGGCGGGCGTCCGCCGGCCTCGCGCTCGGCGCGCTGCGCGCGCGTCAGCTCGCGGCAGGTGCCGGGATAGACGCCGCCCGCCGGGGCGCCGTGCGGCGCCGAGGCCGCCTCGCGAATCTCCGCGCGGGTGCAGTAGCAGGGGTACAGATTCCCGCCGGCGTCGAGCTGTTGGAGCGCATCGCGGTACAGCTCGCCGCGCTCCGATTGGCGCACGACCGGCCCGTCCCAGTCCAGCCCGAGCGCGGCGAGGTCTGCGAGCTGCTGCTCAGCCACGCCGGGCCGCACGCGGCCGCTGTCGAGGTCGTCGATGCGCATGAGAAAGCGCGCGTCCTGGGAGCGCGCGAACAGCCACGCCAGCAATGCGGTACGCAGGTTGCCGAGGTGCAGGGTGCCCGTCGGCGACGGGGCGTAGCGGCCGGTGCGGTTGTTTGGTGGCATGTCGTTCCCCGCACGATTGGTACCGGGCCCGTTCTAGCTAAGCAGGTGGTATTCTAACGCGATGGTTCGCGTCGGAATGCACGAAGCCAAGAGCCAGCTGTCCCGGCTGGTGGAACTCGCGCAGAGTGGCGAGGAGGTCATCATCCAGCGTTCAGGCCGCCCTGTCGCCAGGCTGGTCGCGGTGCAGGCCCGCCGTCCCGTGGCCGAAGCCTTCGGCGCGCTGCGCGGCGAGATCGAGCTTGCGGACGATTTCGACGAGCTTCCCCCTGAGCTCGCCGAGCATTTCCGCTGAGCCTTCTGCTCGACACCCACGCCATGCTCTGGCTGCTTGCCGGGGACGCGCGTGTGGCCGGCGTCCGCGCCGCCATCGAGGATGCGCGCACGCCGGTTCTCGTGAGCGCCGTCTGTGTCTGGGAGGCGGCCATCAAGAGCGCGCTGGGAAAGCTGCGCGTGCCCGGCAACCTGCTCGACCGTCTCGACGAGTTCGAGTTCGAGCGCCTGCCGATATCCGATGTCCATGCGTGGGCCGTACGCGAGCTTCCTGCGATCCACAACGATCCGTTTGACCGAGTGCTCGCGGCGCAGGCGATCTGTGAGCGGGCCACGATCGTCTCCGCAGACAAGGTGTTCGACGCCTACGCGGTCACCCGCATCTGGTAGTCGGTCGCGAAGTCAGCGAACGCGCGCGCTCGTGCGCGTCGAGACACCGGTGTCGTCGCCGATCGGGGCGACGCTCACCATCGGATGCTCGCCCGTGCGGACCTCGACGATGACGCCGCTCGTCGACGCCAGCAGCTCGCTCACGCGGCGCCCGGCGATCAGCCGGTCGACCTCGGAGACGCCTGAGGCCTCGAGGAAGCCCTCGAGATCCGGTCCGTCCATGTCGAGCACGTCGAGCTTGAGCTGCTCGAGCCGAGCGGCCGGAGCGCTTGCGCCCGGCGAGGCGTGCAGCAGCACGGCGGCCAGGTCGTCCGGGACGCGGTCGGCAAGGGCGACGACCCGGTCGAGCACCGCCTTCGCGTTGGCGTCGGGGCCGAGCTCCTCGAGCCATTCGGCGAGCCGCTCGGGACCGAGCGGGACGCCCCCGACGCGCGCCTCGAGCAGGCCGTCGGAGTAGATCATCACCGAGGTGCCCTCGGGCATCGGCAGCACGGTCTGGCGCTGGCCGGTCGGGAAGCCGACGCCGATCGGCGGCGACGAGGACACCGTCACCGCCTGATGGCGCGCGGGGCCGACGACGATGGGCGGCGGGTGTCCGGCGCTGGCGTAGGTGAGCGTGCCCTTGGAGGCGTCATGGATGGCCGCGATGACGGTCGCGAAGTCATCCGACAGCCGACCGTCGAGCGAACGCCCGGCGATCGCGAGCGACTCGCGCGGGGACAGCCCCGCCTCGAGGTGGGCGCGTACGGTGAAGCGCACGAGCGTCGTCTTGGCGAGCGCCTGGCGGCCGTGGCCGGAGACGTCGCCGAGCAGCAGTCCGACCCGGCCGTCGGGCAGCGCGAAGGCGTCGTAGAAGTCACCGCCGGCAGCGGGGCCGTCGGCGGGGCGGTAGGCGACCGTCGTCAGCAGCGCGCCCAGGCGCGAGGGGACGGCGGGCAGCAGCGCTGCCTGCAGCAGGCCGATGTCCTCCATCAGGCGCTCGCGCTGGCGCTCGAGGCGGCGCGTGCGGGCGGCCGCGACGATCGCGTTGATGCCGAGCGCGAGGACGAGCAGGCCGAGGATCGCGAGCGCGTACTTCGCCCAGGAGACGAGCACCTCGCCGACGGACGAGTCGCTGGCGCCTGAGCTCGCAACGCCGTCCAGGGGCGGAATGGCGGCGCCGGCTCCCGGCAGCGGACCTGAGGTCTGGGTGCGCCCGCCGGGACGCACGCGCGTGATCGCTTCGGTGGCCTGCGTGACGAGCGGAGACGCGAGCGCCGATGTGGGGATCTCGCCACCGGTCTGGGTCAGCGGCGAGCCTCCTGTGGTTCCGGTGGCCTGCGTCGATCCGGGGGCACCCGGATCGGTGAGCCTGAGCGTGCGCGCGCGCGCCGCTGCGCGCCTGCGCTGCGCTGCCGTGCGCTCGTCGGGGACGGCGGCCGGGGCGCCGCCTGGCTCCTGTGTGTTGGGCTGGTTCGGCGTCGGCGTCGAGGTCGGGGTGGCCGGCGTCGCGGGCGCAATGGCAAGGCTGCCGCTGGCAGGGCTCTCGGCGGTCGGTGTCGCGGCCACGGGTGTGTTGCTGCCGACCGGGGCGCCGCGGGCGGTGTCGGTCGCGGTGCCGGGGATTCGGGATGTGTCAGGCGTTACAGGGGTTTCGGCAACCGCGGACGGAGTCGTCGCGGCTGGCGCCTCGGAGGCGGGCGCGGCCGCGATGACCGGAGGCGGTCCCGGAACGCCCTGCTCCGGCGCCGCCGAAGGGACCGGATCGACGGGCATCGGGGAATCGGCGGGCGGCCCTTTGCCATTGCCGTTGCCATTGCCGTTGCCGGGTGGCGCGGATTCCACGGGCGGAGTGGCGCTCGGATCCGTTGCGGCGGTCGGAGGCGGTGCCGTGGTCTGCGCTGCCCGCGCTGTGGCGCCGGAGCGCCTCGCGCGTGTGGAGGACTTGGCGTTCGCCAGCACGTTGGCCCTCTTGGTGGCCTTGGCCTTCGAGGCGCTCGGGGTCGCTTGAGTGTCCTTGCGCTTGCCGTCGCCGGCCGCAGGCTGCACGGCGAGCGCCGCTATGAGCAGCGCGCATGCAAGCATCTCGAGGTGCGATCGACGACGGTTCATGATGATGTTGATGTTGATGTCACGCCTGCGCAAGTGCGAGCGTGAGTTCTCCCCCGTTGGCATCCGTACCCGCCGGCATGCGGTTCATTGTGGCGACCCTGCCCACTCAAGTCCAGCGGGAAAACCGGGGTTCACGCAGGTCTTTGCTGCGTGACCGCGCACTGGGGTTGCGAGATCCCGCAACTGCTGTCGACGATCGACTGCGGCGATGGACTAGCGTGCGGTCCCGCATGGCAACTCCTGACGGGACCCAGCCGGTCGGACCGCTTTCCTGCAGCCCGTGTCGAGGCACCGGGCACGTGATCTCGAACCTCGGCGGGACGCCGCAGCAGGTCACATGTCCGTGGTGTGAGGGCGGCGGCGTCCGGCTGCCCGAGCACAGCGCACAGGCAGTTCGAAGCGCCTCTCAGCCTGCGTAGGCCGGGGGCCTTTCGCCCTCCGCAGCGCCGGGAATTCAATCGTCCGTCCAGAACTTTGG
>DATLNO010000259.1:0-19547 GCA_035536715.1 Solirubrobacteraceae bacterium
CTGACCCTCAGCGGTCGCGACGATCTTCGGCCGACCGCCTTCGGCTGCTTTATCGCACACGAACAGCTCGGCCATGATGTCGGGCTCGAAGAGGATCTGGCTCCGATGGGTGCTCCGGTCAGCGGGTCGGTTTCGGTGATCGCCAGCGCGAGCGAGCGCTTCGCGATCTAACAGGTGGGTCGCCGCGTAAGTGCGCCCGGCGTGCACGGGCGCGTAGTCCCGAAAATGCCAGTGAAAGCGGCTACGAGGTCGGCGGTGGTTGTGCGTCTGGCCCCTTCGCTGCGCCGCGATCGTCGTGGATCTCGCCGTGCGGCCGATCGCGTAACTGACCCTCAGCGGTCGCGACGATCTCGGCTGCCCCGCCGTCGGCCGATTTGTCGAACACGAACAGCTCGGCCACGATGTCCGGGTCGAAGAGGATCTGGCTCTGATAGGTCAGGACCCTGCGCCCGGTCAGCCGCTCGACCTTGTCCGTCAGAATCTTGCTCATCTCGTTCTCGAAGCTCTGGCGAAAATCCCGCACCAGATCCTGGCGATCGAAGTCGAGCATCGTGCGCTCGGCTCGTGTCGTCCCTCCACGCATGACGACGAGCAACAGGTCATCCATCATGTACGACTTCGCCTGCACCGGGCCCAGTCCCCAGTAGTCCTTCTGCATCGTGACGAACTCATTGGAGATCTGCGCGAGCAGGCTGCCGCCCTCCTGCTCGACAGTCTGCGTGTCTTCACCAAGCATCAGTCGGTGAACGGCAGCCGGTCGAGGATGCCGGTCAGTTCGAAGGTGTGTTGCACGGCCTGAGGCCCGCGCAGCAGCGCGAGGCGACCGCCGTCCGATCGTGACCGCGCGTGCGCGTTGAAAAGCAGTCGCACCCCGGTGGAGTCGATGAACGACAGGCCCGAGAGATCCACGACGATCGACTGCGCGTCGGTTGTCTCCACGCGCGTGAGCTCGTGCTCGAGGCGAGCGGCGGTGTGGAGATCAAGCTCCCCGCCAACGCAGATCGTATGCACCATACCTTCGCGATCTGAGCGCACTGTGAGCGTTCCGGCGGTCAGCAGGTCGGCAACTCGCAGACCTTCGCATCGCTCACGAGGTTTGTTGACCATCGCCCACGCTTTCTCCTGTGGTCAGCTCCGGCCCGTTTCGCGAGCCGACGAAGTCCCTCCAGATCGTCACGTACCGACGCGTCCTGTTGAACGCGCCGACGCCCGCATTGTAGTCGAGGTGCCTGTGAGGTCCAGCCCGCCGTTGCGCCGACCCGTAGATCTCGCCGCGCCGTCGGAGTCGTTGCCCGACAAGGCGACCGGCGCGGCGACGCACGCAGTCGCTGCAAGCAGGAATTCGCGTGGATTTCGAGCGCCGTCACCAGCGCGGGCGTCGGCGAGCGTGCCAACGCCGAGTCCGCGCAGCAGCGCGAGGGCCGTGCGGCGCTGGAAGGGATGGTCCTCGACGACGAGTACCGAGAGGTGCGCGAATGGACCTGCGGCGTCGGCCGGTGCCGGCTCGTCGCGCGCCGCCGCCGGGTCGGGCTCGGGGACGGCCGCCGGCGACTGCGCGATGCGCCGGCCGAGCGCGCGCCGCAGCACGGCCTCGGTGTCCGGCGACGGCTCAGAAGGACGCGAACCGCCGGGGCGGTCGATCGAGAGCGACCCTAAGAGCACGACCCTCGTCGTCGTCGACACCAGGTCTGGAGCATTCCAGCTTCCGCGTCCCGCGTCCCGCGTCCGCGTCCCGCGTCCAGCGCGCTCGCGCGATCCTTTGCGCGCTGCAACGACGACATGCCGCGTCGGCCTTCTACTCCGGTGACGGCGAGGCCTCGCCACTCGGCGCGGTGCACATGGATGCCAACAACATCGTCGCTACCCCCCGCGGCGCGCCTGCGCCAGCGCCTCCTCGGCCGCACGCAGCTCCCGAGCCAGCGTCTGCATGACCTTCCAGCCGATGTTGCCATTCTGCTGGACCAGGGGGCGGAACTCCCACAGAGTGAGTGCGTAGCAGACGAGGTCGGTGATAGCGGTGATCGTCGCCATCCGCACCCCCTCGTCGATCAGTGCGATCTCGCCGAAGTGGTCGCCGGCCCGCATGATGCGCCGCTGCTCGCCGGCGATCGTCACCGCCGCCTCGCCGGACTCGATGACGTAGAACGCGGCGCCGCCCGACCCCTGCTGGATCACCGTCTCGCCCGCCGCGAAGCGGCGTTCCTTGAACACGACGCCGATCTGCTCGAGCTCCTTGCGCTCGAGGCTGCCGAAGAGCCGCGTCTGCTGCAGGAGGTCGACGGGACTGGCCGGCGCCGGCGGCGCGTCGGTCGCCACCGCGGTGATCGCGCGGCACTGGAGCAGGTAGAGCTGTCCGCCGGCGAACGCCCATTCGATGTCGCGGTCGGGGCCGTAGACCTCCTCGCAGCGCTCGGCGAGGCGATGCAGCTCGGCGAGTTGGCCGTCGTCGAGACACAGCCGCTCGGCATCGCCGCGCGGGATCGTCTCATCCACCGTGCCACCGTCCGGCCGCGTCCGGATGGCGATCGTCTTGAATCCGGCGGTGCGCTGGAGCACGTGCCCGCTGCGATCGATGCGGAAGCTGTCCGGGATCACGCGGCCCGCGACGACTGCCTCGCCGAGCCCCCAGCTGGCCTCGACGAGCCGCTCGTCGGCGCCGTTGATCGGATTGCGGGTGAACATGACGCCTGCGGTCTCGGGATCGAGCAGCGCCTGGACGACGACGCCGACGCTGGGTCTCCTGAACAGGCCGACGCGCTGGCGGTATGTGATCGCCGAGTCGGAGTTCGCCGACCACCACACCTCGCGTACCGCCGCGCCGACATCGTCGGCCGACGGGACGTTGAGCAGCGTCAGGTGCTGGCCGGCGAAGCTCGCCTGCGCGCCGTCCTCGTCGACCGCGGAGGATCGCACCGCCAGCGGCCCGCCGAGCGGACGCACGAGCTCGCCGACGTCGCCGAGCGCGAGCTCGTCGCCGCTCGCGACCGCTTCGACGACCGCGCCGGAGAGCGCGACGCCGGGCGGGAGCGGGAGGCCGGCGCGCGCGGCCTGCCCCAGCCCTACGGCCTTGGACCCGAACAGCGCGTCGTCGCGCGCCTCCGCGAGCGGGATGACCTGGCTCACCCGAGCACCGTCACCTCGCCGGCGCCGCCGTCGACCCGCACGCGCGCGCCGTCCGGGATCAGCGCCGTCCCTTCGCGCGTGCCGACGACGCCCGGGATCCCGTACTCGCGCGCGACGATCGCCGCGTGGGAGAGCAGGCCGCCCGCGTCGGTGACGATCCCGCCGAGCAGCGGCAGCAGGATGTTGAACGCCTCGGTGGTCGACTCCGTCACGAGCACGTCACCCTGCACGATCCGGTCGAACTCGGCGGGTCCCGCGACGCGGCGCGCGATCCCCTCGCGGACGCCCGGGCTGGCCGCCAGGCCGCGGAGCAGGTGCTCCTCGTGCTGCTCGGTCGAACTGCCGAACATCTCGTCGATCACGATGCCCATCGCGCGCATGACGCGGCCGGCGGCGGGCGGCAGTCCCGAGGGGTCGGGCGGCGGCGCGGGCGGGTCGCCCAGCACCTGGGGCACGTCCTTGGCGGTCAGCGACGTGCGCAGGTCGTGACGCTCGGCCAGCTCGTCGGCCGACGGTCCGTTCGTTCCCGACACCAGCGCGCACATCTCCTCGAAGCCGGCGTCGGTGAAGTGCTCGGGATCGTGGATCCGGCCGCGGTCGGCGAGCCGCCGGCCTGCGGCCAGCGCGGCGCGGCGCATGATGCCCGCCGCCCAGATGTCGCTGAAGACGCCGCGCTCGTCACGGATCTTGTACGTCAGCCGGGCCTCCTCGAGCAGCTCGTCGAACTGCGCCCGGTGCGCCTCGGGGACCTGCTCGCGCACCTCGGCGACGTGCCCTTCGACGTCGGCGTCCTGCGGCCCCTCGCCTTCGAGCGCCATGCGCATCGCCCGCAGCAGCGCGTCCGGCATCTCGAGCGCGTAGCGCCCCGCGATGTCGAACCCGTCGAGCAGCCGGTAGCCGACGAGGTCGAGGTATCCCGACGCAGCCTCGCCGGTCTCACCTTCGATCGTGGTCAGCGTCCGGAGGATCTCGGCCGGGTCGCGGTCGGACGCGAGCAGCTCGCGCGCCGCCGAGTCCTGTCCGATCGCGGCCCGCAACCGCGCGAGCTCGTCCGACGCGCCCGCGGACACGGGCGCCGAGCCCCGCAGCAGGCCGAGCAGCTCGGATATCGGGAGCCCGGTCCAGTCGCCGACGTGCGCGAGGAAGTCGCCGGTCGGCACCGACGGCGCGGCGGTGAATCGCATGTGCTGGAAGATCATGTCGGCGTGGTGGTCGCGGCAGCGTGTCAGGTACGCGACGAGATCCGCGTCCGACAGCGCGTCGGGGTCGACCGCCTGCAGCTCGCGGTGCTTGCTGATCGAGGCCGGTTTGAACGTCCCGTCCCACTCGCGCAGCTGCTCGCGCCACACCTTCTGCTCCCAGACCTCCTGCGCCCGCTGGAAGCGCGCGGGGATCTCGTCCTCGGGGGGAGGGGCCATCGTGCTGTACGCGAACCCGTGGATGTAGTGATACTCGAGGCCGCCGATCGGCATCCCGTAGAAGCGGGTCAGCTCCTGGAAGCCGCGCTTGAACGGCGCGGGGTGAAACTCGGCGAAGTAGCGCGTCACCGGGCGCGGGAAGTGGACCGCGTCAACCGTCCAGGTTCCGGGTCCGGGGGCGTCGAATCGAAGCTGGCTGACGGTCTCGGCTGCGCTCATGAGGGCTCCTTCGATCGAGGTGGCGCGAGCCTCTCAGATCACGGCGTGCGCATGGGGATTCGCAGTCGAGCCGGCGCCCTCGTGGGTATGCCGAGTCCCCCGCCGGCTCTCGACATCGACCGTCAGCCCGGTGACCGCTTCTCCACGATGCAGTCGCCGATGACGAGCGCCTCCAAGCCGCTGGCGAAGAACGAGCGCAGGGCGTCGCGCGGCGAGAGGACGATCGGCTCGTCGCCGACGTTGAACGACGTGTTCAGCACGACCGGCACGCCCGTCAGCTCACCGAGCCGGGCGAGCAGCCCGGCGTAGCGCGTGCCGGCGTCCCGGTTCACCGTCTGCGGGCGGCAGGAGCCGTCGACGTGCACGACCCCGGGGATCATGTCGCGGCGGTCCTCACGGACCTTCGTCGCCGTCAGCATGAACGGCGCCGGGCGCGGATCGACGAGGTACTCGGCGGCGGCGTCGGCGAGCAGCGAGGGTGCGAGCGGCCGCCAGGACTCCCGCCGCTTGATGGCGTTGACACGGTCGCGCGTCACGGTGCTCAGCGGCGATGCGAGGATCGAGCGACTTCCAAGCGCGCGCGGCCCGAGCTCCATTCGTCCCTGAAACCAGGCGACGATGCAGTCCGAGGCGATGAGCTTCGCGGCGTCCGAGCAGACCTCGTCGGAGCGACGCGCGGCGATACGGCTGTCGCGCAGCATGCGCGCGATGTCGTCATCGTCGAAGTCCGGACCGAACGCCGCGTGGTCGACGCGCTCGCATCGCGCGCTGCTCCCGTCGGGGACGGACACGGCGAGCGCCGCGCCGACGCTCGTGCCCGCGTCGCCGCTCGCCGGGAACACGTAGACGTCGCTGATCGCCGCGTCCGCTCGCAGAGCGCCGTTCGCGGTGCAGTTGTAGGCGGCACCGCCGCCGAAGACGAGATTCGAGCAGCCGGTCCGCTCGATCACGACGTTGGCCATGTGCCGCAGGACGCGCTCGAGCTCACCCTGCCCCCACGCCGCGATCGCGCGCTCGCGATCGGTGACCTCGACCGCGCGGCTTGCACGCTGCGTCAGCGGGTCGACCGTGTACCGCGCGCGCGCCGGGGGACCGTGATGCTCGTCGAGGAACCGCCGCCAGGCGGTGTAGGTCGCCATCCCCTGCGCGTAGTGCCCGTCCGCGGGCGCAGTGCGGATGTTCGAGCGGTAGCTGTCGCCCGCTACCTCGAAGGCCGCCGGACCGTGACCGTTTCGCCCGTACGGGGCGAGCCCCATGACCTTGCCCTCCTCGCCCCAGGTCCAGCCGAGATGGGTGGTCAAGGCCCAGTAGAAGATTCCGAGCGAGTCCTCGATGTCGTAGCTGTCGAGGATGGCGACACCGTTTCTCGTGCCATGGGCGAGCGTCGTCGAGATGCCGTCGCCCTGGCCGTCCATGATGAGCACCGCCGCCTCGTCGAACCCCGAGGTCCGGAAGGCGGCGACGGCGTGCGCGAGCGGATGGGACACGATCTCGACCGGCGGCGACCGCCGTCCCGCGAACAGGGGGTGCGCGAGCAGGTCCTCGTGGAGCCTCGCCGGCCAGGGCGGCGGGTGATCGGGGGACCAGGCGATCGCGATGCAGTCCACCTCCTCGATGCCGATCCCGGCGGCCGCGAGGCAGTATGCGGCCGCGTGCACGGGGGTTTCGTCGAAGGCCCGCTTGCGGCGGATGAAACGCTCCTCCTCCGCGGCGGCGAGGATCGTGCCGTCCTCGACGAGCGCCGCGGCCGCGTCGTGACCGTAGCCTCCGCTCAGGCCCAGGACATACATGGCTCAGCGCGCCCCCCGCACGGGCACAGACTTGCAAAACCGCACGGTCGGCGCAGCCCGTGAGGCGGGTGCCGCTGCGTTCGCCCTACGCGATCGCGATCAGGTAGCGGACCTCGTCGTCGAGTCGATAGCCACCGTCGGGCGACTCGAGCACCCGCAGCGCCTCGGTGAGCGCCTCGCGGACGGTGTCCTCGCCCGCTGCGCGTATCGCTCGCGCAAAGGGCGCCGCCGCGAGGTAGCCCCGCACCATCGTCTCCAGGTTCGTATACCGCTCCGAGAACGGGAGGTAGCCGGCCTCCTGCGGGGCGAGCCCCGCGTCCGCGGCCAGTGCTTCCAGCACTCCCGCATCGTGCAGCGCGGGTCCTGGCTCGGCCGGCTTGGAGGATGCGGGCGCGAACTGGCGCAGCGCTTTGAACACGGTGGTGGACTGGCATCGCTCCGGCCGGCCGAAGACGGTCATCGCGACGCTCGCCCCCGGCCGGGCCACCCGTCGCGCCTCGCGCAGCGCCTGCACCATGTCGTCGGCGATGAAGAACGAGTTGAACCCCGTCACGACCTCGAACGAGTCATCGGTCCACGGGAGATCCTCCATGTCGCCGACGCGGAAGTCCCCCTCCGGAATGCGCTCCCGCGCGATCTCGACGAGTGGGCCGGCGGCGTCGATGCCGGCGACGTGCGCCCCGCGGTCCGCCGCCATGCGACAGAAGCGCCCGGCGCCGCAGCCGACGTCCAGGACGCTCGTGTCGCGGTCCACCGGCACGCGTTCGAGGATATGCCGGTAGAGCGGCAGCCCCCAACCGTTCCAGCCCTCCATCACATCGGCCCAATCGCGGGCACGCGCTCCCCACAGATCCGCCTGCGCGCCTGCCGAGCCGGCAAGCGCGCCGGCGGTTTCAGTCGGTTGGCTCATGAGGCGAACCTTAGAACGAGCCGGGCTCGTTGTCTGTTCCACAAGCGTGGTATCCGCGGCGTCCGCCATTGATCGCCGAGCAGGCGGGTGGCGCGCGCGTGAGGACGTCATCTAGCCCACGCTGCCGACCACGGCGCCGATGCCGGCGGTGCACACCATCGCGGCAACACCCCAGCAGACGACCCGCAGCGTCGCGCGACGTCGCGGCGCACCGCCGAGCCGCGCGCCGAGATCGCCCAACACCGCGAGTGCGGCCAGGGTCACGGCGACGGCGATCGCGATTCGCATCGCCGACGGCGTCACGCTGATGGCCAGCAGCGGCAGCGCCGCGCCGACGGAGAACGACAGCGCCGAAGTCCACGCGGCCTGAACCGGTCGCGCCAGCCGCTCGCCATCGAGTCCGAGCTCGTCGCGGACGTGCGCGCGGAGTGCACCTCCGCTGCGGGACAGCGCCAGGGCTACGTCGCGAGCGAGCGCCGGTGGCAGGCCGCGCCGCTGATAGATCGCGCTGAGCTCGCGCAGCTCTCCTTCGGGGTCACGTCGAAGCTCGAGCTCCTCCAAGCGGATGTCGGCGTGCTCTGCATCACGCTGTGAGCTGACGGACACGTACTCCCCGGCGGCCATCGACAGCGCGCCCGCAACGAGGCCCGCCATTCCTGCAGTGACCACGGCCGCGCCGGACGCGCCGGACGCGGCAACTCCCAGCACGAGGCTGGCGGTCGAGAGGATGCCGTCGTTGGCGCCGAGGACCGCGGCCCGCAGCCAGTTGGAGCGGTGGCTCAGATGCACCTGCGGATGCGAGATCGCCGTGGCCGCCATCGACCCACAGCAGACCAGGCTCGACGTCGCGCGCCATCCGTGGCATCCCACGCGCCTGACACGGGTGGCTACGGATGCTGACCATCGCCCGGGGGGCGAGTATTCGAACCCGTCATGCATGCATCGCGCGCAGCATCCGTCGATCTCTACTGGATCCCGCTCGGCGCAGGGGGTCATTGCGTGCGCCTGAGCGGCCGGGCATTCGAGGCGCTCGCGGCCGCGCGCCGGCGTCGACAGCGGCGCGAGCTCTACCACACGGCGCTCGTCATCGAGCTGGACGGCGATCGTTACGCGATCGAGCTGGCGCCTTCGCCGGACGCTGACCAAACCGGTCGCGGGGTAGTCGGCACGGGCGCCGTCGGCAGCCGCCACCTCGGCTGGTCGCGACTGTTTCGCTACGAGGTCCGCTGCTGGCGCGGCGGGCCCATTCCGGACCTCGCCGCGGCGATCGGCGGGCCGCGTCGGCTCACCGCAGATCCGCTGATCGCCGGCCGGCTGCTCGACCTCGCCGCAGTTGTCCCGAGGCCGGTGTGGGGGCGCGACGAGCTCGACACGGGCGAGATGTGGAACTCGAACTCGATGATCGCCTGGCTGATCGCGACAGCGGGACTATCGACAGCAGAGCTGCGCCCGCCACACTGCGGGCGCGCTCCGGGATGGGACGGCGGTCTCGAACTGGCGCGGCGCAATCGGAGCATCGCACCGACGGAGCGCAGTCGGCCCTCACGCCGAAGGGTGTCGCGAACGCGTTCGCATAGAGCACTTCCGCGACACAGTCGTCGCCGGCGGACCCGACGCAGTCGTCGAAATGATCACGCGCCCTCGAGCAGGTGGTGATCCAGCGCGTAGCGCACGAGCTCGGCCCGGGATGACCGGCCGAGCTTCTGCTGGATGTGGGCGCGGTGTGTCTCGACGGTGCGGACCGAGAGAAACAGCTGCTCGCCGATCTCCGCGTTCGTGTGGCCGAGGGCGATGAGCGTCAGCACCTCGGCCTCGCGATCGGAGAGGTTGCCCGGCGGGCCGGCGGCGCGCTCGGGCGTCGTCGCCAGCCGCGCCCCGAGCGCCGGGTGCAGGTACGTCCCGCCCCCAGCGACGCTGCGAACGGCCTCGACAAGCTCCGCGTCGGCGGCCTCCTTCAGGACGTAGCCGAGCGCGCCCGCGCGCAGGGCGCGCCGCGCGTATTCCGGGTCTTCCTGCATCGTGAGGATGACCGTCTTCGTGTCGGGCGAGCGCTCGACGACACCCGGCAGCGCCTCCAGCGACGATTGCTCGCCTGGCATGTTGAGGTCGAGAACGAGCACGTCGGGCTTGTGCCCGAGGACCGCGCGCAGCGCGCCGCCGACGTCCCCGGCCTCCGCGACGACCTCGAACCCCGCGTCTTCATCCAGCAGCGCCCGCAAGCCCGCACGAACGACCGCGTGGTCATCGGCCAGGACTATGCGAATGGGTGCCACCGCGTAAGACAGTACGCCCAGCTGCAGCGAACGACATCTCGCTCCGGCCAGCCCGTCCTATCCTCGGTGCTCTTGCCGGACATCGAGGACGACCTTCAGCTGCGCCGCGCCGACCGCCTGCGTCAACTGCTCGAGGTCGGTCGCTCGCTGACGGCCGAGCTGGATCTCGACGTCCTCCTGGAGCGGGTGATGCAGACGGCCCGCGAACTGTGCGGCGCGCGCTATGCGGCACTCGGCGTGCTCGATGACGAGCGACGTGAGCTCGCGCAGTTCCTGACGGCCGGCGAGGAGCCCGAGATGCACGCCGCGATCGGGCACCTGCCCCGCGGCCGCGGGATCCTCGGCCTGCTGATCGACCAGCCCGTCCCGATTCGGCTGCACGACGTCTCCCAGCATCCGCGCTCATACGGCTTTCCGCCCGGCCACCCGCCGATGCGCAGCTTTCTCGGCGCGCCGATCGTCGTCCGCGGCGAGGCCTGGGGAAACCTCTACCTCACCGAGAAGGAGGGCGCCGGCGATTTCGACGACGATGACGTCGAGGCCGCGGTCGTCCTCGCCGAATGGGCGGCGATCGCGATCGACAACGCGCGGCTGTTCGGGACCTCCGAGCGTAGGCGCGTCGAGCTCGAGCGCGCGATCGGCGGCATGGAGGCCGCGCGGGACATCGCGCTCGCGCTGGGCGGCGAGACGGACCCCGGACGCGTCCTCGAGCTGATCGTCAAGCGCGCCCGGGCACTCGTCGAGTCCGACGCACTGCTGATCTGGCTCGCCGACGACGGCGTGCTCCGGCTCGCCGCCCACGCCGGCAACGCGTCCCCGCCGGCACACGCGGAGATCCCGCTGGAGCACTCGACGGCCGGCCTCGCCCTGCGCCGCGGTGCGCCGATGCGCATCGAGGACACCTCCAGCCTGATCGTCGATCCATCGCAGTACGGACTCGACGGCGCCCACAGCGCGTTGCTCGTGCCGCTCGTGTTTCGCAATCGCCCATTCGGTGTTCTCGCCGCCTTTGACCACATCGGCGAAGCCGCGACCTTCTCCGACGACGACGAGCGAGCGCTGCGGTCCTTCGCCGCCAGCGCGGCCACCGCGGTCGCGACGGCGCGCAGCGGCGAGGCGCAGCGCCTGCGGGACTCGATCGCTGCCGCTGAGGCAGAGCGCCGGCGCTGGGCACGCGACCTGCACGACGAGACGCTGCAGGGTCTCGGGGCGACGAAGCTTGCGCTCTCGGCCGCGCTGCGCGGCGATCCGGAGATGGCCCGCGTGCAGGTCGAGGGCGCCATCGACCAGCTCGCCCAGGAGATCTCGGCGCTGCGCGGCATCATCGCCGACCTGCGGCCGCCCGCTCTTGACGAGCTGGGTCTCGAGGCGGCGCTCCGCACGCTGGCCGAACGCATCGGCGTGCTGCATGGGCTGGAGCTCGAGCTCGACCTGCGGCTCGGAGAACGCCGCGTCGACGCGGAGATCGAGACGATCGCCTATCGCGTGGCCCAGGAGGCGCTCACGAACGTGATCAAGCACGCCGCCGCCACACGCGTTCAGCTCATGCTGCGGGCCACGCCCGCGGCGCTCGAGCTGTCGGTCCGCGACGACGGGCGCGGGGTGCAGATCGCTGCACCGGAAAACGCGCCCGGCTACGGGATCATCGGGATGCGCGAGCGTGCGGAGATCGGTGGCGGCAGCCTGCGCGTCGAGCAGCGCGACGGCGGCGGCACGATCGTGGCGTTGACGCTGCCGCTGCGCTGAATCCGTAGCTCCCACGGACCCGAGCACGCAGGACGCCCCGATGGCAGCGATCTCCTGCCGCGGCAGGATCGTGCCATGACCCAATCCACCTCCGCCGCACCGCTTCGCGTCGTCATCGTCGGCGGTGGTATCGCCGCACTCGAGGTCGTGCTCGCGCTTCACGATCTGGCCGCTGAGCATCTCGACGTCGTGCTGATCGCTCCCGAGCCCGACTTCACGCTGCGGCCCGCGGCTGTAGCGGCACCGTTCAGCCGTGGTCACGCCGCGCGCCTGCCGCTGACGCGGGTGATGGCCGAGCATGACGGACGGTTCGTCCGCGGCGCCGTGGCGCGGGTCGACGCCGCCGCGAGGACCGTGACGCTCACGAGCGGCGCCGTCGTCACCTACGACGCGCTCGTCCTGGCGCCCGGAGCCAGCGCGGTTCCCGCGTTCTCGCGTGCCCTGACGTTCGGCGCGCACCCGCGGGCCCTGAACGGCATCCTGGCCGACCTCGAGGAGGGCTGGTCGCGCTCGGTCGCCTTCGTCGTCCCGCCCGGCTGCTCGTGGCCGCTTCCGATCTACGAGCTCGCCCTCATGACCGCCCAAGAGGTGTGGTCGATGAGCGCCGAGGTCGCCATCCATGTCGTGACGCCCGAGCTCGCGCCGCTGGACATCTTCGGGCCCGAGGGCAGTGCCGCGGTCGCCGGCCTCCTCGACGCCGCCGGCATCACCGTGCATCCCGGCGTAGAGGCACAGATCCACCACACCGGCCGCCTCGACATCAGCGGCGAGGCGCAGCTCGTGGTCGACTGCGTCGTGGCGCTGCCGTTGCTCGAAGGTCCCCGGCTCAGCGGCATCCCGTGCGACGCGGACGGCTTCATCGCGGTCGACGACGTCGGCCTCGTCCACGGCTTGGAGTGCGTGTACGCCGTTGGCGACGCGACCGACCGGCCGATCAAGCAGGGCGGCCTGGCCTGCCAGCAGGCGGACGTGGCCGCCGCGCACATCGCCGTTCGCGCCGGCGCCGACATCGAGATCCCGCCCTTGCAGCAGGTGCTCCGCGGGCGCTTGATGACGGGCGCTGGTGACCAGTTCCTGCAGGGGCGCGAGCGTGCGTCCAACGAGCCGCTGCTCTGGGCTCCGGCGAAGGTCAGCGGCGAGCACATCTCGCCGTACCTGATCGCGCAGAACGTCGTCGACCTGCCGATACGCGCCGACGCTTCGGCGCCGGGCGTCGACGTCAGCGCGTCCCAGACGTCGGTGCGGTACGCAGGAGCTCTCACTTGAGTCCCTGCCGGCCGAGCCAGTCGTACGCGAGCGCCAGCACCTCGTCGGGCGCCTCCTCGAACAGGACGTGGCCCGCACGCGGGACCACCTCGACTCGCACGCCCGGCTGAGGCTTCGGGTTCAGGACACGGCGCAACGGACTCGCGCGCCCATCACGAGCAGGCTCGGGAGCGCGAGCTCGCGCCGCAGGATGCCGGCCGCGAGCTGGTCGTTGAGGTGGCTGCCGAGCAGGGAGTTCTCGATGCGCGCCCACTACCCGCGCGCTGCGCTGTCCGCACCGGTTCCGGCGCGCCCGCACCCGGGTTACCGGACTGAACCGCTGCCGCGTCAGGGCCGCGATAGTGCAACACCATGGATCGCGCAGACCCCGCGACGTGGGACCGGCTCGCGCGCCGCTACGACGCGCAGGAGCGCCTCGAGCTGCGCGCGATCGATACCGCGATACGACTCGCCGCCCCGGCGGCCGACGAGCGGCTCGTCGACCTCGGGACGGGAACCGGCCTGCTGCTGCGCCGCCTCGCCGCGCAGCCGCAGCGTCCGCGAGCGGCGATCGGTATCGACCGATCTGGGGGCATGCTCGCGCGGGCCGCGCCGCTCGCGCCGGGCTGTTCTGTGCTGCAAGCCGATGCGCGCGCGGTCCCGCTCCCGGACGGCTGGGCCGACGTCGTGACATGCGCCTACCTGCTGCACCTGCTCGGCCGGCAGGAGCGGCACGACGTGCTCTCCGCGGCGCGGCGTCTGCTGCGCGACACGGCCGCCGCGCGTCTTGTCGTCGTGACGATCTGGGTCGACGAACGGCGACCGCCCGGCCGCCTCAGCGGATACGCGCTACGTCTGGCCGCGCATGTCCGCCCGCGGAAGTGGGGCGGCCTGCGCCCGCTCGACCCCTGCGAAGACCTCGCGGCGGCGGGCTTCGAGGTGACCCGCCGGGTCGTCCTGACGCGCGGCGGATATCCGTCGCTGGTGGTCGCCGCCACACCGCCGTTACGCCGTTCGTAATCGCGCGTGCGGGTGACGATCGGGCACCATTCGACCACGGATTGATCGCGTTTGTGCGCCGCACCTTGGATGGCGCACAGCTGATGTCCGGCAAGTGCTACGTTGAATGGTAGGAATCGCACCAGGTTTTTACCCATTTCGCGCATTGGAGGATGCTCACATGGCATTGACGATTGGCGACGACGCCCCTGATTTCGAGGCCGAGACGACCGAAGGCCCCATCTCGCTCCACGACTACCTCGGCGACTCCTGGGGCGTGCTCTTCTCGCACCCGCGTGACTTCACGCCTGTCTGCTCGACCGAGCTCGGCTACATGGCCTCGATCAAGTCGGAGTTCGACAAGCGCAACACGAAGATCATCGGCCTCTCCGTCGACCCCGTCGGCAACCACGAGAAGTGGTCCGAGGACATCGAGGCGATCGCCGGCACGGCGCCGAACTACCCGCTGATCGGCGACGGCGACTTCAAGGTCTCCAAGCTCTACGGCATGCTTCCCAGCAACGTCGAGGGCGAGGCGACCGACCGCACGGCGGCCCAGAATCAGACGGTTCGCAATGTGTTCGTCATCGGGCCCGACAAGAAGATCAAGCTCGTCCTCGTCTATCCGATGACGACCGGCCGCAACTTCGACGAGGTGCTGCGCGTCATCGATTCGCTGCAGCTCACGGCCAAGCACAAGGTCGCGACGCCCGCCCAGTGGCAGCAGGGCGACGACGTCATCATCGCCGGCTCGGTCAATGACGAGGCCGCCAAGGAGATCTGGCCCGACGGGTGGCAGGCCACGCGGCCGTACATCCGCGTCGTCCCGCAGCCGGGGTAACCGGTTCGACGCTGCAACGGCGCGCGCGGGGGCGACCGCTCCCGCACCGCCGGTGAAGCCGTATTGTCGGGTCGGCGATGCCACGCCGCCTTCCGAACATCAAGCCCGTCCCGGTCGCGTTTGCGGTCGTGGCGCTCGTCGTCCTGTGGCTCGTGCGGCCGATCTGGCACGGCTTCGCGCTGTTCTTCTGGACGCAGCCGCTCGTCTGGCTGCTGCCGCTGGCCCTGCTGATCGCCGGCGGCATGCTGCTGCGCCGCTCGCAGCGCAGCTGGACGACGCTCGAGGATCTGCGCACCGGCGTGCGCCCGCCGACGTACCTGTTCGCGTTCCCGGCGATGGCCTTCTTCGCCTTCGTCCTGGCCGCCGCGCTGAACACGCCGCTCGTCGCCAAGTCGATCGTGGACAACACGAACTACGAGGCGATCCCGGGCCTTCCGGCCGGCGGCAAGGTACGCCTCGTACCGCGCGAGGTCGCCGAGGTCAACGCGTCGAGCGCCTTCAACTCCCCGACCGAGACGCTGACGAACTTCCGCATCGTCAACTCCGGCGACGGCCTCGTCTGGACCGCACTGCGCACGCCACAGGGCGCCTTTCGCATCTTCAGCAAGAAGAGCCAGGGAATCGTCGAGCTCGATGCCGAGCAGACGGCGCGCACCCTGAAGTACGTCGACGGCGAGCTGGAGACGGCGCCGGGCGTCCAGATCACGGACAACCTGCGCTGGCGCCTGCTGAAGAAGCGCTTTCTCATCACGCTCGAGGAGCCGATCGGGATCGAGAGCGCGGGCGGGCAGCCACGGATCGTGGTGCCCTACCTCGAGTACAAGGGGATCCTGATCCGCCGGCCGGTGCTCGGCGGGGTCTTCGTCGTCGCGCCCGACGGGACGATCGAGGATCTCGAGCCCGAGGAGGCCGCGCGCCGCCCCGAGCTCGCCGTCACCGGGCGGATCTTCTCCGACACGCAGGCGCGGCGGATCCAGGAGGCCTACCAGTACAAGGGCGGCCTGTGGAACGCCTGGTTCGTGCACGAGAACCAGACGCGGATCACGGACACCGAGACCAACCGCCAGCCCTACCTCGTCGACTTCGGCGCGGCCGGCCTCGGGACGCAATGGGTCTCGGTCGCGGAGCCCTACGGCCGCGCGTTCGCGGCGAGCGCGATCTTCCTCACCGACGCGACGACCGGCAGAACCCGCATCTGGCGCGTGCCGTCGCGCACGTCGCTGAGCGGCAACCGGCGCGCGCTGCAGGCCGTGCGGGCCGTCTCGATCCCCGGCATCGACTACGGCGACAACGCTCCCGGCGGGGCCGGAACGGGCAACTTCCGCGTGGTCGAGCCGCGCCCGGTGTTCGTCAAGGGCCGGCTCGTCTACCTCACGTCGATCATCCCGAACGAGGCCAACGCGGTGTCCAAGACCGTGGTCGTCGATGCCGAGACGAACAAGCTCGTCGCGATCTTCGACAACGACCGTGACTCGCAGGCCGAGGCCAAGACGCTGCGCTACATCGAGACCGGCGAGATCCCGAGCGACGCCGCGGCGGACGGCGTCGCCGCACCCGGGACCGAGGACGAGCAGCCGACGACGACCACGCCGGGCACGTCGACGACGCCGAGCACGACCACCACGCCCGGCACGGCGACAACGCCGAGCGGCGGCGGCAGCGTCGGGCGGCGCCTGGACGACGTCATCCGCCGCCAGCGCGAGCTGCTGCGCGAGATCGAGCGCCTGCGCGACGAGGTGCGCTCGGGTGGTTAGGGCGGCCGCCGCGCGGTGACGAGGTAGCGCCCGGCCTTGTCGGCCGGCACCCCTGCGCCCTCGGGTTCCAGGCCCGCCGAGCGCAGGTCCTCTCGCAGCTCCGCCTCCGTGAACGGCCAGAACCCGAACCGCTCCCGGAAGGTCTCGACCGCTCCGTCGTCGCCGACGAGCGCGACCGCGACGTCGAAGTAGTGCGGCTCGTCCCACGCCGCAGGAATCGTCCAGCTGTAGACCGGCAGCCCGCGGCGTCCGTCGCGCACGACGAGCTGCTCGCCGACCTGCAGCCGCGATCCGGCCGCGCGCACCTGCTCCCAGGTGCGAGAGGTGACGACGAGCGCGCCGCCGGGGCGCAACGTTTGCGCCATCGCGATCAGCGCCGCGCGGCGGGCATCGCGGCCGGCGGCGTGGGGCAGGGAGTTGCCGACGCAGAAGACGACGTCGAAGCGCTCTGTCCAGGCCCGCGCCGGGATGTCCTCCCAGCGGCAGATCGACGGCTGCAGGTCGACCCCGTGCTCGGCCGCCAGGTGGGCGGTGCGCGCGACCATCGCGTTGCTCGCGTCTGTCGCGACGACGTCGCAGCCGCGCAGCGCGAGCCCGACGGCGAGCGTACCGGTGCCGCACGCGCAGTCGAGCACGCGCGCGGGTGGGTGGCGCGGGTTCACGTGATCGCCGAACGCGGCGGCGCTGCCCTCCGGCGTCAGCAACGCATCGGGAACGAGGAAGTCGTAGACCGCGGCGATCGTGTCGTAGTCCGCGTCAGCCATCCCGGTCGAGCTCCTCGCGCCAGGCGGGCGCCCGCTCGGCGGCGCCGGCCTCGATCGGCGAGCCCACCCAGCCCCGTACGACGCGGATGCCGTGCAGCGCGCTCGTCAGCCACGTCTCCCGCCCGTCGAGCTCCTCGGGTCTCGGGGCCCGCTTGCGCACCTCGACACCGCGCTCGCCGGCGCGCGCGAGCAGCAGCGCGCGCGTGACCCCCGGCAGCGCATGCTCGTCGATCGTCGTGCAGAGCGCCTCGTCCTCCCACCACAGCAGGCTCGACAGCGCGCCCTCCAGCAATGTGCCGGAGCCGTCGCAGAGCAGCAACTCGTCGGCGCCGTGCTCGCGGGCGCCCGCCCGCAGCGATTCGAGCAGCGCGAGATCGGGCCCCTTGCGCAGCGGCGCCTCGCGCGGATCCCCCGGCGGACCGATCAGCACGCGCGCCGAACCGGGCCCGCCCACCCTCGGCGCCCGCCGCAGCCGCAGCCCCAGCCCCTCCGCGGTCAACTCGACGCGCGGAAACCAGCGCCCCTCCCGCGGCAGGGCGGCTCGGGCTGCCGCCTCGAACGCACCCAGCTCCGCGCGCACCACGCCGAGCTGCAGGCACGACTTGGCGAAGCGCGCCCAATGCGCGGCCGCGGCACGTTCGTAGCCCTCGTCGACGAGCCACGAATCGGCGACGAGCAATGCGCTTGCCGGCTCGCCGTCGAGCGGCGCGAGGTCACGCCCGGTCCAGCGCAGGAGGGTGTCTAGGGTGTTGACCACTCGTGACGACGTTGCTGATCGACAACTACGACTCGTACACGTTCAACCTCTACCAGCTCATCGCCAGTGTGACGGGCGAGGAACCGGTCGTCGTGCGCAACGACGAGGCCGACTGGAGCGCGCTGGCCGGCCATCGGTGGGACCGCATCGTCGTCTCGCCGGGGCCGGGCCGTCCGGAGCGCGAGCGCGACCTCGGCATCGGTCGTGCGGCGCTCGCGCAGCGCGAGATCCCGGTGCTCGGCGTCTGCCTCGGCCATCAGGGCCTCGCCCACGTCCACGGCGGCAGCGTCGTGCGCGCCGACGAGATCGTGCACGGCCGGATCAGCCGGGTGTTCCATCGCAGCGAGGGTGTGTTCGCCGGCATTCCGCAGGGCTTTCACGCCGTCCGCTACCACTCGCTCGTCGTCGAGCCGGCTCTGCCGCCGCAGCTCGAGGCGATCGCCTGGGCCGACGACGGCACGCTGATGGCGATCCGCGACCGCCATCGTCCGGCATGGGGTGTGCAGTTTCATCCCGAGTCGATCGGCACCGAGCACGGTGAGGAGCTTGTCGCGAACTTCGTCGCGCTGTCGCCCGATCGCCGGCGCCCGCGCGGCGCACGTGCGCTGCCGCGCAGCACGGTCGTGCCGGGCGGCCGTCCCCCGGCGCGCAGCAGCGGCGCCGTGCAGGTCGCCCATCGCGTCCTCGACACCGTCGCAGACGCCGAGAGCGCGTTTGCGACGCTCTTCGGTGAGCACGAGCACGCCTTCTGGCTGGACTCGAGCCTCGTCGACCCCGCCTTGTCGCGCTTCAGCTTCATGGGCGCGGCGATGGGCGGTCTGGGTCGTCAGGTCCGCTACGCGGTCGGCGGCTCGCGGCTGACCGTCACGCACGGCGCCGAGAGCCGCCTCCACGAGGAGAAGCTGTTTCACTATCTCAGCCGCGAGCTTGCCCGGCTGCACACCGACAACCCCGAGCTGCCGTTCGACCTCAACGGCGGCTTCGTCGGATACCTCGGCTATGAGCTGAAGGCCGATTGCGGCGCGACGAAGGCACATGAGTCCGAGCTGCCGGACGCCTTCCTGCTGCTCGCCGACCGCATCGTGGCAATCGACCACGAGCTCGGCCGGACGCATGTGCTGGCGATCAGCGACGGCAGCGCGGCGGAGGTCGCCGCCGCCGATGACTGGCTCACGGCAACGCAGGACGCACTCGCGACGCTGCCGGAGCTCGGCGAACCACGGATGCTCGACCACGATCAGGCGGCGCTCGAGTTCACGCTCAGCCGCGGGCGCGAGCACTACAAGGCGAACATCGAGACCTGCAAGCGCCTGCTCGAATCCGGCGAGAGCTACGAGATCTGCCTGACGAACAAGCTCGCGCTGCCGCCGTTGCGCGACACGTTCGAGCTGTATCGCGTGCTGCGCCGCGTGAACCCGGCCCCCTACAGCGCCTACCTGCGCATGCGGGAGGGCGCGGTCCTGAGCTCCTCCCCCGAGCGCTTCCTGCGCGCGACCCGCGACCGCACCGTCGAGGCCAAGCCGATCAAGGGCACCGCCCGCAGGGGCGCCGATCCGGCGGCCGACACCGCCGCCCGCGATGCGCTCGCGCGCAGCCCCAAGGACCGCGCCGAGCACCTGATGATCGTCGACCTGCTGCGCAACGACCTGGGCCTCGTCTCGCAGATCGGCAGCGTCCACGTGCCGAAGCTCATGGACGTCGAGACCTA